>NZ_JARWGJ010000045.1:0-48871 GCF_040409695.1 Longimonas sp.
AACAAAGAGCAACAAAGAGCAACAAAGCATTGACAGACGACCTTGGACGTCGGAGCGCCTCTGTAGCGAAGTGGGAGGATCTGTTTACTCAGCACGTGGCACCGAGTTGGCCCGAGCAAGCGATGCGGCCATTGAATTCCGGATAGCTACACACAGCTACCGGGTTTACGATCCATCCTCATCATTTTGCTCCTGAGTATGTTCCTCAACAACAATGTCGATAGCCCGGTCTATCGGGATGCGATACCGTCCTTCTTCTTCGTCGATCACCTCATATCTTGAGATCTGGCGGCGGCCTTCCACGTTTGTCTGTTCAGCCACAGACGACTGTGTTGCCACTGCTGCTTGCCGGGCCTGCTGCTGCTCTACGTTTGTCCAGGCGAAAAGAACAAACACAGCAATAGTAATCACGACAATGATCGCTACAGCGATGCCTGCAATCTGTCCAGCAGCAATGCCTTCTTCTGCAACCCCCACTTCGCGCTCACGCTCAAACTGCGCTTCGGGTGACACAACGCGTTGGGGAATCTCTTCTTTTGCGGAGCGCACCAGCTCTACAGCTGGGCCCATATCTTCCTCTTTTTCGGGAAGCCCCCCGTATGCACGGGCAGTTTCCGCGTCAGCCGCTACGAAGCTCTCTACACGATCTCCGGTTGTTATCGTATCGCCTTCAATAGTGAGGATACGCCAAAAGAACGTCTCTTCGTTGGTAGGAAAAAAGTCTGCGACCCGGACTGCCGTATGGGTGCCGGTTTCTTCTTCCAGAACAATGGCGTCAAATCGTGCAGACTCAGCTACCTGGAGAATGTATCCATCGGCTTCACCTTCTGCATCCCATTCGAAACGAACGTTATTTCCATCCACAACCGCTGCTTCGCGGGGCGTAATAAGCACAGGGGCGCCGGATGAAGGTTGAGTACTCATTGTATAATAAGGGGGCTTTTCAGCATATCAGGATTATCTGATACGGCATTATTTACTACAAGGTCGAAAGCAAACACGAAGATAAAAACAAAGTAGCTGGCTTGAATCGGGGCAGCCACCTATTTGCCCCCTTCCAGGCTACACGTTTTCAAAATGCATCGACTCGCGCAAGTAAGGGTGCTTGTGAGGCACAAGTGCGTGACGGCTAAGCCGGTAGAGGGCAGCAGCCAGGAAGAGCCCAAGCAGCCCCAGCCAGGTTGTAAAGTCAAGCCAGTGGAAGCCCCCTGCATCGTTTACGTAAGGCACACTCAGCCAGTGCAGGTCAAACCAGTGCATCCCGAAGAGCCATACGGCCATGATGCCAAGCAATACAGGAATGCGCTTTGTGATGCGCGGAAGCAAAATCAAGAAGGGGATGACGAAGTGCATAAGCAGAAGCATCGCGCTGTGCCACTCCCATCCGTATTCCAGCCGGATGCGATAGAATATCGTCACTTCCGGAATGCCCGCATACCAGATTAGCAGGTACTGGCTGTATGCAATATACGCCCAGAAGACAGTGAACCCGAAAAGATATTTCCCAAGGTCATGATAGTGCTCTGGCGTGATTACATCCTTGAGCATACCGCTGCGCTGCAAGCTCGTCGCCGTAATGATCGTGAGTGCGAGGAAAGCCAGCATCCCCCCTGCAAAGATATAAACGCCGAATATGGTGGAGTACCAGTGCGCATCCATCGACATCAGGATGTCGTAGCTTGCAAAGGCGGTGATTACAGCTGTTAGCGGCAGCCCCCATGCGCTTGTAAAGCGGAGATCTTTGACCAGGCTGGCGTCGCCGGTCACGTCTTGCTTGACAGAAGTTGCGTACAGCTTGTACGACAGCAGCGACAGGAGCAAGAAGTAGGAGACCATCCGGATCGACCAGAACGTCATGTTCAGGTAGGCCTCCTTACCTGCAATGATTTCGTCATAGTTTGGATGCCCTTCGATAAAGCGCTCAGGCTGTGCCCAATTGTAGAGCTCCTCCATCCCAAAGAGGATAGGGATGAACAAGATCGCCAGCATTGGGAAAGCCCATAGCAATGACTCATTGATTCGGTTTACGACAATGCTCCACCCTGCCTTTGTGAGATGGTTGAAGTAGAGGAAGAAAAGCGCACCGATGCTGATCGTGAAGCAGAACGTCCAACCAGCCAGGTACGAAACGTAGAACTGCTCGGGATTGACCAGCCACCCAAGGGCACTGATCGCAAGTAGCACCAGCCCAATTGCGGCTGGAGCCAGCCAAACGCGTCGGTCTCCCGTAAACTGAAACTCGGGAGGGGCCGATTCGGAGGTAGAACGCAGCGGATCAATGAGCCACGTGAGCAAAGAGGATGAGCGCGATTCAGGGTCTGACATAACGTAGCGGTCTGGGGTTCGACGGAGGGGCCGCGATCTATGGGGTGAGCGTGAAGCGAGACACAGTAGTGCGAGTTAGTCGACGTTGATGTTCGCACTTCGTCCAGCAGCAATCTGCTGCAAGGCGCTCTCGCTCAAGTCGCCTTCGCGCGCATCTTGGCTACGCTGCAGGGCACGCATGTACGAGACGATTGCCCAGCGATCTTTTACAGCAATCTGTTGCGCATAGCCAGGCATGCTGCGCACGCCATTCGCCACGACATCATACATGTAGCCATCGGGCTCTTCATCGCGAAGACGGTCGCTATGAAAAGTGGGGGCGGGCGTATACCCGTAATCACCCGTCATGATGATGCCCTGACCATCACCCGCAATGCCATGACATACCGAGCAGTAGATCTCGTAGCGCTCTTTACCTCGCTCGAGAAGCGCCCGCGTCACATTTACTGGAGTCGTTTCAACGAATGTGCCTTCCTCATCGCGACCGGTGTAGAGGACAGAGTTTTCGCGCAGGAACCCGCGGGCCACCGTTCCGGGCACAGGCTTCCGCATCGCGGCATTATCAGCAAAGAAAGGATTCGCCTCTTGCGCATTAAAACGCTCCTGGTAGTCCATGTCCAGGTTCGGGTGAATCGGCGGCTTATCCGATTCCATACCCCGGCATCCCGTAAGGATGAGCGCAAGGGCAGCTAAGGAAAGAAGGAGGGTACGCATACGACTGTGCAGGTTAGGGTCAGCCATGAAGGAGGGCGAGGGCGCCAGCGTTGTCTTACGCCTCGACAGCCTCGTCATCATATATGATTTCAATGTATTCAGCTCCGAGATCACGCAGCAGGGCTGCGGTCTCCTCTTCATCAAACTGCTCATCGCTTGCGGCAATGTGCAGGAAGAAGCGGTCGTCGGTCACCTTGCTGAAGCGCTCTGAATAGAACAAGGGGTTGTACGGGCGTGGCAGGCCATTCAGTGCCAACATGGCTCCTACGGTAGCTACAGCAGCTACCACAATAGTCAGCTCAAACATAATGGGCACAGAGGGCTCCAACGAAAAGAAGGGCTTTCCGCTGATGTTGAGCGGATAGTCAACAGCGCTCATCCACCACATCATAAGGTAGCCGCCTGCGCATCCGGTGAGTCCGCCCACAAACGTAAAGTAGCCCACTTTGGAGTTCCCGAGCCCCATAGCGTCGTCCATGCCGTGGATAGGGAACGGGCTGTGCGTATCGAACTGCCGATACCCAGCCTCACGCGTCGCCTCAGCAGCATGCAGAAGCACGCCAGGGTTTGGAAATTCGGCGAGCATTCCGTATGGACCCTCTTCGGCACCATCGTAGATGCCCATTGAGGCCTTGATTTCCTGGATCAGTGTCATGGTAAGAGGGTGTTCAGTTCATCAGTAGAGCAGAGCACGGAGCCGTTCTGCTTTAGGTGCCGCCGTTTGTTGTACCGTCATCGGGCGTATCGTCTCCGTTTTGCTTACCGCCACGGTAGTTACGATAGCCTTGCGAAGGCTTGATGTACGGCGTGTCGTCCTGCGCAGCCGGGGCGTGTCCATCGCCTTCGGCGTCGTAGTAGTGTGGGTCTGACTCGGGCATTGCCGTCTTGACCTCAGCCATAGCTACGATCGGGATGAAGCGGAGGAACAGCAGGAAGAGCGTGAAGAACAGCCCGAAGGTTCCTACAAAGGTGAGGACGTCAATCATTGTGGGTGTGTAGTAGCCCCACGAGCTCGGCAGGAAATCGCGGTGAAGCGACGTAATCGTAATCACGAAGCGCTCGAACCACATCCCGATATTCACAAGGATAGAGAGCCCAAACATGACCGGGATAGACCGGCGCAGCTTCTTGAACCAGAAGAGCTGGGGTGAGATCAGGTTACACGTCATCATGATCCAGTATGCCCACGCATAGGGCCCGAAGGCACGGTTCAAAAATGCGTACTGTTCGTACTCAAGCTGCGAGTACCAGGCAATGAAGAACTCCGTGATGTAAGCAAACCCAACAATCGTACCCGTCACCAAGATGATGATGTTCATCTTTTCGAGGTGGTCGAGTGTAATCAGATTTTCCAGGCTGTAGATCTTTCGAGCAATGACGAGCAAGGTTACTACCATTGCAAACCCGGAGAAGATAGCCCCTGCTACAAAGTAGGGCGGGAAGATCGTAGTATGCCACCCTGGTAGAATCGACACAGCGAAGTCAAACGAGACAACGGAGTGTACCGACAGCACGAGCGGTGTAGCGAGACCGGCAAGCAGCAAATATGCTTTCTCATAGTTGCGCCAGTGGCGGTTTGCCCCCGTCCATCCAAGCGACAGGAAGCCAAGGATACGCTTGCGGAAGAACCCTTTCGCGCGGTCGCGGAAGGTGGCCAGGTCGGGCACCATTCCTACGTACCAGAAGACCAGCGATACGAGAAAGTAGCTCGACACAGCGAACACATCCCACAGCAGTGGACTCTTGAACTGCGGCCACATCTCCATCTGATTAGGGATGGGCAGCGTCCAGTAGATAGCCCATACGCGACCGACGTGGAACGTCGGAAAGATGAGCGCACACATCACCGCGAAGATCGTCATCGCCTCCGCAGCGCGGTTGATTGAGGTACGCCACTGCTGTCGGAAGAGAAAGAGGATCGCCGAAATAAGCGTTCCGGCGTGCCCAATACCGACCCAGAAGACAAAGTTCACAATGGGCCACCCCCAGGCAATAGGCTGGTTGTTGCCCCAGACGCCGACGCCGTTATAGACCTGATAGGCCAGCATGGCGATCAGCATCATGGCTCCGGTTGAAGCCACGGCAAAGGCAGCGTACCAGGCCGTCGGCGTTTTCCGCTCGGCATGGTACGAAACCAGCTCGGTCACATCGCTGAAGGAGAGACCGCCCTTTACGAGCCGGGGCCGCTCGTGAAAATTCTCGCTGCCTTCGGCAGGCCCCTCACTATGTTCGGTACGCTTGTCCACGGATTTCTACGCTTGATTCGACAGGGTGAGCGTGGAGGCCGGAGGTTACGCCGTTTCGGCAGGTGCGTCTGCATCTGCCAGTCGCGGGTTTGGATTCCGGACGCGCCCCAGATAGGAGAGGCGCGGTTTTACATTCAGGTAGTCGAGCATTTCGTAGCGTCGGCTGTTGTCGCGCTTCTGCACGAGCTCGCTTTCGGGATCATTCAGATCGCCGAAGGTAATTGCGTTGGTTGGGCAGGCCTGCTGGCACGCCGTCTGGACCTCGTCGGTCTGCATCGGACGATCTTCGTTGCGCGCCTGGCGCTGCGTAGACCGCACGCGGTGGATGCAGAAGGTGCACTTCTCCATCACGCCACGCGAACGAACCGTTACACGCGGGTTCTGCGCCATCTGCACCTGCGTAGGCAGCGTACCTACCCAGTTGTAGTAGTTGAAGCGACGCACCTTGTACGGACAGTTGTTTGAGCAGTAGCGCGTGCCGATGCAACGGTTATAGACCATCTGGTTTGTGCCATCCGGCGAGTGAACCGTTGCTGCCACCGGACATACAGCCTCGCACGGCGCATTCTCGCAGTGCTGACAGGTTACCGGCTGCATAACCATCTCTGGACTCTCGTCATTCGCATCCTCACTCACATAGTAGCGATCCATGCGCATCCAGTACATGTGGCGGCCGTTGCCCACTTCTTCTTTGCCAACTACCTGCACGTTGTTTTCGCTTGTGCAGGCAATGACGCAGGCATTACAGCCGGTGCAGGTGTTGAGGTCGACGACCATGCCCCACTGGTTATCATAGTACCAGTTGTCCTTCATCTCGGGCTGCTCAGACGGGTGGTTGTCTGCCCACAGCTCGGGGTATTCTTCGTAGGAGTCTTCGCGGTAGCCGGGCACCGGCTCGCCCATCTCGCGGATGCGCTCAGGGTCGTTGCGATGCTCTTCAAGCGTCGACCAGCGCGCAATCGGGCGCCCTTCCATGGAGCCATGCTCCTGAGTCGACACAATCTTATAGCCGGAGTCCACCTTTGTAACTGTGGCGCCCGAAGCAACGCGGCCATTGTTGCTTCGAATTGGTGATACGTTGGTTCCAACCGGCGTGTAGGGCGTGCCGTCTTCGTTTACGCCTCCGGCCAGTGGGCCATCGCCATAAATATCGGTGTACTCGTCGGTATTCCAGAACGGGGTGCGGCGCTTCGAGCGGCGCGTAGAGAGCGAACGACCATACCCCAGTGTAACTCCTATGGAGCCATCGGGAAAACCGGGCTGAATCCAAATAGGGATCGTAACCGATGCGCCGTTGGCTTCAATCGCAATACGATCGGCGCGAAACACACCGGCGTCGTACGTGACCTCTACGTCGAGGTCTTCGGCAGTCGCCGGGCTCATGAGCGCCACGTTGTCCCACACAATTTTTGTTGTCGGGTCGGGCAGCTCCTGCATCCACGCGTTGTTCGAGAAGCGCCCATCCAACAAAGTGGGGTCGAGGCGGAAGACGACCTCGTAGCCGTCTTCGCTATAGGTATCGACAGACTCGGGGAGCGACACATCTGCTGGAACCACCGAAGCGTACTGGCTATCTGCCAGATACCCGTCGTGCAGTGCCCGGCGCCACGTGCGCTCAAAGTCGCTTTCTACGCGCCCACGCCACACGTCGCGCACCAGGTCGTACCCGGCGGCGTCGGTACCCGTTGCGAGCGCATTTACAATCTCGAGAAGGGAGTGTGCATCTTCGTAGAGCGGATCGATGAGCGGCTGGATGATGGAAAGCGTGCCGTCGTAGCTACGCCCATCGCTCCAGGCTTCGAGGTAGTGGGCCTGTGGCACGTGCCAGTCGGCAGCACGCGCTGTTTCGTCGACATGCAGTCCAGCATGCACAACTGTACCCACACGCTCTGCCGCTTCCGCAAAGCCAAGCGAAGCCGGAGCGTTGTACATCGGGTTCACGCCCAGCATAATGAGCGTATCGATGTCGCGGTTATTCATGTCTGCCACCAGCGCGTCGAGCGCTTCGCTCTGTAGCGTGGGGGCTTCGTCCTCTGTGTCGAAGAACGAAACGGTTTCGCCAAGGCTACCGAGCTGCTCGTTAATGGCCATAGCGAGCGCGTGGATCTCGGGCGACTGCGTCTCGCCGGCCACCACAACGCTCTGCGGACCCGCTTCCTGCAGGTCGCGCGCAATTTCTTGAACGTAGCGCTGCTCGTTCGCTGTAAGGCTGCCTGTGGGGGCTACATTCACGCCAAGCTCTGCAGCCAGCGCCGTCGCAAAATGAGGGATTCGGCGCGCTTGCATTCGCAGGCGGTTGTCGGCCATGCCGCCGGTGATGCTATATGCACTCTCGACCGCATACAGACGGCTCATATCGTCGCTCGGGTCTTCTACGCGACGATGCTCCGCAAACGACTGGCTGTTGTGGAGGAAGTTGGGCGCGGTGCCATCAAGAAAGTCAGCATCCAGGCTGAGAATGACATCGGCGGCTCCGAAGTCGTACTCAGGACGCAGCGGTTGGCCAAACGCCAACTGCATGCCCTGGGCAACGGCATCGTCGCCTTCAGCAGCGTATGTTACCCACTGCAGGTTGGGGAAACGGCTCTCCATGCGCTCTCGCATCGCCTGCATGGTTGGCGACGACGTAGGCGGCGCCATGACGGCAACAGACTGCGTATCCGCCCGGTCGCCGAGCGAACGACAGAAGCTCATGAAATCGCTCCATGATGCGTTGCTCCCATCCTCAAGCACGCGGCGCGAACGGTCGGGGTCATACAGGTTGAGCACCGACGCAATTTCGTACGGACTCGTGGCCCCCTGACTGTACGGATGATCGGGGTTGCCGTCGACCTTTGTGGGGCGCCCGTCGCTACTTTTTACGAGAAGCGGCCGCACGATCCCACGGAACGGCATCGCGCTGGCATATTCGTTCGGAACGCCCGGGATCACCTCCTCAGGCTTTCGTGCATAGGGAAGAATCTTCTCGACCGGGCGGCGGCACGCGGTCAATCCGCCCATGGCCATAGCAGCCCCCATAAGCTGGAGAAACTGCCGGCGCGAGGCGCCGTCGGGGGGCGAACTCATGCCATCGCGAAACTCATCGCCCGAGTTGGAGCCCGTGGGCGCATCCATCTGTACCGGACTCCGCCAAAAATGGGGACCCGACTCTTCATCGCGAGACTTCGCCGAATGATCGTTTAAGACGTCAAGCTCGATCATGGAAATCGATGGGGTAAAACCGTTCGTAAAGAAAAGTGGCAAAGCGCGTAAGAGGCGCCTCAGTTATCGGACAGCTCCGCTACCGGCGGATCCGTTATGGGCACAGCGGCCTACAGCTTGCCAGTTCGAGGGTGCCAGCCGGTTTAGTAGTGACAGGCCGAGCAGTTTGTAGGCGGCTGAATCCCTTCGCGGCGCACCTTCTCAAGGTTGCGGTCCACAAAGTCAGCTGGCTGCACGTAGCCCATGGTCGTCACCTCCTCGGTAGGGCGCAGGTAGAGCTCAGGCTGCCGGTGGCACTCCAGACACCAGCCCATAGAGAGCGGCTCTGTCTGCGCAACTACTTCCATCTGGTCAATACGACCATGGCACGTCTCACAGCCCACCCCTGCTTTCACGTGCGAAGCATGGCTAAAGTGTGCATAGTCTGGAAGATGGTGCACCTTCACCCACTGAATCGGGACGTCGTTCTCCCAGCTATCACGCACCGTCTGAAGCTGCGGCGAGTCTGTCTTGATCTGATTGTGGCAGTTCATGCAGGTTTGCGTGGCTGGCACGTTAGAGTGCGAGGCTTCCTCGACCCAGTTGTGACAATACCGGCAGTCCATTTCGAGCTGACCAGCATGAAACTCATGGCTGAACTCTACGGGCTGCTCAGGGCGATACCCGACATCCGTAAACTCAGGCGAGAAGTAATACCACACGAGAAATACCACGACGACAAACCCAAAAACCGATGCCCCGAGAGACAACAGCGGGAGTGCGTTTGCTTGTTTTGGAAATATCTGTGCCATAACTACGGTATATGCAAGGGACTACCGGAGCGCCGTAGGAGATCGTGCACATCTACAATGCAATCGTACAATGCAAATGCAATCGCACAATGTGATAGGCCCGACTCCTTTAACGTATGAGGTTTGACTGTAACGCGATATGCCTTTCAGGGAAAGTTGCTCAAAGGATACGTAGCGTTCGCGTCAAACGGATACGTAACATACATCGTAGCTTCTCCGAACGCCACCGCTCTGCAAGACTTTCCACCAAACTTAACCTGATTTCGGAAAGGCTTCACGGTAAACTGCGAGTGAGTGTTAAAATGATGTTCTAAACAAATGCGTTACAAGTATACTTTGTTTCTCGTCTTTCTCCTTCTCTGCAGGACGCCTGCGCGGAAGCGTACCTGCTATTCGCCCCTGCTGGTTAGGACGCGTTTTCTTGTTCATCAGTCTTTTTATCTTTATCGCGGCACAACGGCGACGTTAGCGCATCCCGGGGGGCCTGCATATGCGCCTGGTACGTGCTCAGAAAAGCAGGTCGAAACAGCTTTTGCTCTACATGCCCCCAGTCGCTATGGTAGAGCTTGCGCCACTGTCGCTCCAGCCGCTCCCATCCCACATCGCTGTCTTTGCCCCCAAATACGCGCATGAAGACCCCCGTTTTGCCTGGATTCGGAACGGATTCGCGCGGACTGATCCGTCGCAGCAGCGCCTGCCCCCCTTCTTCGATGCTATCCTGGTACCCGTGCAGCAGCGCATAGTGGTGTACAACCACGTATTGCAACGCGCGGCATAGCTGCATGAATAGCTCATCGCCCCCGTGCTCCCTACGCTCTTCCAGCGCGCTGCGCACCCCATCGGGCGTGGATGCGCGCAGGAAGATGTTATCCTGCACAGGGGGCGGCGTATCGAGATGCTCCCAGAGCACAGACGGAAGCGAAAGCACGTCGTCCATAATCGATGGCAACGCGCCCCACGCGTCTTGCTCAGGCTCTTGCCCAGCTTCCCGTTCAGAACCCTCTCCGCCCAACATGGCCTCCTCCGGCCGATCGCCCCGGGGCCGTCCCTCTCTCTCCTCACGACGACCGGCGAGCGATGGACTCGAAGCCACGATTCGTTGGAGCGCCGCCCACGCTGCTGGACGTGTACGCAGATGATCTACCACACCCGCCAGGGTCGCACGTTCGGTGCTTTCGCCGTTCGCCCCCGCTTCAGCGTTAACCTCGCGGGCCAATGCAATAAGACGATCGGCCAGCGCGCCGGCTTGCTCATGCCACGACCTGCTTTCTGCATCGCCTTCAGCGCGGGGCGCTCCACGGGTACGTTCAGCGGTGGCTGGCACCAGGGGCGTATATGTAATGACCGTATCGCCTACCTGGATTTCAGCGTTGGGGACCAGAAGCGTAGGGGTCGGAGGCGCAACGCGCTTCTCATCGATGAACGTGGCGTTTTTGCTCTTGCGATCGCGTATTACGTGATGGCCGGTTGCAGCCAGCTCGATCGTTGCATGCTCCTTGCTCACTTTCGGGTCGAGCACCACCACGTCATTACTTTTTGCCCGCCCTATCGTAACCGTCTGCTGGTCAAAAAGCAATGACGTGGATGCCGAAGTAGGCGAGGCATCGGCGGGATGTATGGTAAGCTGATATGGCATAGGGTAGCTGGAAGACCACAAGACCAGGTGCGAAAGACACGTGAAGGGAAACGCACGTCGAAGGCAGGCAACGGCGACGTAATTGGCTCCTACTTAGTACAGGGGGCAAGGTATGGAAGCGGTGCCAATAAGTAAACACCCTATTGTGAGATGGCTAAGGGTTCTCCAAAGCAGCCTGCACAGACGTTTCGCGCAATTCTGGGTTCGAAACACCCACAGATGGAGCAGCCGACTCATGCATGCGGTGTTGAAGAGGCCGTGATGTCGCGCGTTTCAACAGCGTGCTCCACATTCTGATGGAAGCGAAGCGTAAGCCAGATCGAAGCCGCAACCAGTCCGAGCACGAGTCCCCACCAGAGCCCATGGGCCCCCGCATCCCCCACAACACCAAACAAGTATCCGCTGGTTAGTCCGATACCCCAGTACGTAAGAAAAGCAATCACCATCGGGATGCGGGTGTCCTTGAGTCCGTGCAGAGCGCTTCCCGCGGCTACTTGCACGCCGTCGAACACCTGAAAGACCGCTGCAATAAGCAGCAGCGATGCCGCCAGCGGGGCAACGGCCTGGTTTTCGGGAGCGGCTGGGTCGATAAAGAAGGAGACGATCGCATCGGGGAAGATCCAGAACAGCAGTGCCGACCCCATCATGGTCGCGGTGGCGCAGCCCATTGCGGTGAAGCCAGCCCGCCGGGCTCCGGCCGCATCGTCACGTCCGGCCGCCTGCCCCACGCGCACCGACCCGGCAATCCCAATGCCGAGCGGCACCATAAACGCAAGCGAAGCACACTGCAGGGCGATCTGATGCGCCGCAAGCACCTCGGCCCCCAGCAGTCCGGCCATGAGTGCCGTGATTGTGAACAGGCCCGCCTCTACGCCCCGCGCAATGCCGATCGGCCCCCCGATGCGCAGCAGCTCCATAAAGTAGGCGGGGTCGGGCGTACGCAGAGCAGCAAAGATTTCGTAGTCGGCAAACGGGGGCACGCGGTAGACGAAGAGTGCAAGCATAGCAAAGATCGCCCAGAACACGATCACGCTGGCCCAGCCGGTGCCCACGATGCCAAGAGCCGGCACGGGGCCCCAGCCGTACATCAGGAATCCGTTGGCCACAACGTTTACGCCCACCCCAACAGCAGCAATGACCGTTACCGGTAGCGGATGCCCCAGCGCCTCTACGAACCCGCGCATCCCGACAAACCACAGCGCCGGTACGAGCCCCCACAGCATAGCCCGCAGGTAAGCAACGGCTGCCGTCACCGTTGCAGGTTCCTGTCCGGCCCACAGCAGCACCGGCTCAATAAACCACAGCACACCCATCGCCAGCACGCCCAGCACCGTACCCAGCCAGAGGGCCTGCCGCACGCTGCGCACGATGGGCGTTCGGTCGCCTGCTCCATAGGCTTGTGCCACCATCGGGTTGACCGCCTGCAGCACGCCCGAGGTCACGATAAAGAGGAAGAAGAACACGGAGTTGCCCAGGGCTACCGCCGCCAGGGCTTCGGATCCGAGACGGCCCACCATTACAGTATCGACGAACCCGAGCGACGCCAGCGCCATCTGCGCTGCAACGACGGGCGCGGCAAGCTTAAGGGTAGGACGAACGTCCTGGAGCAGTGAGAACGTGGGCATGCAAGCAGAAGGGGCAGAAGAAACAGATGAAGAAAACGAACAAAGAAAACGGACAAAGACAGCGGGCGCTTCTGAGAATCTCTCAAACGCAAGCCAATTGCGAGAGCGTCGGCCACACGGTATTGGCCACATTGACCATGCATCTGTATACATGTGGGCACATGTTGGGCCACCATGAAGCGAATGGCTACACGCGCGAAAGGCTCTCGTTTTCTGTGGAGACCCTTCGCAAAACGAGCATCGCTCCTACGAGCAGGCAGGGGCGGTAGATGCATGAGGCGACGGCTTCTGCGGAGATAAGCCCGCGCATCCGCCAAAATATAGCCAAATCATATGTGAACGTAGCCAATCTGTTACGCGAACCCCTCCTGTGCATTGCCTTTTACATACGCAACCTGCATGTTAAACCCTTGCATTCGTTGTTGCTGATAAACCCGCCGGACCATGGCCGACGACACGTACCTCCTTGATTTTGAGAAACCGCTGCACGAGCTGGAGCAGAAGCTCGGTGAGATGCGGACGCTCAACCGCGACCACGCTGAAGACCTCACTGCCGAAATCGAAGCCCTGGAGGAGCGCGTAGAGCAGCTTCGGGTTTCGATCTACCGCAACCTGACGCGCTGGCAGCGGGTGCAGATTGCGCGGCACCCGCACCGTCCGTATACGCTCGACCACATCAAAGCGCTTACCGAGGACTTCGTGGAGCTGCATGGCGACCGGCGCTTTGGAGACGACCGCGCCATCGTGGGCGGGTTTGCGCAGTTTCAGGGCGCGCAGTATGGGCACCGCGACCGCACGGTGATGGTCATTGGCCACCAGAAGGGACGCGATACCAAAGAGCGCAAGTTCCGCCGCTTTGGGATGCCCAACCCCGAGGGCTATCGCAAGGCGGAACGCCTCATGAAGCTGGCGGCCAAGTTCAACAAGCCGGTCGTTACGCTGCTCGACACGCCCGGCGCCTATCCGGGACTCGAAGCCGAGAAGCGAGGCCAGGCCGAAGCCATTGCACGCAACCTCTTTGAGATGGCCCGCCTGCCCGTTCCAATCATCGTTGTGATCATCGGCGAAGGGGCTTCAGGCGGCGCTCTCGGGCTCGGCGTGGGCGACCGCGTGCTCATGCTCGAAAACGCCTGGTACTCGGTTATCGCCCCCGAGAGCTGCTCGCAGATCCTGTGGCGCTCGTGGGACTACAAGGAGGACGCCGCCCGCGCCCTCAAGCTCACGGCTACCGACCTGATCGACGTGAACGTGATCGACGAGATCGTGCCCGAGCCTGTTGGCGGTGCGCATCGCAACACCGAAGCCACCTTCAACGCGGTCGGCAACGCTATTGGCGCCGCTCTCAACACCCTCGAAAACATCCCGACCGATGCCCTGCTCGACCAGCGCCTGGCCCGGCTCGACCGCATCGGCGCCTACGACCAGCGCACCCCGCAGGCATCGCCCATGCCGACCGACGCTGCGTAATGCCCGTGCATCCCGCCTGATTTCGCGCTCTGCTGTGCTCCTGCCGCTACGCCCCTGCTGCCATGGACGACGTCGCGCACGTATACACCCACACCCATCGCGTTCGATACCGCGAGTGCGACCCCATGAGCGTGGTCTACCACACGCACTACGTTGACTACTTCGAGATGGCGCGCACCGAAGCCATGCGCGACCTGGGCCTCGCCTACCGCACGCTCGAAGACGATGGCATCATCATGCCCGTCATCAACGTGTCGGTGCAGTACCACGCACCGGCCTACTACGACGACCTGCTCGCCATCGAGGCCCATTTCGGCCAGATGCCCACCGTACGCGTCCCCATCGACTACGTCGTTAAACGCTCTGATGACGACCGCCGCATCGCATCCGGGCATACCGATCTTTGTTTTATGGATGCGGACACACGACGCCCCATTCGGCTGCCTGATCGCGTACACCGCGCATTCGCATCGGTCTTGCCCACGTAAATCTCTGTTTGCCTGCTTCTGCCCTCACCTGCCTCCGTTCGGATGTCGACGCTCCCCCCGTACCTCTCCGACACCGACCTCGACGACCTCATTGCACGTGCCCTGCGCGAAGACGTGGGCTCGGGCGACGTAACCACGGCTGCTACTGTGCCGGCAGGCGCTACCGCTCAGGCCACCCTGCAGGCCAAAGCCCCCGGCACCGTGGCCGGCCTCTACGTGGCGGCACGCATCTTCCGGCAGAGCGGCTCCGACGTGTCGCCCCACTGGCGCGTCTCCGATGGCGATCGCGTTGCCCCCGGCGCCGTTGTGGGCACGCTGCGCGGCCCCGCCGCTGCACTTCTTACCGCCGAGCGTCTTGCGCTCAACGTGATGCAGCGCATGAGCGGCATCGCCACCGCCACCCACCGCATGGTCGAAGCCGCCCGCCCGCACGTGCCCGACATCCTCGACACCCGCAAGACGGCTCCTGGACTGCGCGCGCTCGACAAGTGGGCGGTGCGCCTGGGCGGGGGCACGAACCACCGCATCGGGCTGCACGACCTGTTTCTGATCAAAGACAACCACATCGCCGCAGCAGGCGGCGTTGCCGAAGCGCTCGACGCCGCCCACGCCTACCGCGATGCCCACAGCCTGAACCTTGGCATCGAACTGGAAGTGCGCACCCTCGACGAGCTCGACGCGGCCCTCGCCCATGGCGGCGCCGACATCCTGCTGCTCGACAACATGACCCGCGTCATGAGCGATGGCACGGTCGATGTGTCGATGCTCCAGACCGCCATCGACCGCGTAGACGGCCGGTGCCGCACCGAAGCCTCTGGCAACGTCACCCTCGACACCGTGGCCCCCATCGCCGCCACCAGCGTTGATGCCATCTCCTCCGGCGCGCTCACGCACTCGGTTACGGCACTCGACCTCTCGATGGAGCTTGCGTTGGCGTAAGAAGCCCTCTATTCTTCTACTCTTCTACAGCCCCCGTGGCACATTCTGAATGCCCGGCACAGTTCATATCTGTAGTTCACGTCTCTATTGCGTCCTATCCCTGTCGTTTGGTATAATGTTGGTGTAATGACAGTAGGTTCATCCGCCAACGTTTTGCTCCTGTACCTTTCCCGCCTCGGCTATGCTCATTCAAGACATCATGCACCATCCGGTGGTCACCATTCAGGCCACGGACTCCATTAGCGCTGCTTTCGACCAGATGCATGAGCACAGCATCCGGCACCTGCCGGTTATGGATGCAAAAGATACACTGGTTGGCATACTCACCGATCGCGATATCCGGTACGCCACCAGTGCCCTCACCGACAAGCCGGTTGCTCGCAACGATGCCGTGTACACGGTAATGTCTAAGCCCCCAATCACCGCCGGGCCCCGCGACCCGGTCGAGGAAGCCGCCCGTACGCTTCGCACCGAGCGCATCGGGGCCCTACCTGTTGTGGAGGGCGATGCACTCGTGGGCATCATTACCGGCACCGACCTGCTCGACGCCGTGCTCCGCCTGACTGGCCTCGAAAAGCCGGGCAGTCGCCTGGCAGTGGCTCTGCCCGACAAGCCCGGACAGCTGGCCGCGCTCACCGCACGCGTGGCCGACGAGGGGCTCGACATCCACTCGGTGCTTAGCTACTACGAGCCGTCGGAGGACGAAATGCCGGCGTCGCACCTGAACGTCATCTTGCGCGTCGACACCATGAACGTCCGCCCGATCGCGGCGGCGCTGCGTGAAGAGGGATTTGCCGTTCGCTGGCCGCTCGACAAGCCCGCGGGTACGTGATGCTTTAGCTGCCTGCCCGGTCCTCGCACTCCCGCATCCAGCCCGCCCTGCGCATGCCCACACCCCTGCTCTTCGACAACACCTACCTCGACTACTTCTTTGGCCCCGAGCATCCGTTTAGCCCCGACCGGCAGCGCATGCTGTGTAGCCTGCTGGAGGCGCTTCCGATTGATGCGTCGTTCACCGCACCGCCCCCGGCTACACGCGAAGAGGTCTGCACCGTCCACGACGAAGCGTTTGTGGAGGCGGTCGAGCGCTGCTCCACGGGCGACCTGCCCGCCACCGTGCGCGACTTCGGGCTTAACACCGCCGACGTGCCAACCTTCGACGGCATGGATGCCGCAGCCCGTGCGCTCTGTGGCGGGGCGCTGCATGGCGCCCGCTTAATTGCTAACGGCACTGCCGGTCGTGTACTTCAGCTGGGCGGCGGGCTGCACCATGCTCACCCGCGCAGAGCCTCGGGCTTCTGCGTCTACAACGACCTGTCAATCGCCATTCAGGCGCTGCGCAGCGAAGGGATGCGCGTAGCCTACATCGACATCGACGTGCACCACGGCGATGGCGTGCAGGCCGTGCATGCCACCGATCCCGACGTTCTCACGCTGAGCCTGCACGAGTCGGGACGCTACCTCTTTCCGGGCACCGGGCACATCCACGAAATGGGGCGAGGCGCCGGGGAGGGCAGTGCGCTGAACATCCCCCTGGAGCCGTTTACCGAGGACGAAAGCTACCTGGAGACGTTCGAACGGGTGGTGCCGTTTGCCATTGAGCGCTATGCGCCTGACGTGCTGGTAGTGCAGTGCGGCGCGGATGCGCACTTCAGCGATCCCCTGGCCGACCTGTTGCTCACCACCCATGCGTACGACACCGTCTTTCAGCGCCTGATTGCTCTCTCTGAATCGCACACCGAAGGGCGGGCGCTCTTCACGCTTGGCGGCGGCTATCAGCCCGATGCCACCGTGCGCATCTGGGCGCTCCTTGCGCATCGCCTGCTCGACGCTCCGCTACCCACCGACCTGCCCACCTCGTGGCTCGACCGGTGGTCTCACAAGGCCGAAGGCACGCTCACGCCCACCCTGCACGATGACGAGCGCTCCTTCCAGGTCGAGCGCCGCGACGCCGTAGAAACCCAGAACCGCCAGGTCAGCAAGCGCGCCCTGGAGCGCATTGCCCCGATGTGGTATTGAGAACCTGTTCGGGGTTGTAGGCGCGAGCAAGCGTCGCTGCAGCGAAAATTGGACTCCGATGGAGGTCCCCAGCTCGGGCTACGGGCCGACACGAAGGCGCAGCCGCTCTGCATCTGCCCAGAAGCGTATTCAGGGGGATGCGAAGCGCACATGCTGCTACGCACATCCTTATGCCGCCTCCACAGCCTGCAGGCGTCCCGGCACCTGCCATCGCGCAGGCGCAAAGTCCCCATCCGTTTCCGGAGTCGTTACGCGCTTGAGCAGCAAATCATTGATATGCCATTGACATGCATGCGTGGCGCTTCGTATTCTGATGGTGCGATACGTCCCTCCCACCCTCATCGCCCCCTGCTGCCATGCGTTCCCTTCGCTCTATCGGGCTTGCCCTGATCGCAGTTCTGTCTCTCTCTGTAGCATCGCCCTCTGCCCAGGCGCAGCCAATGGCGTCGTACTATGCGCAGTACGACTTCCTGTCGGCCCCGCCCGCCGCATTCGATGAAGGCCTGCTCGGCTTTGCGAACCCGGCGCTGCCTGCCGTGCAAGCGAACAGCCTGCAGCTGCTCTGGTCAACCGACGGACGCGACCATGGCTCGGTTCAGAACTGGGGGGCGTTCACCTCGCTCGGCGGGTTCAGCGGCTCCGTGACGCGAATCCGTGCAGCTGGACTGCAGTCTACTGGCTACCACGTCGGACTTGCGGGCGGCGATCGGCGGTTTGCTGTAGGCGTAGGCTACCAGGGCTTTACTGGCGACAGCCGGGCCCTTGGACGCGTGAACCGTCTCACAACAGGCTTTGTGTCGCGTCCGAGCCGATACCTCTCTGTCGGCGGCGTCTACAACATCGGGCTCGAAACGAGCGATCGCGAGTTCGTCGCCGAAGTAGGCGTGCGTCCGTTGGGCTCACCCCGCCTTACCGTCTTTGCCGATGCCGCTCTCTTCGAGGGCGATGCCATTCAAGACGCCCCGTGGAGCGTAGGCGCGTCCGCTGAGGTTATCTCCGGACTGGAGGTGGTCGGCCGCTACTTCGAGAACGAAACGTTCACAGCCGGACTCCGCCTGAGCCTGGGCCGCCTGGGCGCAAGCAGTCAGGCGCGCTTCGACACCGAACAGGACTACGCCTCCAGCACGTACGGCATCCGGCTCGGCTCGCACGTGCCCAGCGCGATTAGCGACGCCATCGACCGCGACCGCTCCCACGTTACCCTTGAACTCACAGGTTCGGTTCGCTACCAGCAGAGCCGGCTCGCCTCGTTTTCGGGCGACGCGCCCCCACGCTTCTACGAGATCCTGCGTGTTATCGAACAGGCCGCCGCGTCCGACCGCGTACGTCAGGTGGCGCTGAACCTGTCGGGGCTGCAGATCCAACCTGCGCTCGCCTGGGAGCTCCGCGAATCCCTCAAAGCCCTGCAGGCACGCGGGAAAACGGTGCTCGTGTACATCGACAACGCTGGCATGAACACTTATCACATTGCCAGCGTGGCCGACCACGTGATTATGGATGCGACCGGGCGCCTCACCCTGCCCGGCTACGCCGCCAGCCAGACGTTCTTTGCCGAAACGCTCGACCAAATCGGGCTGCAGGTCGACGACTGGCGGCTCTTTTCGCATAAGTCTGCCCTCGAATCGTTCGACCGTACCGACTTCTCGGAGGCCGAGCGTGAGCAGCGCCAGGACTATATCGATGCGTTCTACGAAACCGTGCGAAGCGATGTGATCGACGCGCGCGGACTCAGCGCCGATGCCTTCGACGCGCTGGTCGATACGCAGACCATTCTGTGGGCTCGCGAGGCTGAAGAGGCCGGCCTGATAGATGCGACGGGCCGCTGGGAGGATGGCAGCGAACTGCTGAGCGAGCACGCCGGAGTGGAAACCTCGCCCCTCTCGTCGAGCGACCTCAACGAAATTCAGACTGCTACGCGCGAGTGGGGGGCGCCGCCGGTGGTGGCCGTTGTGTACGGCATCGGCGGCACGTCGCTCGACAGCGGGATGCGCGCCCGTGCCCTCCGCGAAACCATCCGCGACGCCGCCGAACGCAGCGACGTACGCGCTATCGTGTTTCGGGTCGACTCGCCCGGCGGCGATCCGCTCGCAGCCGACCTCGTCGCCGAAGCGCTCCGCGATGCGTCTGAGAAAAAGCCTGTCATTATCAGTCAGGGACAGGTCGCGGCCTCGGGCGGCTACTGGGTGTCGATGTATGGCGACGAGGTGTACGCCAGCCCGACCACCCTCACCGGCTCCATCGGCGTTGTAGCCGGCTGGTTCTACGACGACGGCTTCAGCGAGCGCGCCGGCTTCGACTACGACGTGGTGCAGCGCGGCGACCGTGCCGATCTCTTTACCGGCTACCAGCTGCCTCTGCTGGGCGTGCAGATTCCTACGCGCCCGCTGAGCGATGAGGAGCGCGAGCGTGCCGAAGCCCAGATCATGGCGCTCTATGATGACTTCGTTACACGCGTAGCCGAGGGCCGCGGCCTGTCTGAAGACCAGGTGCGTGATGCCGCCGAAGGCCGCGTATGGACCGGCCCCGCCGCGCAGGATCGCGATCTCGTAGACACCATCGGCGGACTCGACACCGCCATCGAGGCCGCCCACCGCGCAGCCGGCCTCGACCCGGCACGCACCGTCGTCCAGGAGGTGAACGCCATCAGCGGATTCTTCGGCTTCGGGCGATTCATTCCCGCTCCTATCGACAGCTGGCTACGCCCCGACCCGCCCGCACTCGACCGCGACGACCCGATGGTCGAGTACCTGCGCCTTATGATCGAGCATCAGCCGCATCCCCTCGTGCTCATGCCGCCGAGCATGATGCCTGTTTCGGACTCGTAGCGCCTGTCCGGGCCGGCGGTTTGCATGCCGGTTGCACGTTTCATATACTTTCAGATGAGCGAAGCTGGGAGTGCCCGGCTGTGTGAGCGGATGGTGGTCGTCAAACCACGCTGCACAGACGGTCGGGCTGAGATGATCCCTTGAACTTGATCCGGTTCGCACCGGCGGAAGGAAGCTTCGAGCAGCCCATGCGCTGCGCATCCCTGCATTTCTCCTGGCTTCGCTTGTCGGTATCCCTACGCATCCAAACCACAAGCACGCCTTATGTCTGTTACCACCAATCTCTCGTTCTCCGACGTATCCGTAGACCGCGCCTACCCGGTGCCGCCGTTTGCCGCGGCCTGCGTAGATGCCGCCCGCGACAGCTGGGGAGCTTCGTTCGACCACCCGTTCGTGCAGGCGCTGGCCCAGGGCACGCTGCAGGCGGAGCGCTTTCGCTTCTATCAGATGCAAGACGCCCGCTACCTGGAGGCCTTTTCGGATGCGGCTGCGCTCATCTCGACGCGCTGCCCCGACCCCGACGACAAGCTCTGGTTCATTGATGCGGCCCGCATGGCGCTCGTTGTAGAGGGCGAGCTGCACGCTGGATACGGGGAGCAGCTCGGCTACGACGCCGACGATATCGCTGCGCTCACGCTCACGCCCAACAACCGCGCCTACCAGGATCACATGATCAGCGTCGCCCAGCGTGGTTCGCTCGTAGAGGCCGTGGCGGCGCTCACGCCCTGCCCGTGGCTCTACATCGAGCTGGGGCAGCGCATGGAAGCAGAGATGGGCGCTATTCCCGACGATCACCCCTATGCCGACTGGCTGGCCATGTACCGCGACCCGGAGTTCAACGACTACATGGCCAACCTGCTGAGTCGCCTGCAGCGCTTTGCCGATGCCGCAGATGGGGCGGCGCGTTCTCGTGCCAAAGAGGCCTTCCAGACCAGCATCCGCTACGAGTGGATGTTCTGGGACCAGGCCTGGACGCAGCAGACGTGGCCGGTGTAGACCGGTGTGGAGGATGGCATGATGATGCCAACGCTGTCTATTTACCCATACGGGCCCCTGTAGCAACGTGGTGCCGTAGCGCGGCGACCCCTGGCTTTGTTACAGGGGCGCCTCATTGGCGCCAGTACCGCACGAATGCGATACCGACAGCTATTACACCCAATAGCCCCCACGTAAGCGCCCAGAACTCCGGCGGCAGCCCCGTCAGCTCCGCCATGGTCGCTGCATCGTTGTGCGAATGCCCTGATCGTGTCAGATTCCAGAGCGTCTGGATGCTGTTGAGTCCATCGAGTGCGAGCTGCACCCCCAGAAAGATAACCGCGCCCTGCTGCCAGCGCGGGGAGGCGTAGGTCGCAACCAGCAGCAGCGCCAACGCCGCCAGTCCGCCTACCATCCACGAAACCAGCCCACGGGTGGCGAACATGTAGACAAGCGCTCCGCCTACCAACAGCAATCCGCCACCGTACAGCAGCCGCGTGAGCAGCGAGTCGCTTTTCGGAGCCCCGTTGTGCGTACGTGACCATGCATGAGCCCGGTCGATCAGCACGAGTCCGGCGACGAACGCCCCAAACGCCACGAGCGACGCCCCGTATCCGCTAAACACGACCGTCACGATAAGCAGCCCTGCAGCCATGATGAGAAGCGTTGCGCGAGATCGCTTCTGCACGGCACCCGCCATGAGCAGCGCCGCCCCCACGCCGACTGAGGCCAGATATCCGGCAGACGTTGCGATCAGAGGAGCTCCGCCTCTGTAGCCCACATACCCGCTGGTATCCAGGCGCACCACAAAGCGATCCACCGTTCCCCCGGTACCAACGGCGGCCAGTGCGTGTCCGGCCTCGTGTACGAGCGTGCCCACAAGCTGAAACGGATAGATCATCCACATGCCGTACGGCACCACCATGCATACAGCCACAACGAACGTAGCTGCGAGCAGAAAGAGGCGGGCAGTTCGTTGCGAAGCCATAGCGTGCTGGAGGGGTCGAAAAGGGGGAAAGCAGGCGGTAGAGGGATGCGTACGGACGGTGCTTGCATGCTAACCCGCAGCCGAACAGGATGTGTCCTACACGGCGTGCCGCAGGTCGATTTGGGGGCGGGTGCCCGAACATGCCGAGGAAATCCCACAACCTTGTCATTGCGAGCGGAGCGACGCAATCTCATTGCTTTCAGGTCGGATGCAGCCACTCAGGACAAGGGGTACTCGTTCGATGCGCTCACAGCGCCACGTCGGTCGCAAGGTCTTCCTCGCAAGGTCCTCCTCGCAATAACAATTCTGAGCTATACCATTCAAGTATGACACAGCACTACGTTGTCTGCGAGTCGTGATCTGCCACTGCAGCACCGGCACATACACAGAACCTTGTCTCGCCGTTCGAAACGTACGCCCGGCCCATAGGTACAGGCTTATCCGCAAGCAGCCACACGCGCTGCGATATTTGGATAAAGAAGAATCTGCAACCTATACCTCAGGGAGCTTACCTCCAGGACTGGCCGGCAGGCCTCACCGCCCGGCGTGCGGAGACGCACCCTCATCGCGCCACGGCGGCTATGCATCAGGTGCTTTACAGATGCATAGATAACAGTGGACGTCGAAAGGCTCTGGGCGGCTACCCACATTGTCAAAGAAGAGGTTCTTCTCCCCTGATCGTCCGCGTGTGCTGCTTGCATCCCTTGTGCCCCACCTGTGCTGCCCGTGTGGCAACGCGGTGGGGCTTTTCTGATGCTGCCCGCTGCCCTACCCGGCAGTCAACACCGCGTATCCAACTACCCCTGCGCTCATGATTCACCTGCAGAACGTCTCCGTTATCTTCGGCGGCACCCCGATCTTCACCGACCTGTCGTGGGCCATCCCCGACGAGGGGCAGCGCATTGGGCTGGTTGGCCCGAACGGGGCAGGAAAATCCACGCTCTTACGTGTGATTACGGGCGAGCAAGAGGTGGAGTCGGGGCGTGTAGACCGTGGTGCAACCACGATTGGCTACCTGGAGCAGAGCCTGAACGAGCAGCCCGGCGAGGCGACCGTGCGCGATGCCGCCCTGCAGGCCTTCGACGAGGTGTTGGCCCTTGAGGCGCGCGAGGAGAAGATCACCAGGCAGCTGGAGCAGGCCACCGACTACGAGAGCGACCGCTACGCGAAGCTGCTCGACCGCCTCAGCCGGGTGCAGGAGCAGCTCAACGCCCGCGATGCCCACCGCATCCGCTCGCAGACCGAGGCCACACTGGCCGGACTCGGCTTCGCTCCCGACGACATGGAGCGCCCCCTCCGGTCGTTTTCGGGGGGATGGCGCATGCGCGTGGCGCTGGCGAAGCTGCTTCTGCAACGCCCCGACGTGCTGCTGCTTGACGAGCCAACCAACCATCTCGACATCGACAGCATCGCATGGCTTGAGACGTACCTGGAGTCGTACAGCGGCACGGTGGTGCTGGTGAGCCACGACCGCTATGTGCTCGACCGCATGGTCACACAGATCGCTGAGCTGACGCGCGGGCGGCTCAGTCTCTACGACGGCTCGTACTCGTATTACCTGGAGGAACGGGAGGAGCGACGGGCACAGTGGCGGGCCGAGTACGAAAATCAGCAGAAGCGCATCAACGAGATCGAGGAGTTCATTTCGCGCTTTCGCTACAACGCCTCGAAGGCCGCGCAGGTACAAAGTCGGATCAAGAAGCTGGAGAAGATGGAGCGCATCCCGCCTCCCCCTGATACCGAAGACCGCATCTCGTTTCGCTTTCCCGACCCGCCACGGTCTGGGCGCGTAGCCCTGGAGCTCTCTTCGTTCTCGAAAACGTATGCCGGCGAAAACGGCCCCGTGCGCGTCTTTGACGATGCGGGTCCGCTTGCGGTAGAACGCGGCGACACGATTGCACTCGTCGGCCCCAACGGCGCAGGAAAATCTACGCTCGCGCGTATCTTGCGTGGCACAGAGGCCTTTGAGGGCGAACGCAGCGAAGGACACAACGTGCAGCTGGCGCACTTTGCTCAGCACCAGGCCGACGCGCTTCCGATGGATGCCACCATCATAGAGACCGTACGCGGCGTATCCCCAAGCACCCCCGACACCACGCTCCGCACCCTGCTTGGCGCGTTTCTGTTTACAGGCGACGACGTATTCAAAGAGATCCGCGTGCTTTCAGGAGGCGAGAAAAGCCGGGTGGCGCTGGCCTGCACGCTGCTCTCGCCTGCAAACGTGCTGATTCTTGACGAGCCTACGAACCACCTCGACATCCAGTCGAAAGATGTGCTCATCGACGCGATTAGGCAGTACAGCGGCACCTGCATTATCGTGAGCCACGACCGCTACTTTCTCGATGAGGTCTGCTCGCACGTGTGGCGCGTAGGAAACGGCGATGTGCGCGTGTTTCACGGCAGCTACTCCGAGATGCAGTGGCAGATTGAGCACGGCTCCGCAGCCGCACTCAACCCCGAACCCTCTGGGTCGACACCGTCTTCCAACGGCACGGCTCCGCAGAACGCCCCCTCCGAAACGTCGGGCGCCGCAACGACACCTACTTCTGAGCACGCGCCGCAGCGTCCCGACGACGCATTTGCGGATCTCAACTCGTACCAGGTGCGCCAGAAGATGGAAGCAACGGAAACGGAAATCATGGAGCTGGAAGCACAAAAAGAGGAGCTGGAAGCGCAGATGGCGCAACCCGATGCCCTTGAAGACGGTGAGATGCACAAGCTCACCGAGCGCTACCAGCAGCTCGATGCCCAGCTTGCCGACCTCTACCCCGACTGGGAGGCGCTCAGCGAGCATGTTATGGCCATCGATGCCACATAGACCTGCTTCCATGCCCATGCCTATGCGTCTGTTTGCTTCCTGCTTCCCTCGCCTTCGATCCCTCCTGCTTTTCGTCGGACTGCTTGGGCTGGGGGTGCTACCGGCCGGTGCACAGATCACCACGCTGGCTCCGCCCGACTCGGTCGAAGCGCTGGGATTTGGCGAGTCCGTCGATATAGATGGCAACCATGCCGTGATCGGGGCCCCAAGTGAGCAGGTGTGCGGCATGCAGTCGGGCGCGGCCTATCTGTACGAGCGCGACCCGGAGTGGGGGCAGTGGACGCCCGTTGCACGCCTTACCCCCACCCCCTGCCGCGAGAATGCGTTCTTTGGCAGCGCCGTATCCCTTCAAGACGACCGGGTACTCATCGGCGCAAGCAGCGAGTTCTTTGCCGATCCACAGTCGAATGCCGCTTTTGTCTTCGAGCGCCGCAGCGATTCCACCTGGACGCAGACCGCTATGCTCACAGGCGATGTCAATCTCCAGGAAGGCCCCTTTGGAGCAGATCTCGCGCTGAGCGGAGACCGCGCGTTTGTCTCTACCACCGGCGACTTCCAGGGCCGCTTCGGAGGATCTGTATACGTGTTTCGGTATGACGCGGAGACCGATCAATGGCAGCGCGAGGCGCGACTCACCTCCGACCGCGACCTCGGTCGTGGCGTGCTTGGCGGATCGCTCGCTGTAGACGGAACGCGGGTAGCCGTAGCCGCCTCAACGTACTTCGCGCGCCAGCCCGGTGCTGTCCACCTGTTTGAGCGCCCCAGCACTGCCTCTCCAGAATGGACCTCCACCGCAATTCTGGCTGAACGCGACGACTTCTTTCTTCCTCTCGACCTGCACGGCAACCAGCTTATTGTCGGAGAAAGCCGCGCCGAATCCGACAACTCGGGCCGCGCTACCCTGTACAGCCGTGCTCCTACCGGAGCCTGGCGTAAAGACGCCGTGCTGCGCCCCGACCGCCCATTTGCCGACGGTGCCTTCGGATCGGCGGTAGCCATAGAAGAAGACTGGGCGCTGGTCACCGGATACGACGAGCAGCTCCAGCAGGACGTGAACATCGATCGTGTTGTGTACACGTTTCAACGCGACGACGAGGGGACCTGGCACCAGCGCCGCTTTATCGATGTGGGGCGGATCGACTTCGGCGCCGCCCTGGCTCTCGACAACGGCGTAGCACTGATTAGCTGGGTCCCGCCTCAGGGTGAGGGTCTCGTCTACAGCATCACGCTGCAGTGACTTATGTCATTATAGACCGGTACTGTCAGAGACCGGTACGGCCAGCCGCCTAAAATACCGACAGCACATAGAAGAGGCGCTGACCCAAGGGGGGGGGCAGGAGTGGGTCAGCGCCTCGAGGGGACTTGTTGCAGCATGAAAACTGCTTTTTGCTTCTCTACAAAAAAGATCTATGCTCACGTCTTGAGTTTCGCATTAACTCGCATTTTACAAACGAGCTTTTTCGGACCTACCGAAGCACAGTATATCCATACAGATAAGGAAGCTGCTCATTTCCCTTCCGGTTCACATAGCATTCTGCGCGCGTCTCTGTGCGCGCTACAGCATCGAAACGTCCCGCCAGCAAGACCGCATCTTATACCCACGTAGAAACACCGGCGTGTGCATAGCGTGCATGCAACCGTTCTGTAGCTTGGCATCGCAATGCCCGGTTAATATACTTTTGGTAACAGATTGACTTATGACTACTCTACGTTCTCTACGGCGCCCGTCTGGCATCTTAGGCGGGTTCCTGGCGCTTTTGCTCGTACTCGTCGGATGCGGTGAAAACGGCGCATCTAACGGCGAAAACGGCGACGCTTACCCCATAGAATCGGACATCAGCGACCCTGAAGTTGCGGCGATTGTGTCGTCTGACTATGGCACCGACACGCTGCGTACCGACGAGTTTCAGCAGCAGATGCAGTTCGCCATGCAGTCGATGCCGCCTCAGCAGAGTGGCGACCAGATGAACGAACTGCATCGCATGATGCTCGACCAGTACGTGGGTGATCATGTGCTGCGGGGCGAGGCCCAGGCACGCGGCGTGGAAGCTGATGCCGATCTCGTTGACCAGCAGATGGAGCAGCAGCGCAGCCAGTTTCCAAGTGAAGAAGAGTTTCAAGATGCGCTCGACACAGCCGGTATCACCATCGACTCGCTGCGAAGCATGATCGCTGAGCAGGCGCAGGTACAGCAGCTTCGCGATGAACTGGCCGCCGAAGCCGCCGCCGTTGAGCCCTCTGACGAGGAGATTGCAGAATACGCTGCTGAACAGCGTAACCTGCGTGCTCGCCACATTCTGATTCGCGCCGACGAAGGGGCGCCCGAAGAGGAGGTTGCGGATGCGCGCCAGCGTGCCCAGGATCTCATTGATCAGCTCAACGATGGCGCCGACTTTGAGGAGCTTGCCCGCGAGTACAGCGACGGTCCTACCGGCGAGCGTGGGGGCGACCTCGGATACTTCACCCGCGACCGCATGGTTGAGCCTTTCGCTGATGCGGTGTTTGCCCTTGAAGAAGATGGGGAGCTCGTTCAGGAACCGGTACGCACCCAGTTTGGCTTCCACGTCATCCAGCTGGTTGACTACGGCGAGCCTATGGATACCGACCAGGCCCGCCAGGCACTCATGCAAGATCAGGAGCAGGAGGCCTTCGACACTGCGCTTGACGATCTTAAGGGGCAGGCCCAACTTCGCGTGAACCCGGAAGTTATCCCGCTGTCTGATCCCGACGACCAGGAATAAACTCCGATAAGCTCCGAATGGACCGTCCCCGTACTGGTTACGCTATTCCATCTGGCGTATGGCGTCTTACGACGACGCTTCGCCGGTTCCACCTACCGCCAGCGAAGAGCCTGAGCGTTTAGCGGAAGAAGACGTACCGGTCCGGACCATCGCTACATGTGGTATGCCCGCTTCGGTGAAGCGCTCGCCTGTCGAGACAAAGCCGAAGCGGGCATAGTACGTTTCAAGGCGAGCCTGCGCATGCAATTTCTGCGTTTCAAATCCGGCTTGCCGCGCATCCTCCATAACGTACTGTACGAGGAGCGTACCAATGCCCTCGCCACGATGCGGGGCCCGTACAGCAAAGCGCTCAAGCTTGGCCGCTAACCCCTCGTCATGTGGCACCGTGCGCCAGCGCGCCGTGCCAACGGGTGTACCATCCTCCAGCCGTGCAAGCACGTGCCGCGCCGTATCGTCGTGGCCATCCCACTCCTCTTCGGGCGGACACTCTTGTTCTTCAATAAATACCTCCGTTCGAATAGCGCGCACTTGCTCAAAATCGTCGGCGCTCGTTACAGGAGCAATAGTCATAGGTCAAATCGTGTCGTCGTATCAGAAGCTTTGTGAGTTGCGGTACAGCGTGTATGGCATTCAACGTGTTCAATGCACACCCATTTCCGCGGTAACGCATTACACACGTTCTTGCCACACCCTTCACATTTTTTACCTATCTCTATGTAGACTCAGTCTAAATTAAGGCTTATGTTGGAGTCGAATCGCTGATAAACGACGGGTTCTGCGTTCCAATCAACGGAAACGCAAGACGAATTGCTCGCTCTTTTACCACTACGTTTTTTGATAAGCATCTAATTTATGAGTACGGACAGACAGAGTTACGCGTGGAAACGTCTCGTTGTCGCCATAGCACTGGTGATCGGATGGGCTGGGGTTGGCACCGAGGCGTTTCCCGCGTATGGACAGAGCGCTGACACAGCAACCCTGAGCGGAACCGTGCAAGAGGAAGACGGCACGCCGCTTCCTGGGGCTAACGTCATTGCCGAGCCCACATCCGATGACGGCACATCTGCAGGAACTGCCACCGATGCGGAGGGCGCATTCACGCTCTCGCTGACGCCTGGCACGTATCAGATCGAAGTATCCTCGGTAGGATTCGAACGCGCTACCGAAACCGTAGCCGTAGCCAGCGGCGACACGGAATCACTCTCCATTACACTCGTGCCTTCGGATGTTACGCTCTCTGAGGTGCTCGTGCGACGCGCCTCGCTCACCGGCGGCCTTCGCAACCTCGATGGCATTCCCGGATCGGCTCAGTACATCGGCCCGCAAGAGCTTGGCGTACACGAATACACCGACATCCACCGCCTGCTCGACGGCGTGCCCGGAGTCTATACCGTCGATGAGGAGGGCTACGGACTGCGGCCTAACATCGGGATGCGTGGCACCGGTGCCGAGCGCAGCAGCAAAATCACTGTGATGGAAGACGGCGTGCTGGCCGCTCCTGCGCCCTACTCAGCCCCCGCCGCCTACTACTTTCCCACGATGGGCCGCGCCCACGCGGTGGAGATCCGTAAAGGGTCGAGTCAGATCAAAACAGGTCCCTTTACAACCGGAGGCGCCCTCAACTTTCTTTCAACGCCCATCCCTGATGAGTTTGGAGGCCGCGTCAATGCGCTCGCCGGCAGCGACCAGGAGCGCCAGCTCCATGCGCACGTAGGCGACTCGTTCGAAAACTTCGGCTACCTGGTCGAAACCTTTCAATCACGGGCCGACGGCTTCAAGTCCATCGACGGGTTTGCCAATGCCAACGCTGGACTCGACTACAGCACCGGCTTTGACAAGCAGGACTACCTCGCCAAGGCACGCGTCAACACAAGCCCCGACGCACGCCTCCCGCAGTCGCTTACCCTCACGGCATCGCGCACTACCGAGACCTCGAACGAGACCTACCTCGGACTGACGCAGGACGACTTTAACCGGTCTCCGTTCTCCCGGTACGCCGGGTCACAGAATGACGTCATGAATACGGAGCATAGCCGCCTGCAGGCCCAACATGTCATTCAGCCAACCGCCAACCTTGATATCACGACAACGCTGTACCGCATCGATTTTCAGCGCAACTGGTATAAGCTGGATTCGGTGAATGGCGTTGGCATCAGCAGCATTCTCGCCGACCCCGACACATATGCCGATGAACTTGCCCTTACACGAGGAGACCAGACCGGCGGCAGCTTGCTCGTTAAAAACAACAATCGCGAGTACTACTCACAAGGGATTCAGACGGCTATTGGGCTGCAGTTCGAAACCGGCAGCTTCGCGCATGAAGTTGAAGTGGGCGGCCGCTACCACCAGGACGAGATCGACCGCTTCCAGTGGGAGGATGACTACCGCATGGGGGCGCGCGGCGTCATGGAACTGCAGCGCGAGGGCATACCCGGCGAGGAAAGCAATCGCGTTCAGGATGCAACCGCCTTGGCCGGATACGTACAGTATACGCTGGAACGCGGCCCCTTCACGGTTACCCCCGGACTCCGTGTCGAAGACTTCGAACTGAACCGTACTGAGTGGGCTACCGACACGGAGGAAGGGCGTGCCCGCACAGCTCCGCCTACCGGCACGCGCCAGAATTCCGGCACGGTCTGGATTCCGGGCATCGGCGTCGACTATGACGTAAATCCCGCCTGGAGACTGTTCGCTGGTGTGCACCGCGGATTTGCCGTGCCCGGATCCAACCCCGGCGCACAGTCTGAAAACAGCGTCAACTACGAGCTGGGAACGCGCTACGAAGCACAGGGGCTCCGTGCTGAGGTCGTTGGCTTCTACAACGACTACTCAAACCTGCTCGGACGCGATCTTGCAGCCATCGGCGGCGACCCTTCGGGCGACACCTTTAACGGAGGCGATGCCCGTGTCTTCGGGGTTGAGTTCACTGGCGGGTACAACCTCGGACTGCCCCTGAACACGTCGTTCTCTATTCCACTGGAACTGACGTACACGTACAACAACGCAGAATTCCAGACGACCTTCGATAGCGATTTCGGAGCCTGGGGCGAAGTTGAGGAAGGGTTCAAACTTCCGTATCTCCCCGACAATCAGCTCGCCGCTAACATAGGCGTTGACGGACTTCATGGACTCAGTATGCGCCTTACCGGACGCTTTGTAGACGAAGTTCGCACTGTAGCAGGCGCTGGCACCCCCGCTCCGAATGAGCGAATCGACAGCTTCTTTGTGATGGATTTCTCTGCCGAGTATGCCATCTCCGCAAACACCCGTCTGTTCGGGAGCCTACGCAACCTCACCGACAACGAGTACGCCGTCGCCCGGCGTCCGGCTGGTGTGCGCCCTGGCATGCCCCGCACCTTCCTCGTCGGTGTAAAGACGACCTTTTAGCGAGCAGGGCGGCATCGCGATACCCCAGCGGCTCTACAACAGCGGCTACATGATAGCAGCTGTACAATCAGGCGGCTTCTTTGTATGATGCAGGGAAGCCGCTTCTGTGTGGCTGCTGATGTTCTTGCTCATGTTTTTTACGCCCTGCTTTACTATGGTGGATGCGCACCGCACCGCATGTCAGCACATTGGCCAGCTATCCGCCTTGCTTGCTGGCCTGCTGATGGTCATTTTTCTCCTCAGGTCCACAGTCAGCCCGCCCCGCTGCTATTTCCGCATCCCGAACATGAAGACGTGACCATTGGCATTGCGCTGAGCGGGGGCGGTGCAAAGGGATTCGCACACATCGGCGTGCTGAAGGCGCTTGAAACCGCCGGCGTTTCAGCAGACGTGGTAGCAGGCACGAGCATGGGGGCCGTTATCGGCGGACTGTACGCAACTGGATATTCTTCTCGCCAGTCAGAAGAGATAGCGCGTGAGCGGAACTGGCTTGAGGCATTCAGCGACACGCCACCACGGCGCCAGCGGCTTCTTGAACAGCGGTACTATGAGAGCCTGTTTTGATTTCTTAATTTGGGCTGCGAGCGGCTCCGCTGGGCTGCAAATTGTCCTCGATATCGGCCCGTAACCCCGGCTACGAACCTCTATCATGGTCCAATTTTCGCCACAGCGGCGCTCGCTCTCGCCATCAAACCAAAACCCAAACAGGCTCTGACGAACGGCTGCTTGGCTATCAGGTGCAACAGAAGAGCAGCCCTCATCTACAACGAATCGGGGCCGCCCTGCAAGTCCAGGTCCGGGATGATGCGTACGTAAAAGCCCAGTGGAACGCTGCCCGCACTCCCGATATATGGACGTTCGTCGCAGACCCTGCTGCGTTTGATCACGGAGGTGGACTTATTCTTGGGGCCGACACCTTCATCGGTCCCATGCGCATGGCCATCATGACATCGGCGGCTGCAGGTCCGTATGTAGCTCGCATAGCACTCGGGCCTTCATTCTGAACTACATCCGTCTGTGTCCACAAAGATCAACGTCCAGCAGGGCCGGGACTACGGCGTACAGGTTTTCCGGCCTATGCGTAGGAGTCAGGCAGACGGGGGAACCTGAGAGAGACCTCACGGGCAAAAACAAGCTGCAGCTTGAAACCCACAGAGCGAAAGCCACGACTCGACTGCGTAGCAGATTCGATAGAGAGAGGTGAGAAAAGAGTGCTGCCCCGGATGGACTCGAACCATCAACCCTCTGGACCAGAACCAGATGCTCTGCCAATTGAGCCACGGGGCAGTGTTTTTGCAGGGATACATTAAGCCTTCTTCGCCGCACGGTTCCGCCACATGCCACCGGATCGGAGCTGTTGACCGATGCTTCACTATCTTGTGTAGCGCTTTCCCCCAAAGGCCCTGTACGCCTACCCGTTCTGAGCCGAAAAAAGTCATGAGTGCAACCCCACTCTCTTCGTATCTACTTCTTCACATCAAGATACTTGACTTTCCTTCTGTTTGCTCTTTAAACTTGATGGTACTATGACATACTGTTGTTGTTAGCACATTCATCCAGAAGGGTGGAGGGAGTAGGCCCTGCGAAACCCTGGCAACCGCCATAGCCTCGGCTGTGGAAAGGTGCTACCTCCTGCCTCGCATTACGCGAGGAAAGATGAGTGGATTGCGTCATCTGTCTGCATATCGCAGCTTTGACGCTGATTCCCCATCTGCTCCTTGCGGTTGGGGATTTTTCATGTCCCGCCGCACTGGCAGATCTCGAATCCGGACTCCGCGCTCCGCCCCGCTCGCTCTGGTCTTCTGGATGGCTCTCGATTTTCTCGATTCCAACCCCCAGAGCCATGAGCACAAACGGACATTCAACCGCCGCGTCCTCGCCCGAACCCTCTTCCGAGCGCACACCGCGCTTCGAAACGCTACAGCTGCACGCCGGGCAGGAGCCCGACCCGGCGACCAACGCCCGCGCTGTTCCTATCTACGCCAGCACGTCGTACACCTTCGACGATGCCGAGCACGGCGCCGATCTCTTTGCGCTGAAGGAGTTCGGCAACATCTACACGCGCATCATGAACCCCACAAATGATGTGTTCGAGAAGCGCGTGGCTGCCCTCGAAGGCGGCGTTGCAGCGGTGGCTACTGCGAGCGGACAGTCAGCACAGTTTCTCACGTTTAACGCGCTGGCTAAAGCAGGCGACAACATCGTGGCCACCAGCTACCTGTACGGCGGCACATACAATCAGCTTAAAAATGCGCTGCCCCGTCTGGGCATCGAAGGCCGCTTTGCCGATGGCGATGATCCCGACTCCATCGCGTCGCTGATTGACGAGAACACGAAGGCTGTTTACCTCGAAGCCATTGGCAACCCGCGCTTCAACATCCCCGACTTTGAACGCATCGCCGACATTGCCCACGACCACGGCGTACCGCTCGTTGTCGACAACACCTTTGGCGCAGCCGGCTACCTGTGCCGCCCCATCGACCATGGCGCCGACATCGTCACCGAGAGCGCTACCAAGTGGATTGGTGGGCATGGCACGACCATTGGCGGCGTCATTGTGGATGCGGGCACCTTTCCGTGGAATAACGGACGGTTCCCTGAATTCACCGAACCGAACCCGAACTACCACGGACTCAAGTTCTGGGAGACGTTCGGTCCCGATGGCGTGCTCGGCGCCAACGTAGCATTTGCCATTCGTGCTCGGGTAGAAGGCCTCCGCGACTTCGGTCCGGCCCAGAATCCGTTTGGGTCGTTCCTGTTGCTGCAAGGCCTCGAAACCCTCTCGCTTCGCGTGCAGCGCAGCGCCGACAATGCTCTCGCGCTCGCCCGCTGGCTCCAGGATCACGACGCCGTTGACTGGGTCAGCTATCCCGGACTCGAAGACCATCCGTATCACGAGCGCGCCAACCGCTATCTGCAGAATGGATACGGGGCCGTGCTCAGCTTTGGCGTGAAAGGAGGCGCCGAAGCCGGACAGGCGTTCGTCGAAAACGTCGAACTGGCCAGCCACCTCGCCAACGTGGGCGATGCCAAAACGCTCGTCATCCACCCGGCCTCTACCACGCACCAGCAGCTCACCGAAGAAGAGCAGAAAGCCTCGGGTGTGGAGCCCGACCTGGTGCGCGTGTCCGTCGGCATTGAGCATATCGACGACATCACCGCCGACTTTGCGCAGGCCCTGGCGAAGCTACCGGTCGCCGCGTAATCGCGCCCTCTCTACTTCACGCACGCAGCGGAGTGGTCTCTTCGGGGGGCGCTCCGCTGCCGTGGGTGGTTCTAATCCAGCCAGTGCCATGCCTTCTACGTACATCCACCCGACCTTTACCACCGAAGCAGGCACCACACTCCACGATGTGCCCATTGCCTACCGGACCTGGGGGCGCCTCAACGCCTCGGGCACCAATGCTGTGATCGTCTGCCACGCACTCACGGGAGATACGAACGTCGACGACTGGTGGGGGCCCCTGCTGGGCGCCGGGCGGGCCCTCGACCCGGAGCGCGACTTTATTCTCTGTGCGAATGTGCCCGGCTCGCCCTACGGCTCGGTGTCGCCAGTGACTCCCGACCCGGAAACCGGTAATCCTTACGGCGCCGACTTTCCAGCGCTCACCCCACGCGATACCGTAGCCCTGCATCGTCACCTGCTCAAGCACCTGGGCGTGCAGCGCGTGCGCTATGCCATCGGCGGGTCGATGGGCGGTATGCATGTGCTTGAGTGGGCTTTTGAACGCACCAAAGCGGGTGATCCGCTGGTAAAGCGTATCGTGCCCATTGCGGTGGGCGGTCGCCACACGCCGTGGCAGATCGGGTGGAGCGAGGCCCAGCGCCAGGCTATCTACGCCGATCCGAAGTGGAACGGCGGCGCGTACGACCCGAACGACCCGCCACGCAGCGGACTCGCTGCAGCACGAACCATGGCGATGGTGTCGTATCGCTCGCATGCCTCATTTCAGGAGCGATTTGGACGCACGCGTCAGTCGGAGAACGGCACGACCAACCCACCCTTTGCGGTGGAAAGCTATCTGCGCTACCAGGGCGACAAGCTCGTAGATCGGTTCGATGCCAACTGCTACGTGCACCTCACCCAGCAGATGGATGCGCACGATGTGTCGCGGGATCGTGGCGCCTACCCCGATGCGCTAACCCGCATCGAGCAGCCCGCCCTGGTCATCGGCATCGACTCGGATGTGCTGTATCCGCTTGCCGAGCAGGAGGAGTTGGCCGCGCATCTGCCAAACGCTGAACTGCAGGTGCTATCGTCTCCGCACGGACACGACGCGTTCCTCATTGAGCTGGAAGATCTGAACGCGATGATTACCCAGTGGCAGGACACGCACGCTTCCGCTTTAGCCCGCTAACTTTCGTTTGCCTCACTACTTTCGTCTCTCTATGCCAATATCACGCACCGCCCCATCCCCAGCACGACCTGCCCAACGCGCTACCAAACCACTTTCCCTCTACCTTGCAGGCGTCGGATCGGTAGGCACGGCATTGCTCTATCAGCTTACCGAATTACAAGGGGATGCACAGCGTCCCCGCCTCATCGGCGCCTGCACCTCCACCCACGCCGCCTGGACGCCCCCTCATCCTACGCCAAGTGCGGTCGAGCATCACCTTGAACACGGCAGCACGCTGCACTGGCCCGCTGTGCTGGAGCGCCTCATTGAGCATGCCCCGCGTCCACTCGTGTTCGTGGACGCCACCGGCCATCCGGATGTGGCCAACCACTACACAACGTTGCTGGAGGCGGGCATCCATGTTGTGACGCCCAGCAAGCTGGCTAACACCCGCTCTCAGGACACCTTCGACCGGCTTCATAGAACGGCCACCCAGCAGAACGTGCAGTATCGCTACGAGACCACCGTAGGTGCCGGACTGCCCGTGGTGCGCACGGTGCGCGATCTGCGTGCCACCGGCGACCGCATCCAGACCATTCGCGGTGTGGTGTCGGGCACCCTCACGTTTGTGTTCAGCCGGATGCGCAAGGGCGACTCCTTCAGCGAGGCGGTGGAGGCCGCTATCCAAAAAGGATACGCCGAACCGGATGTGCGCGACGACCTGTCTGGGGAAGATGTCGCCCGCAAGTTTATGATTCTGGCACGCACGGCGGGTGCCTCTATTGAGCGTGATGACGTGGAGGTGGAGTCGCTCGTACCCGACAACCTCCGTGACCTTCCCCTTCTGGCGTTTCGCAGGCACCTCGGCACAGTGAACGAGCAGTGGCAGGAGCGGGTCGCAGAGGCAGCCACTCGTGACGCGGTGCTCCAGTACGTCGGCGAATGGGTTCCTGGCTCCGGCATCCGCGTGGGCGTAGAGGCCGTGCCTTCGGATGCCGAATTCGGGCGTCTGGATGGCCAGGACAACCTGTTCCACATAACCACATCCCGCTACAACGAATCGCCCCTCACTATAAAAGGACCGGGCGCCGGCCCGGCCGTAACCGCTGGCGGCGTACTGGCCGATGTGCTGGCGGTGCAGCACGTACGATAGGCTCACAGGTAAACGCGCTGTGTGTTAAGAACCCGCAGCAGCCTTACACGACATGTATTGCGTCTCCTTAGCCCTCCACGGGCACGGTTCGGGTATGCTCCAGCAGCAGCTTGCGGGCGCCTTTGGACGTTTCAGCGGTGCGTAGCGCCTCAACGACCTCTTCGGTCTGAATGAGCTCCGCTGCTGCAGCCAGGCGCTGCAGGTACGCATCGGTCGGCACCGTACGGGGTACGAGCAGCACGAGCACGATGTGAGCCGGCTGGCTGGTCTGCTTTGGCGATACACCGTCTGCGCTGATGCCCACCAGCAGCGAGGTCGTCTCGACGTGGCGCGTGTGCGCCGCATACAGCACCACACCGGGGCGCAGCTCAGGCGCGTAGCCATCCGCGTCGAGCAGCTTGGGAAGCACCGCCTCAATAGTGTCGGGCTGATTGCCCAATGCGCAGCGCATGATGTGGCGCAGCACGTCGGGCGTCGTCTCTTGCTGCACGCCCATTACGACGCACTCGGGACGCACGGCCTCTGCAAGCACAGCCGGGTCGACCCGTTCGAGACGTCCGGACTGTCCGGGCCGGAAGGCTTCTTCAGACATGTAGGCTGTCAGAAACGTATGCTCTTCGAATCGCTGCGCGATGACCCCTGGCAGTCGGTCGAGCCCCGGCCGCCAGGCGATCGACCCCTCACGCTCGTTCATAAGGACCAGCAGGTCTTCTGGCTCTACGATCTCATCCAGTTTTGAGACCAGTTGCGCCCAGCGGTCGATGGAGACCGATGACCAGGGCAGCGAGGGTTTAGTCGCATCGATGCGCTTTGCGAGCGGACGCATTGACGCTTCGGCAGCAACCACCACCAGTTCAAGTCCGGCCTGATTGCAGAGCACCTTGAGGGCGCGCATGGCATCCCCAAAGCCCGATTCGCGGTCGGCGTAGGGCGGCACGGCCAGCACCATGCGCGTGTGGGTGTTCATCGGCTGCTTGAAGCGGCTCACAATAACCATCTGACGAGTGCGCTCCAGCAACTGGTCGAGAATGCTTCCAAAGATGTACTCGCGTGCCGAGCTTGTGCCCTGCCATCCGATAACGACCGTGGAGATTCGCTCCTCTTTGATGGCGCGCACCATACCATCAACCACGTTGTAGTCGACCCGTGTACTCGGCACAACCGGCACCTCGGCAGCCGCTGCTTGAATGACGGCCTTGCTCAGAATCGACTCGCCCCGGGCTACCCCTTCCTCTACGTTGGGCCCATCTCGCACTACAGTAGTCGGATAGATGGGCTCATCGGAGGTCCCCGAACGCAGCAGAACGGCCACATCCATTAGATCATCGGCCGACTCCGGATTTGACAGCGGCACCATGATGCGCTGGGGCACCTCCGACGGGGAATAGGCTTCGCGTTCAGCCTGCAGAGCAAGCTCGCGTCCGTACTTTTCGACAAGCGATGGACCGAGCACACTGGTCGCAACGATAAGCAGGATGACTGCGTTGACCAGCGCCTCATCAAAAAGTCCGATCTCGAATCCGATGAGCGTAACCGCCAGTGTTGCAGCGGCTTGCGGTGTTGACAGTCCGAAGATCACCCAACGCTCCGTGCTCGAGTAGCCGTAGATCCATTGCACACCCTGTGCAGCAAGAAACTTACCTGCCCACACCATAAAGGTAAGCACAATCGCCATAATCCACACGTCGAGTCCCTGCACAAGCACCGCCGCATCCACCAGCATACCGACCGAGATCAGGAAGAAGGGGATAAACAACGCATCCCCCACGAACTTGATACGCAGCATGAGCGCGCTGCGCTCGGGCACCAGACGGTTGAGGGCGATACCCGTCATGAACGCCCCGATAATGGGAGCCAGGTAGACCAGCTCGGCAGCGTAGGCCGCAACGAATACGATTGCCAGCAGAAAGATGAACTCCATGTCGGCCTGGCGATCAGAGCCCTGGAAGAACCATCGTCCTATGCGCGGAAGCACGAAGAAGATGACGAGTCCATAGGCCACTACCAGCGTTGCAAACTGTGTCCAAAACAACACGCCACTTTCGCCCGAAACCAGAGCCGACACAATAGCAAGTATGAGAAGCGACACAAGATCGGTTACCATGGTGCCCCCCATGGTCATGGTCACAGCCGGGTTCTTCGTGATGCCCAGTCGCTCCGCAATGGGATACGCCAGAAGCGTATGCGAGCCCACCACTGCCCCTACCAGCAGAGCCGTCATGACGTCCCACCCGAGCAGCATCGTACCAATACCCAGCGCCAGAAGCTGTGGCATCAGAAATGAGATAAGCCCGAACACAAAGCTACGCGACTTCTGCTGCGCAAACTGGTTCAGGTCCATCGACAGCCCTGCCGTGAACATGAGGTAGAGCAGGCCAACCGTGCCCAGTAGCTCGAACGTGTCTCCCCGCTCCAGCAGACCGATGGCGTTGGGCCCGACGACGGCTCCTGCAACGATAAGCCCCACAATACCGGGGAGCCCCAGCCGCCGAAACAGAATCGGGGCCAGAAGCACGATGAGCATCACCGTAGCAAAAACAAGAACCGGATCGGTGATTGGCAGGCTAAACATAATTGGCGGACTGTAGGTGGGGCGAAGACGTGCGCCATATAGCGCATTTTATAATAGGCACTGCCTTCGACTATGACAGAACGCCCGACACGACGCTTTGGTGAAGATCTGAACATCATTTCTGCTATTCATTCGGCTCCTTTTGTGGACGGTCTACAGCGCACCACCAGTGATGTCCCCCTGAAGGGTCTGAGGAGCGAGCGTTCCCCACCCGTCCTATCTCGCCTTTTCAGGGCGCAAGGTGGCGTAGAACGTACAGGCTGTACTCATGGAATGCCCCTCAGAGGAGCGGGATGTATAGAAGTAAAAAGGAGGCATTCCACACTCGCACGCAATGCGCACGTATACAGCTACCGGTGTTCGGGGTTGGGGTGGTCGAATCGGCACCCGGCCTCCCACTCCGAGCGCTGATTACCGTGAGCCGGAATGCCACCGGCTTCCTTGATCATGTGAGCCATGTGCATCAGATTCCACGTCATGAACGTGGTGTTGCGCTGCGTGAAGTCGTTGTCCTCACCAGCGCGCGTGCCGTCGTCGCGCGCGTCCCCGTAGCTGAGTCCGGGCCCGGCTTCACCGATCCATCCGGCATCGGCCTGTGGCGGAATCACGTATCCCAGATGCTGAAGCGCGTACAGAATGCCCATCGAACAATGCTTGATGCCATCCTCGTTGCCTGTGATGAGACATCCACCCACACGGTCGTAGTAGGCATACTGGCCCCGGCTGTTGAGCTCAGATGAGGTAGCATACAGCCGCTCAATCACCTGCTGGCAGACCGATGACTTTTCGCCCAGCCAGATGGGCGACCCCAGCACCAGGATGTCTGCCGCTTGCACCTTTGCGTAGAGCGCGGGCCAGTCATCGACCGCCGCACCGTGCTCCTTCATGTCTTTGTAGACCCCCGGCGCCAGGTCAAGATCAACCGGACGCACGATATCCACCGCCACGTCGTTTTCGCGCATGATCTCCGCCGACACATCGATCAGGCGCCGCGTGTGCGAGGACGCGGGAGAAGGTTTGAGCGTGCAGTTTAGAAAGAGTGCCCGCAGTGTGCTGTAGTCGAATGGACTATCGTCGCAGAGAGCCTGCTGGGTTTTATTAAGTGTCATAGCGTGGTAGGTGTGCTGTGTGTATGTAAAAGGGATTCGAGGCGGTGCTGGGCAACACAGGAGGGTACTACCCAGAGGCGTTTCATGCCAGACGCAGAGGCTCGTAGCGAAATCGACCGGTTGCATCCCCGTGCATGACTGACTGAAAGACCACCCCGTTAGGCACAGCTCGCCAGTCTTCGTCGGTGATACGCTCGGACGCGAGCACAGTGGCACGATACCCGTGCGGGGCGGCGCTGGTGTGTGTGGTGTTGCATATGGGACACCGATGCGGTGCGTCGCGCCCCACACGCCAGAGCGTGCGGTTGAGGCGCGATCCAGCCAAGACGGAGCCGTCGTTCCAGAGAAGGTTGAGTGCGAGCGTGCCATGCAGTACATCGTCGGGCACCGACTCCAGGTCGGCAAACGACCGCTCCGACACGCCTGCGTATACAGAAGCCTCGACTTCACGGCACCACCGCTGCACATGCAGCACAGCCCGGCGCGTGACCTCAATGGACGAAGCCTCGGGCGCTTCGTTGCGCAACTGTAGAAGCAACGCCAGCACATGTTCGCTGTCGGTACCGCCCTGAATGGCAGCACAGCGATCTGCGCTCAGCCGCTCTCTCAGCCGCGGACGCACCTGCTCAAACGCAGGGATATGTCCGTTGTGGATCAGCAGCGTATCGCCATGCCGGAACGGATGCGTATTTTCTGGGGCAGGCGTTCCGACCGTAGCCCGACGCACATGGGCCATCAGCGTTGTGCCCCGTAGGGAAAGCGCCTCGCTCCGATAATCTGCGCTTTCCCATGCAGGTCCAACCTGCCGGTAGCACGCAGCCGTACCGTTGTGCACCCGGGCCATCCCCCATCCATGTGGATTAGCGAGTCCGCGCGCATCTTGTTGGCTCTGGTCGATGAGCGCGTTTTGCGCATCCAGCAGTTCGCACGTCGCAGCCGTCGGATGCGAGGCGTGCAGCCCGTACAGTCGGCACATAGTACAGCAGGAGCGATGAGAGACAAGCATGCGGAATTATGCGTGTAAGGGCGCTATCTATCGTTACAGGTCGCCCTCATTAGGAATCGCAAGCCCCCTTCAGAAGGGCTTTCGGCACGCAAACCGGACGCAAGGGCTAAGGTGAACCTCTGTGCGGAAACGAGCGTTTGTAATGATATGATGCTCAACATCCTCCCTCTGCACTATGCCGATCGACACCCTTAAATCGAAACGCCGTCTGGTTGAAGAGTACGGCCTGGATGAGCGGCAAGCGGAAGGCATCGTGGAGCTCATCGCTCAATCCGAGGAGCGTGGTGCCACGGCCAGTGACATTGAGGCCGCACGGCGTGAGCTCTCACTCCAGATGGAAGCGGTTGAGGAGCGGCTTCTTGCCAAGATAGAAGCAAATACCGACCGCATTGTCTCCGCTGAGCATCGCCTGGCCAATCAAATTGACGCGCTGCAGGAAGAGCTGGAAGCAAAGATCCAGACATCCGAAGAACAGCTCGAAGCGAAGATCCAGACATCCGAAGAACAGCTCGAAGCGAAGATCCAGACATCCGGAGAACGGCTCGAAGCAAAGATCCAGGCATCCGGAGAACGGCTCGAAGCAAAGATCCAGGCATCCGGAGAACGGCTCGAAGCAAAGATCCAGACATCCGAAGAACGGCTCGAAGCCAAGATCCAGGCATCCGAAGAACAGCTCGAAGCCAAGATCCAGGCATCCGAAGGGCATCTCGATACAAAGATCGGGGAACTGCGTCTTGAGATGGAGAAGATGCGCCGCCAGACCTTGCAGTGGATGTTCGCCGTTGCCGGATTCATCGCTGTGCTGCTTGCGTTGTTTGAGTATGTGCTGTAAGCGCCGTGCAGCTGGGCACAAGCCCCGCGTCGCCTGCTTCAGCGCATCTGCCTCATGTCTTTTCTTCTTCGGGAGCAGCGGGCGTAGGTACGGGTCCAACAGATCGCCCGTCGCCGGCTGAAGGTGCCGGGGTTCCAACCAGCCAAGTCTGTATCCGCTCGGCCCATCCGATGATGATGCAGTAGAGACACGGTACGATAAAGAGCGTAAGCGCCATCGCGACCAGCAGCCCGCCCACCACGGCGAGCGCCAGGGGCTGCATCAACTCAGCTCCGGCCCCGATTCCGATCGCCAGGGGGAGCATACCGCAGACCGTTGTGAGCGTCGTCATCAGAATCGGACGGAAGCGAATACCGCCTGCTTCGACCACAGCATCCACCATATCCAGCGACTGCTCGCTGCGTCCGATCTCGATATACTCGACGAGCAGAATCGCGTTGTTCACAACAATACCAACCAGTAAGATGACTCCGAGCAGGACCGGGGCGCTGAGCGGGGTGCTCGTAAGGTAGAGCATGCCTCCTACACCGATCAGCGCGAGGGGTACCGCCGTGAGGATCACAAGCGGATTCGCGACCCGCTCGTACTGCACGGCCATCACGACAAACACAAGAAAGAGCGCCAGCAGCGTAACCAGCATGAGCGTGCGGTTCGTTTCCTCGATGGCCTCCTCTTCCCCACCGAAGATCAGGCTATATCCTTCGGGGAGCTCCAGGTCGGAGAGGTTCTGCCGCAGCTCTTCATTGACGGTGCGTACGTCGGTTACCCCGCGGTTTACATCGCCGTTGACGCGTGACACGCGCGCCTGATTTTCCCGGGTGATGTGGGCCGGGCCTTCGCCCAGGGTGAACGAGGCCACTTCGCTCAGCGGCACGGGCGAGGCGTCTTCCCGAAAGATGAGCAGGTTGCCGAGCTCGTCGGGCGTGGTGCTGTGGCTGCGCGGTAGCTTAACGCGGATGTCATACTCGGCCGATCCGGTGCTAAAGCGTGTGGGTACCGTGCCGTCTACCGCCGTGCGAAGCGTCTGCCCGACCTCCGACACGTTCAGGCCAAGCGAAGCGGCTCGCTCACGGTCGACCTGTGCAGAGAGTAATGGACTCCGATCGTCGCGTGCCAGCTCAAAGTTGGTGAGGCCTTCAATGTTGGCAGCGCGCTCCATGATATCGCGTCCGATCTCGTCGAGCTGTGCCGGGTCATCGCCTACGACAGCGACGGATACATCGGCGCCAGCCATAGAGGTGCGGATGCCTGGCAGGCTTGGCGGCGAGGCTGAGGCACGCCCCCCCGGCAGGTCGAGCCGGCTCAGACGCTCTTCGGCCTGCCGTACCCACTCGGTGGCTGGCATGTCGCGCTCAGAAGCGGACGTCAGCTGGATGGTCCAGCGCGCGGTGCCGGGGCGCTCAGAGATGACGCCCCCCGACAGGTGCCCGCCGATAAGTGCAAACATGTTTTCGACGTGCGGCATGTCTTCAAGCGCAGCTTCAACCTCGCGCGAGGCCTCGTTCAGCACCTCGGGCGTCGTGCCCGGTGGCAGACGCACATATGCGCCTACGCTTCCATCATCCACCGGCGGAAGAAACTCGTTGCCCAGCTCCGCAGTCAGTACGTACGTGCCAGCCAGCAGCGCTACACCGGTGCCCACCGCCAACCACCGATACCGCAGCACCCCGCGCAACAACGACTTATACTGGCCCGTCAGGTGCCGTATCCACCGGTTAAACCCCTGGTAGAAAGCCGACTTGTCGAGTCCGCTCTCGAACCGCACCGAGGCCAGCAGCGCCGCCCCCATCGGCACCAGCGTAAGCGCTGCACCCAGCGAGGCAACGATCGCGAACGAGATCGTGAGCACGAGCTCCTCAAAGATCAGCGCGGTGAGTCCGGTGATGAGTAGAAACGGCACCACAGCCGCCAGGTTGGTCATGGTAGAAGCAACAACCGCCGATGCAACCTCGCGGGCGCCCTCGTGCGCAGCGTCCGCATCCCCCTTCTTGAGCTCCTCGCGGTGGCGCGAGATGTTTTCGAGCATCACGATGGAGTTGTCGAGCAGGAGCCCCACGCCGAGGGCCAGCCCGCCCAGGCTCATTACGTTGAGCGTAAGCCCTCCAACGCCCATCATGGCAAAGGTAGCGAGGATGGCGATGGGGATGGAGAGGCCAATCACGAAGCTCTTTCTCAGGCTGCCCAGGAAGAGCAGCACAACAAGCATTGCGAGCACGCCCCCAAGTAGCGCAGCAGTGCTTACGGCGTTCAGCGAGCTGCGCACAAAGAACGCCTGATCGGTCGTGGCCTCAAACTGGATGTCGTCGGGGATGAACCCGCTCTGTTCGAGGCGCTCCAGTTCGCTGCGCACCTCCTCAACCACCGCCGCCGTGTTCGCATCCGGCAGTTTCATGACGGAGAGCCGTGTGGCAGGCGTGCCGTTGAGGCGCACAAAGAGGCGCTGCTCCTGGTGGGTGTCTTCGACCTCGGCGATCTCGCTCAGGGGGATGCGGTCGGATGTCCCCGGAATGGTGAGCAGGATCGCAGCGATGTCTTCAGCTGACTCAAAGCGTCCGTCGGTCTTCGCCATCACGTCGAAGGTCTCCGACGTAACCTGTCCGGCCGCGAGCTCGGTGTTTTCGGCGGCGATCGCATCGGTCACATGCGACGCAGTGAAGCCGTAGTAGGCCATACGCTCCTGATCGAGCAGCACCTGCATCTCGCGTACGAGTCCGCCTGCCACCTCGGCGGCGCCCACGCCCGACACGCTCAGGATCTGCGGGGCCAGCTCGTTGTCGAGCCAGTCGCGCACCTGCAGGGGCGTGCGCGTGTCGGAGCTAAACCCGGCCTCGTAGACCGGCGCATCGGTCGGGTCTTGCTTGTAGATGCGTGGCGGATCGATGTCGGACGGCATCTGCGTGCGTGCGCGCTCCAGGTTGCGCGAAGCGTCTTGCAGGGCCAAGTCAAGGTCCGTGCCGAGCTCAAAGAACAGGTTCACGTTCGTGCGGCCCTCCGAAGCCCGGCTGGTGAGATCCGACAGGTTCTCGGTGGCTGCCAGATTGCGCTCCAGCACCCGCGTAATCTGCTGCTCCATCACCTCAGGCGCGGTACCCGGGTAGTTAACCGTCACCCGAATCTGCGGATAGACGATATCGGGCAACAGGTTGATGGGCAGGCGATCCAGAAAGAAGAACCCCAGCACGACCACCACCGCTGCAAGCGAGATGGTGCCGATGGGCCGACGGATGGCCCACGAAGAGACCCCACCGCGCTCTCCCGCATCGATGCGCCCGTTGGCCTCAGGCGATGTGTTAGGGGATGTCTCGTTGCTTGACGTCCCGTTGCTCGAAGCATCAGAATCCATAGCGGCAATCGATTGCGTTATTCGTCGGCAGCAGTCGAGGCGGTTGCGTCGCGGTCTACAGCACCGGGCGCATCATCCGGGTCAGAGGGATGCGCGATCAAGTTGCTGACACGAACGCGCGTACCGGGCTGTAGGGTAGCCGGATTAGATGCCACGACCTGTTCTCCGTCGCGGAGCCCCTCCCGGATCTCCGTCCAGCCGCCCCGGTCAACACCTCGGGTTACGGAGCGGCGCTCCAGGGTGTCGTTGGCAATCACAAACACCGCCGGGTCGCTACCTGAGCCGAGCAGCGCTTCGGAGGGTACAGCATGCACACCAGCGCGCTCGTCTACCGTTAGTTGCAGCCGCGCCAGAAAGCCCGGACGCGCTCGCTCGCGGGCGTCTTCATCAAGGGCGACCTCTACACGTACACGGCGGTCGTCGTCGGCATGCGGGAAGATGCGGCGCACCGTCCCCCTAAAGACATCGTCGGGATAAGCGTCGAGCCGCAGTTCCACCGGCTGCCCGGCCTCCATACGCGGGATATGTCGCTCCGAGACACCGACGCGCACAACCAGCGTTGAAACATCGGCCAGCGCAAAGAGCGCGTCGTTCGAAGAAACGGCCTCGCCCGGTTCGGTGTGGCGCGCCGTTACAACCGCGTCGGTCGTGGCACGAATCTGCCCCATCTCGACCCGGGTCTCCCAGAGCTCAACCTCGCTGGCCGCAACGTCGCGCTCGGCCTTCTGCGACTCGTATTCCTGCTGACTGCTAAAATCGCGCTCGCGCAGCTGGCGGACGCGCTCGTAAGCGGCCTGTTCGCGGCTCAGGCGCGCCTGGGCCCGCTGCAGCTCGGCTCGCTGCTCACGCACGTCCAGCTCGGCGAGCAGGTCGCCCGCTCGCACCCGGTCGCCTTCGGTAACGTGCACCCGGCGGATTGTGCCCGTGGTGGGCGAGGCCGGGCGGACGGTGCGCATGGCCTCAACCGGATTCGACGCTGAGATGCGCTGCGTGAGCGTGCGCGGGCGAACATCTACCGCCGCCACAGCCAGCGACGGCTCTTCTTGAGCCTCCGCGCGCTCCTCACCTGGCTCAGAGGATCCGGCGTCAGAGCAGCCGAGCATGCTTCCCAGAAGAAGGCTTATCCCAACAAGCAGCAGCCACGTGCGCGGATGCAGAAGACGTATCATCACGCAGTATTTGGTTTAGGAAAATGTCTTTTATACTCTTTACAGTACAGGTATCGTGCACAATGCATGCACCAACGCGCTCGTTTCCAGAAAACCGCCGCCATGTTGTGAGTCCCTGCTCACCGGTACAGGTGGATGCGTAGCCTTCTGCAAAGCACCGAAGACCCCGACGCGAACTACCGAGTCTCTTCCAGATCGAGCCTGAGGGAACGCTCGCGCGTGTCGCCCCGCACTTCGTCGGTTACACGCACGGTGATGGTAACTTCCTCGCGCGCCGCGATGTCTTCCCAGGCACTAATATCAATCAGGAACAGCTCGTCGACCCGCGCTCGGTCAGTTTCGTTTGTCGTGGTGGTGGTTGTCTGAAGCGATTCATCGCTGCGCAGCCACCGGGCCACCCCGCTACGCGGCTGTGTACGGTCTACTTCAAGATCAACGGTATAGCGGGCCTGTCCGTCGGCATCAGCCTGCAGATGGTAGATCTCGAAATAGAGTCCTATCGGCGTTGTCGTGCTGACCTGCCGACGGGCGTAGGGCGTCAGGTCGCTGTATGCGGTTCCGGCCGCCAGCGAATCAGCATTTGCCCACACGGGCTTAATGTCACTCATCTCCAGCCTATCTGCATCCGCATGTAAGCTACGCAGCGTGTCTACGCGGGCCGTCGACTGCCGTAGCAAGAAGTTGCCGGCCTCTTCAGCTGTAGCGCCCAGGCGCTGGTCCCACTGCACACCTACGTGAAACGGATCGGTGGTGGACTGTATGACGGTGGTCTGCGGAATGAGCCAGCCGTCGATGGTCTCACTCGCGGAGGTCACCTCAACGCTTTGCTGGACCCGCAGCCCGGCGCGGTGGTCGCGATCCTCAACGCGCATACTGGTTATGATCCGCGAGCGCGCAGGCAATGTAGACGGGTCAACATCCAGTACCGAAGTGTCGATTACATCGACCGGGTCAAGGTCATCGGTTGGCGCGCTCCAGTACATTTCGGTGCGTGTGTGGCCATCCTCCTCCAGGAAGCGTGCCCAGCGCTTTTCAACCTCTATCGGCACCTGTTCCTCTTCGATACGTGAGCGACTGGCTCCGACCGATTCTCGACGTACACGCTGGAGCCGGTGATCTTCTCTTGTGCTTTGCTGGTTTACGCGTACTGCCTGCTCGGCAGGCGTCTCGAAGTTGACACCTCCGCCTGTCTGAAGATATGCGATATAATTTTCGACCTCGGCATAGCGCTCCATGTAGCGCGGGTTGTAGACGGAGAGCTGTCGGAGCGCAACCTCCATGCTTCGTAGAAACGAGTAGGTGTTCTGACGGGCCCGCCTGCTCTGTCCTGTAAAGTTGCTTCGTATCTGGCGGGGTATCATATCGAGCACGGTAGCCGGTTCGTACACGCCTTCACGCTCTTCAACGAACAGGAAGTGGGCTTCCGTGCCGATGTTGTCATACTCCCAGTAGAGCCCCGGCGAGAAGTCGAACGAGGAGATCGTATTTGAGAACCGGATAATCTCGCGCTGAATATCTGGGTTGTCAGCAAAGGTAACGTCGAGCGTGATCGGCGGGGGACCCAGCCGGATGTAGACCCGTCCGCGTGCATCAACATACCCATCGGTCATGTACGCGTCGCGTGCGTGGGCTACCCGGGTTAAATGCTCCATCAGCCGCTCGTTGGAAGGACTTGCCACACGGGCGTCTTGCGTGCGCCACCAGGCGGTCAGGATCTGCCCTGCCTCTGTGTACAGTGTCAGGTCGGTGGTCTCTTTCGGGGCTGTGGCGGGGTCGATTCCGATGCGCTGTTTGATCTGAGCAGGCAGGATGAATGCTGCTTCCAGCACATGCTGAAGTATCTTTTCTCTTACGCCCCCTTCCAGCTGTTCGCTCTTTTCTGCCTGTTCAAGCAGGGTAAGGTATGTCTGCGTTGCGACTTCGTAGTAGGTGTGGGTACGGGTTGCAAACGTGGTGCGGATGAGCGCATCCGCCGGGGCAATCCACTCTGGATCTTCGGTACTCAGCGCCGTGATCGTCTGGTGCCACACGCGCAGTGCTCCCCGATCGGCTCCCATCTCGTAGAGTGCATGCCCCAGCCAGTACCCCACGGCACCTTGATCTGTAGTAAAGCGTCGGTCTTCTTCAAAGACCGATGCCAGCAGCCGGGCCCCTTGCTCGTAGCG
>NZ_JARWGJ010000046.1:0-15600 GCF_040409695.1 Longimonas sp.
GGCATGACCTTCGGCCCCAGCCCAGCGGAGCCGCTCGCAGCGCCCCGACCGCAGGGAGGAAGTACTCCTGGGGTGCCCAAATTAAGAAATCAAAACAGGTTCTAAAGGGCATAGCCCCTGGCTCCAGCATTTTTGCGGAGACCTGCGCGAGGCTACCTCCACAAACACATCGCTTTACCCATCTTCAGCAATCTGCTCCATGCATCGCACGATGCGCACGGGCGCGTGCTGCACGCGATCGCGGTATGCGGTGCTGTGGGGCGTGTATGAATGCTCGCTGTGCCTGAGCAGGCTGCTTAAGTCGAACCGGTCGGCGCGGACACCTGCACCAGACCGTACGGTATCGTAGGCATTGCACAGTTGCTCATAGTGATTTGCTACCGGTACGACCTGAACGGGCGTATTCAGATACATCGCCTCGGCCACCGACTCAAACCCAGATGTGCATGCGAGTCCGCGCGCGCCGGCCATTGAGGTGACGAAAAAATCATTGCTCAGCGGGTAAATCGTAAGCGTGCGGTCTACGTGCTCGGGCTTGTCGATGCCCGGGCGGGCCCAGAAGCAGCGCAGCGGAACCTGAGGGTGCGCCTTGTGCCAGCGCATAATCTGCTTCGCATAGCTGCGGTTCATTAGGTATACTTGTAGATAAGTATTACGCTGCCGTACCGTGGGTTTTTGACGTATCAGAGGGCGTACGAGGGGCGCTACAACGATAAGACCCGAAGCAGGAGAGTCAGGCGCCGGGTAGAGCGAAAGGGCAATGCGTGCAGAGGCGCCCCAGGCGGTAAGGCGGGTAAACCAGCGGGTGAGCACTCGCTTACCTCGGTGCCCCGGAGGAAACCGGTAGCCAGAATGCAAGAACATGTATTGATGCGCTACGGCGACAATCGGGGGAGAGATACCACGTCTGGCAGCAAGTACTCCCAGCATCGGCTCGAAGAAGTTCACGACAATGTCGGGCCGGGTGCGCTCAATGGCCTCCTGCAACGTATCGAGCGACCGATCGTCGCACAGCACGCGACGGGCCCCACGTGCAAGTGTTGCAACAGGACGTACGTGGCCGTGCTTCGGGTCGGTTGCGATAGTAAGGCTGCGAAGCGGAGTGATCGGGGGCATCGCATCCACAAAAAACGCAGGCCAGTCAGCGTCTCTGCTGTGTCCGACTACGGCTTCCACAACGTGGTGCCCCCGCGCCTGCAACGCATGGTAGAGCGTGAGGGCCTGGGTGAGGTGGCCTCGTCCTTCGCCCTGGATCACAAACAGACATCGCATATATCGACTGCTTTTTGTTGGACAGGTTGAGCAGGTTCGTTTGAAGCCAAACTATACGCCGGATGTATTCACAACGAAAGCAAGCGTTCGAAAACGAAACTCCGTCATATCTGTGCCCGTGCCTACCGGATGCCGAAACCCCCGTGTATCCGATTCGTTGAGCCTCCGATCTTGAAGGGGACCCTCTCGTGCCGTGGCCGACAAAAAAGGCAATACGTATTTCATCCTGTTTGCGCTCTGGCTGATGATGTTTTCAGCCAGCAGCCAGGTTGTTATCGTTATCCCCATCCTTCCCGAGATCAGCCAGACGCTTGGAGTTAACGAGTTCTGGCAGGGAATACTGCTCGGGTCCTACGCGTTTGCGTTGGGCATATCAGCCGTCGTAACAGGACCTATATCCGACCGCATTGGCAGGCGGCGTATCCTGATTATTGGTTCGGCGCTCATGGCGGTGGCGCTTACGCTCCATACGGTAGCTGCCGACTTCACGCTGCTTCTGGTGATGCGCACGCTTGCCGGCATCGGCGGCGGTATCCTGAGTGGAGGCTCGGTCGCCTACATCGGCGACTATTTTCCCTACGACCGCCGCGGGTGGGCCAACGGGTGGGTGATGAGTGGCACAGCGTTTGGGCAAATCGCTGGCGTACCTATCGGGAAAATTCTGGCCACGTCATACGGTTACCGGTGGCCCTTTCTGCTGTTTGCTATCACGATGGGAGTGGCAACCGTGCTCATCTGGTACTTCCTTCCTGCGGTAAATGCATATCTTGATCCGAAACGCCTTACGCTGCGTCGCATGGTTACGAAGTATGTGCGGCTTGTGCGGCGCTCTGAGGTCGTGGCCGCAGTGGCTACCTACTTTCTCATGTTTCTGGGCATCGGGCTCTTCGCTTCGTTTCTACCTACCTGGCTGGAGGTGGAAATCGGTATCTCAGGCTTCCAGATTGCATTGCTTTTCGCTATCGGTGGAATGGCTAACATCGTAGCGGCACCCGTAGCCGGCCATGTCTCCGATACGATCGGACGCAAGCCGCTCGTCATTGCCTCCTGCATCGGACTGAGTGCCGCTATCGTAGTGGCCCCTTACCTGATTGATGGCTTTGCCATGGCCGCTTTCCTTTTCTTCCTGGCCATGGTTGCTGTCGGCATTCGTATTAGTCCGCTGCAAGCGCTTATGACGGCGCTTGTGAAAGACGAGCGGCGTGGACTTCTGATGGGACTGGCTATTGGATTCGGACAGGTTGGGTTTGGCGTTGGTAGCTTCATCGCGGGCATCACGTATGGTCCGTATGGATACGTGAGTAACACATTCATGGGGGCGGCCTCGGTGCTGGTTATGGCTGCCATCGTGAAGTGGGGACTCCCCGAGCCCGACTTGAATGCGGCTCGACCGGCCCAGGTCGAAGATGCGGCATCTTCCGATGACCGCGATACCCCTCCAGATGTCGTGAAAGCTCCCTCGTGAGGGCGCTGTCCTGAAGGATGCTCAAGAAGGATGCTCAAGCCGGAGGCAACAGGTGTAACGGTGGATGCGGAGAGCCAACGTAGGCTGCGTACGCTTCTCATCCAACAACAACTGCAGCCTCATGGCAACGTCATATGATCTTCTGGTAGTAGGAACGGGAGGCGGCGGGTCGGTCGCGGCACGCCGGTGCAACGACGCGGGCTGGTCGGTCGCCCAGATTGACAACCGTCCGTTTGGAGGTACCTGTGCGCAGCGCGGCTGCGACCCCAAGAAAGTGCTCGTCGGCGCCTCGCATGTTGTCGACCAGGCACGCCGGCTCGAAGGATACGGTATTGCCGGTGCGCCGCAGGTCGACTGGGCCGACCTGATGGCCTTCAAGCGCACCTTTACCACACCCGTTTCGGAGGCGCGCGAGCGGTCGCTTCGCGAGGCAGGCATCGACGCCTACCACGGTACCGCACGTTTCGTAGACGAGTCGACGCTCCAGGTCGGCGAGCACACCGTGCACGGTACACACATCCTGCTTGCTACGGGCATGCGCCCGGCCCCGCTGCCGTTTGAGGGGGCCGAACTGCTCACGACGAGCGATGCGTTCATGGAGCTCGACGAACTGCCCGCATCCATCACATTTATCGGTGGGGGCTATATCTCAATGGAGTTCGCGCATATGGCGCTTCGAGCAGGCGCCTCGGTGCGCGTTATCCAGCGCGAGCCGCATGTGCTTCCTGCCTTTGACTCCGACTGTACCGATCGTCTGGTTACGCACTCGCGCGATCTCGGTATGCAGATTCATCTGAACACCGACGCCACGCATATCCGCCAGACTGAAGAGGGGTTCGAAGTGGGCACACGTGGCCGCGACGGCACCGAACAGACGTACGCTGCCGATCTGGTCGTGCACGGGGCCGGGCGCGTTCCCAACGTAGAGGCGCTCAACCTGGAGGCTGGGAACGTTGCCGCTGGCCGCGGAGGCATTACGGTGAACAAGTACCTGCAGAGCCCCACTAATCCTCGCGTGTATGCTGCCGGAGACGTCGCCGATACGCCAGGCCTGCCGCTTACGCCGCTTTCCGGGCACGAGTCGCACATCGTAGCCGACAATCTGCTGAGCGATACGCCGCAGCCTGTTACGTACGGGCTGCAGCCCAGCGCAGCGTTCACCCAGCCGCCGCTGGCTACCGTCGGACTCACTGTTGCGGAGGCCGAACAGGCTGGTCGCAGCGTGCGCATCTCCGAAAACGACCTGAGCAGCTGGTACAGCTACCGGCGCATTCGGGCCGACGTAGCATATGCCAAGGTGCTGATCGATGAGGAAACAGGTGCGCTTGTCGGTGCACACCTCATTGGCGAGCAGGCCCCCGAACTCATCAATCTGTTTACCCTCGCGATCCGCCACGAGATGACGCCAGACGACATTCGCGACACCACATTCGCGTATCCCACCCACGGCTCCGACCTCAAGTACATGGTGTAGTGCAGCGCGCTACGTTCGTGCTACAGCACTGCGGCTGAGCCTGGTGGGGGCCTGGTGGGGGCTCTTAGTCGGGGATGAGTGTTGTAGCGACTTGTACCGACTCGGCCTCGCGCAGAGGAACGGTAAGCCGGGTGCGGAAGCGGAGGTCGCGAGGGAGCCAGGTGCCATCGGGACGGGCTTGAAGCGCAATGTGGAATACGCTATCTTCGCTGTACAGCAGCGCCCGCTCAGCACGTACAAGATAGGTGCTTACAACCGTGCTGGTGCCTGGGAGCAGGTCGACGCGCGCGTAGGGAATCGGCACGTTGCGCCCGTCGTCGGTATCACGAGCTACCACCTCAATGCGGTCGACAGGGATCTGCGAGTCCAGGGTGTCGCGGCGTATTCCGTAATGGTAGGCGGGCTGGTTGCGGGCCTCCAGAAACGAGGGCGTGTCGGGATACGCGTCGCGCACTACGTTCTGGGGTAGGGCCGAAGCATCCGCGCGCGGCGCCAGCCCCCACAAGTCGCGGTCGGGCACCGTGCCGCTGCGTTCCTCATCAAGCAGTTCAGGGGCCGCATCGGGACGATGGGCCCAGGTCTGACGCAGCCGTCCACGTAGCGAGTCGTCGGGCGTAAATATATCGGTGCGCGTATGCCGCGTCAGGGGGAGGCGGGGCAGGGCGGCAAAGGCCGAGTCCATCACTGCAAAGTCAAGCGTCTCTAACCGCTCGATTACAGGCGCCCCGGTGGACGTCCAGGATGTGGTATCAGCTGCCGGTGCGTAGCGTGGCGGGGCCCCGTCTGAAGAACAGCCCGAGGCTCCTACAAATGCAACCAGCGTTGCAGCAATGAGCAGAACGGGGCGTATCCAGACAGAAATGGAAGGCATACCAGAGAAGCGAGAACAAGCAGGAACGCGAGGGGGCGATTCGACGAAAAATCGAGAGAGTGCAGGGGTTCAGCCTGCACGAGTCGGCGTCGATGCCTATGTTGCACATGTTGTAGCCAGCACAATGGGTACAGCACAACGTCGATCAACGACCTACCCCACACCCGCACCTGCTGAAAAGTTTCGGAAGGCGGGTATTTGTTTCAACTGGTTGTACACACTGCGTTATGGATACCTCTGCTTCGCATCGACATGCACGTTCGGTTGCTGAGGCGGCCGCGCGTGCCGCGGGGGCCGTTATTCGCCGCTATGTCGGGGCCGACCCGTCAGTAGAAGCGAAGGGCACCAACGACTTCGTGACCGAAGCCGACACAGCCGCGCAGCAGGCGGTAGTGCAGGTGCTCAGCGATGCGTTTCCCAACGACGCCATTCTGGCTGAGGAGCAAGACGACGCTGAGTCGGCCTCGCCCGATTATGACGGGCGCCGTTGGATCATCGATCCGATCGATGGCACCACGAACTTTATGCACGCGTTGCCCCCATATGCGGTGAGCATCGCACTGCAGGAAGGCCCCGAGGTCGTGGCCGCCGTGGTGTACGACGTTGCACACGACTGGCTCTACGCTGCTGCCAAAGACGAAGGCGCCACCCGCAACGGGGAGCCGATCCATGTGAACGCGTCGGCTGAGCTGTCGGATGCGCTCGTCGCAACAGGCTTTCCGTATCGGCGCTTCGAACATATGGATACGTACCTGCAGGTGCTGCGCGACGTACTGCTGACGACACGCGGCGTGCGGCGCCACGGGGCTGCAGCCATCGACCTGGTACGTGTGGCAGCCGGACACGTAGGCGCCTTCTACGAAACGGGTCTGCGTCCGTGGGACGTAGCTGCAGGGGCGCTCATTCTGCGCGAGGCAGGAGGAACGCTAACCGATTTTGAAGGAAACGGAGCCCTAACACCGGTTTTTGGCCGGCAGGTGATGGCTACGAATGGCATTCTGCACAAGGCGCTGCAACCCATGCTCGCACCGCTCATTGACACCCATGCCTGACGAACACGCCACAGAAATGAGGTAGTTGGATAGAAGCTAAGTGATAAGTGATTGCAGAACGCAGTTTTGACTTGTTCGAACCCCCTCTCCCTACGGGTTTCTCCCCCTTTGCCAAGGGGGAGATGTCCACAGGATCACGCCTGCGGCGAAGCTCGAAGACAGAGGGGGTTTGAGCCAGTTGCGATGCTGTAGCCCACATGAGAATCACTTACCATTGTACCGCTATCCGAAATGAATTCGTTGGGCTCTCTACTACACTGACTTTTCCCTCCAACCCCTATTTGTATGTCTGATTCTGGATATGGACTCCTCGAAGGCAAAACTGGCATCATTTTTGGCGCACTGACAGAAGACAGCATCGCCTGGCATGTGGCCGAGGCCGCCCACCGCGAGGGCGCACGGTTTGCGCTCTCGAACGCTCCGGTTGCACGCCGCCTGGGCAGCATGGATGACCTTGCTGATGCCACCGACAGTCCCGTCATCTGGGCCGACGCCACCAGCGACGATGACCTTGAGTCGCTCTTCAACGAGCTCAACGATACCTACGATGGAGGCATCGACTTTATCGTTCACTCCATCGGGATGGGCGTGAACGTGCGCAAAGACAACCCTTACGAAGACCTGAACTACAACTGGTACCAGAAGACGCTCGATATTTCGTCGGTGAGCCTGCACCGGATTGTGCACCATGCGCTCGAAACAGGTGCGCTTAACGACGGCGGATCGGTCGTAGCCATGAGCTACATTGGTGCACAGCGCATCTTCTCGAAGTACTCCGAGATGGGCGATGCGAAGGCGCTGCTCGAAAGCATCGTACGCTCCTTCGGCTATCGCCTCGGCAAGCGCGACATCCGCATCAACGCCGTGTCGCAGAGTCCGACCCGCACCACAGCCGGCTCGGGCATTGAAGGCTTCGACGCCATGTTCGAGTTTGCCGAGCGCGTGTCGCCCATGGGCAACGCCGACGCAGCCAGCTGTGCCGACTACACCGTTACGCTCCTGAGCGACCTCACGCGGATGGTCACCATGCAGACCCTCTACCACGACGGCGGCTTTAGCACCATGGGCATCTCCGATGAACTGGTGGAGGCGATGCGCGATGCCTTCGAAAACGCCGACGACGCGTAATTCAGTACGCCTTGCCTCGCCTGAAACCGTATGCCTCGCATCCGCCTGTTTGTTTCTGATATTGACGGCTGTCTTGCGGCCCCGTACACGCCGTACGACCTGGATACGCTGCACACGCTGGCCACGTATGCCCATAAAGCAGGGTCTATGGAGGCGCGCGCCGATGCAGCGCTCCCCGTGCTTTCGCTCTGCTCCGGGCGCCCGTATTCGTACGTCGAAGCCATGGCACAGGTGCTGGGGCTTACCACGCCGGTCCTCTTTGAGAGCGGCGCTGGGATGTTCGACCCGGTCGCAGCACAGACAACCTGGCATCCGGCGTTTACCCCCGAGCTGCAGGAGCAGGTAGCCGCCATGCGCGACTGGTTTGCGCGTGAGGCCGTGCCGGGCACCAAAATATCGATCGATTATGGCAAGCGCGCCCAGGCAGGCATCGTAACACCCGACCCCGACGAGATTAAAGCCGTGCGGCCGCGTGCGATCGCGTTTGCCGAAAAGCATCTGCCCGATCTGAAGGTCTGCACGACCGACGTCTCGATTGACGTGATTTCGCCTGCTATCACGAAAGAGGTCGGGCTGCAGTGGCTGGGCGATCATCTGGACGTTGGCCTCGGCGAGATGGCGTTTATCGGCGACACCGATGGCGATATCGAGGCGATCCAGGCAGTGGCCTATGGCTTTGCTCCGGCCAATGCCCACGACATCGTGAAGGCTCAGGCCGACTATGTGACAGAGAAAGCCGTTGCAGCCGGTACGCTGGAAGCGTATCGGCGATGCGTGGCCTCCTGCAAGCAATCTGTATGAGTTTGACCTGCGCGCTATCAAGCAGGTGCGTGCCGTTCTTAGAGACCCCTTCAAACCGCTTTCCACCGCCAAAACGCTTATGTGTGTAGTCCGTCCGCTCCTTACCGTATGGATCACTGTCTGTATCGGCTTCCTAATCGGGGTGGATGTATACGGGCAGCCCGCTTCAGAACGAATAGAGCGGGCCGCAGCCGAAGAAGAAATATCCGATGTGAACCTCTATTATGTAACGGGGCATCGAGGGGCTACGCTCTACCGGTATGCGAATGAGAATGCACCACTGCGCCGCATGCCGGTACGTACCCCCCTGCACGAGCTGGGATGTAATGGTGACTGGTGCCAGGTGCAGCTGGAAGATGGAGAGCAGGGATACGTGCGTGAGGAGGCGCTTTCGAATATCTGGATTCGTGTCGACAAAGACCAGCGCCGTGTGCGCCTGTACGCCGGCCCGGATCTGGTCAAAACCTACAACGCGGACTTTGGGCCGAACGTGTTTCTCGATAAAGAGCGGCGAGGTAGTCAGCAAGATAGCGACCACTGGCGCACGCCTGAAGGGCTCTTTCACGTCGTAAATCGCAACCCGAATAGCATGTACTACAAAGCGCTGGTCATCGACTACCCGGGGCGCGACGATGCCGAGCGTGGCCTGCAGCAAGGCATTATCTCTGAAGCTGAATATGCGTCGATCATAGCGGCGCACGACGAGCGTCGCATGCCGCCTATGTCTACGAAGCTGGGCGGGTGGATCGAGATCCACGGCGATGGCACTGGGGCATCGACGGATTGGACGCGCGGATGCGTTGCTCTCCATAATACCGACATGGATCATATCTGGCAGTATGCAGAGGTGGGCACGCCGGTGTTGATAGAGTAGCGGCCGGCTCGAACAGGTTCGCGATATGTTGGGGCGGAACTGCCCCTATCCCGCTGGATTCATGCGCATGTGCGAGCTTTACGTACGTAACAAGACAAACGCCCTACACGCGCGCACTCACTGCTGTGAGGCGCTTGTGCGGCATCCATCCAGCACAATCTCTGCCATTATCCTGAAAGCTTATGCACCGACTTTCTTTTTATGCGATTTCGACCTCTCTGCTGGCACTCATGCTGTTGCTGACAGCCTGTGGCGAGAGCGACCCCACGGCTCCCCCAGACGGGTGGGAGACAAATGGTGATCGGTGGTGGACCGCTGATGCCGATACTGCAGAAGCCTTTCGCGATCTAAGCGACCTGCGTGCCATGGGCGTGTTCAGCGAGGAAGAGGCAGCTGACCTTGCCATTGAAGGCGATCAGGTGGGCGGTGAGCAGTTTATTCGCGGCGTGAAGCAAGGCCTGAACGACTTCTATCAGAGCAATCCACAGGTCATTGATGAACTGTTTGAACAGTATGCACGCGAAGAAATTGGGGAAGAGCCTCGCACCGGCGATGTAGAAGAACTGGTGCAAGAGGCGGTCCAGGAAGCTCGTAACCTGCTCGACAGCTACTACCAGCGTCCACAGGTACAAGAGCAAGAGCCGATCAGCTACCCCCGTGAGCTTTACGATGAAGGCGTTACCGGTACTGTAGAACTGCAGGTGCGTGTAAATAGCGCTGGCGAGCCCGTCGCTATAAAAGTGGTCGAGTCGGTCCACCCACAGCTCGACGCCATTGCCATGCGATCGGCCGCGCTGATGCGTGCCTCGTCGCCGCAGGTGCGCTACTCGGAAGACGACGAGTGGGAAGACATTGAAGGCTGGATTCACTTCAGTGTGCCATTCCAGGTATAAGCCCGCTCACGTAGTACATTCCGTACCACCGGACGCACAGTGTTCCACCGAGTTGGATCACTCCGAGTTGGCGACTCCCCGAAGTACCAGAGGATAGCGGATAAATGGTTAGTGATTGTTCATAGCCGATATCATCGCAACCTGCTCAAACCCCCTCTGTCTTCGACATCTCCCCCTTGGCCAAGGGGGAGAAACCCATAGGGAGAGGGGGTTTGAACAAGACAAAGCCACCGTATCTGATAAATGTACCACTACCCATCTACCAGGTACCCGACGGTCTATGGTGTGATCACGGGTAGTGGTAAGATGTTAAGTGACGCTTCGGTTGTACCGTGCGATAAACAGCCGGGTCGTCAAGTGCAGCATCCGCTCGGACTCGGAGGCTGCTCGTGTCTGACGGACATAGCGAGCCAACCGCTGCCGAAGCAGGCCAAAGAACCGTTCAACATGAGAACATTCCCCGCCGTCTTTGCCTACTTGCTCATGCTTGGGATCGTCCTTGAACACCGGCTGGTAGGCAGTCCAGAAATCGCTGAAGCTCTGCGCGGCGCGATAGGACGCAGGGATGCGGTTCCAGAGCCGGGCACAGGTCCGAGCGCTCCGGTCCCCAATCACAAACGCTACGATCTGCCGGGTGCGCCGGCATAGAGCGATCCATAGCCATCGCTTGTTGGAGCGCTGTTGGACGTAGGTCCAGCATTCATCAAGTTCAAGCAGGTCATCAGCTTGGCCCGGCTCTACTTCGTCGGCGAGGGGGCCGAGGGGGCGTCCCTTTTTTTGAGCCAGCGCGAAAGCGTCGGACGGCTGACCCCAAAGATCCGCTCGACAGCACGCATTGAACCGCGCTCGTAGTAGGCCTGAAGAATACGTTTTTTCTCGTCCTCAGTGTAGCCTCGGGGCGTCGGATCAATCACGCCGTAGGCCCCGCAGTCCTTGCAATGATACTGCTGATTGCCGCAGACATTCTTTCCGTTTTTGACGATGTTGGCGCTTTCGCACTTCCGGCACTGGTAGGTTATGGTCTCTTCAATCATCGGTCGAAAAACGACTTGAACGAAAGACGACGGAAAAGGAGCACAACGAAAATCGCAACGTGCACTTGAACCGTATCGCTCACATCATTTAATGTTTATCCGCTACCCAAATATGGATGAGGAATACAGCTCTGATACTCAGCACGTCTCAGTATCTATAAAGCATATCCGATCGCTACTCAAAAACACGAACGGAGCGATCATAGCGGAGGATCACAGGCGCAGAGTTGTGTTCGCTAATGACTCATTCTGCGATCTATTCTGTCCAGCAATGAGCCCTCAGGACCTCACTGGGCAGCACGGTGGCTTGATTGCAGAACAACTGCAAGAGACATTTGACAACTCTGAGAGTTTTAGGAAGCGAATTGATCGTATAGTGGCCAGCAGAGAGCCGGTATCCAACGAAATATGTAGATTAGGGAGCGATCTCATCTTAGAACGCGACTATATTCCGATAGTATTGGGTAAGCGAAAGGGTCATCTATGGGTATATCGAAACATAACCTCATGTGAATACAAACAGGAAGACATTCAAGGCCAAGAAGCACTGTTTAGCGCTATGTTTACAGAACACAGCGCTTGTATGCTCCTCATTGATCCTTTTACAGGAGCCATAGTAGATGCAAATCCATCATCATGTCAATTTTATGGCTACGATAGAGATGAAATAACTTCAATGTGTATACAAGATATCAACCTGCTTCCAAAAGGCAGTGTTGAAAACCGTATGCGCTTGTCAAAAGAAAAACAAAAGAACGAATTTATTTTTGACCATAGACGTTCCGATGGGTCTGTTAGAAAGGTGAAAGTTCACAGCTCACCGATACAGATCAACGAAGACAAATTTCTTTTCTCAATTGTGCGAGACGTGACGCACCAGGTGAAAAGTAGAGACATACTAACGAAGGAGGTAGATAAGCTTAAGCGTCTGTTTAAGCGTTCGCGCGATGCTATTGTGACTTGCGGGAAAGACGGAATCATACAGGAAGTAAATGAAAAAGCCTGCTCTCTTTTCCAGTACTCTCGACAAGACATTGTAGGAAAGCATATTAAGGTGCTGCACGCCCCCTCACAAAAAAAGCAAATGGAGGTTAACTTTGATGAAGTTATAGAAAAAGGCGGGCTTCTTTTTGATATGAAATTAAAAAAGAGAAATGGAAGTACTTTTTGGGCTAACATTAGTTCGACATACATTGAATTAGACTCAGGAGCACTGATCGTAGGTATCATTCGTGATGTGACCAAGCGCTACAGAGCATTGAGTCAAGTCGAAAAAGAAAAAAAGAAAACAGAAAAAACTCTTCAAGAACACAAGCAACTAATATCGTCTATTTCTCATGATATACGAAACCCTCTTAATGCTCTGATGTTGTCTGTTCAGTCATTACAAAAAGAAGCAGGCGCAAAGGTATGTAGCAACAAATTAGAACGGATAGATGCTTCGTCTAAAATAATTAACCAACTTATTCAAGATCTTTCATACCAACACGATGCAGAGAATAGCTATACGAACAGGTGGTTCCAGGTAAGCAATCTCCAAAAGTTAGTAGATAACGTTTTCAGCTCAACCGATAAAAATTTGGACTTCATCAACCGGTTAGATCTGAATTTCAGCGGCGAAATAATGATCCATGGAGATGAAGCACGAATATTCCAAATTGTACATAATTTGGTAAGGAATGCTATTAAATATACCCATGAGGGTAAAGTAAAAGTTGAGTTGGGGCTTGAAGTACCACGAGGGGTCTATTTCACTGTTCAGGACACAGGAGTCGGCATCTCTGAACACGATCAAAAGCGAGTCTTTGAAGCTTTTGAGAGGGCAAACCATGCCGACGGTACTCCAGGAAAAGGTCTGGGCTTAACAATCGTTAAAGATCTTGTTACTGAAATGGGGGGGTGGGTAAAAGTAGAAAGTGAGGTCGGTCAGGGCACCCTATTCAATGTATTTCTTCCGCTTGACTATAGTATTAAATCTCAAAAAAGGTCGGATATTTTGAAGTCTCAACAAGATAAAGAAAATCTGGGCAGATTTAAAGGAAAGCGAGTTTTAGTCGTCGATGATGAACGAATGAGCCGGGAAGCACTTGCCGACCTGCTGCGCACATTTGCCATGTCGACAGACGCTGTCGGAACTGGTGCAGAGGCCCTTACACAGGTGCGGAAAGCGTCTTATGATCTCATTTTGCTTGACTTGAATATGCCAGAAATGAGTGGCTACGAAGTCGCGAAGCGAATTCGTAGCACACAGCCACATGCACATACAGGAATCATTGCAATCACTGCAGCGTCTGCTCAAGAAATACAAGAACGCCTCTCAAGTTCTGGTATTGACCTCTTCGTTTCTAAACCTGTAGACCGTCAAACTCTCATCTCTTCAATTGACTCGTGCCTTGGAAAGGATTCTGAACGTCGTACACCTAAACAGTCCATAAAACGTAGTCCACAAGAAGGCAAATCTTTCAGTTTCGATTTCATACGGCAAAACATATCTAAAGATAGTAAGACTGTTTTGTACTATGCGAAGATGTTTGTGTCAGAGATGGAGGGGATGCTGGAGACTCTCCATAGTGCTGAGAGGGATGCGAGCAAACGAAAGATTCTGCACCGAATGAAGTCGCCATCTCGCATGTTGAAGGCTAACAAATTGACTGCTGCCATCAAGCATGCAGAAAGTCAACAAGAAATTACAGAAGAAAATGTAAGAGCCGTCTCTGATGAAGCCACTTCATTACTAAATGACGTTACATCGTATCTAAAGAAGATCGACAAGAAGTAATAAGTAGAGCTGTGTTCGCAGGAAGACGCTTTGCCTTGCTGATTTCAACTTATAACGCCGATCGAAAGCTCGATACTTAACTGTAAGCTATCTGGAATTATGGTACCCGACAACTCGAGAACATTCACATTCTCCTTCACACATCCATATTTTCGTCACTCTGGGGAGCGCAACGAGGGCCGTAGTTCACGTAGGTCATTCCTGCTCGACAAAGAGTCAAACAGATTTGGAGTTACCCCGCTTTAATGGACAGTCGACGGCTTTCACGCCGCGACAGGTGAAGGAGATTCCTCCGATTGCGAGTGGTCTCGTGAATGGTACTCCTTTTCGTAGCGATTCGGCGACTGGTATCCAATGCCGGAGTGAAGCCGATCGGGATTGTACCAGCCCTCAATGAACCTGAAGACCGAGAGACAAGCTTCCGGTTTTGTCTCGAACGTCTTTCGCTCGATAAGTTCGCATTCGAGCGTTGCGAAGAACGATTCGCACATGGCGTTGTCGTAGCAGTCCCCTCGCGATCCCATCGAGGGGCGCACCCCTTCGGCCTTACACCGCTCTCCGAAGGCGATTGCTGTGTACTGTGAGCCTTGGTCGGAGTGGTGAATCGTCTCATCTGGACGTCTCTGCTCGGCGGCCATGCCCAGTGCTTCGAGCACGAGTTCGCTCCGCAGGTGGTCAGCCATCTCCCAGCCGACGATCTTCCTGCTGCAGGCATCGAGAACGACGGCCAAGTACAGATACCCTTCCTGTGTTGGCACGTAGGTGATGTCTGCCACCCAGAGCTCATCGGGACCAGAAGCGGTAAAGTCACGGGCGACGAGATCGGGAACGGTTCGCCCACTGTCGTCTCTGACGGTCGTAGAGGGCCGCTTTCGGCGACTTACGCCTCTGAGGCCCGCCTCTTTCATGAGCCGAGCCACGCGCTTTTTGCCGACTCGGATGCCGTTGGCCTGCAAAGCGGCGTGGACGCGAGGCGACCCGTATGTGCCTCTCGACTCGTCGTGTATCTGTCTGATTTTCTCGGTCACCATCGCGTCTTTTCGGTCTCGTTTTGAGGGCGGTCGTTTTCGCCATGCGTAGTAGCCACTCCGGCTGACACCTAAAACTCTACACATCGCGCTGATTGGAAATTCGGCCTGATGCGCGTCTATGAATCGGAAGATTTGGGCGGGACATCTCCCGTCTCCCGTGCGAACCAGGCCGTCGCTTTTGCCAGTATATCCCGTTCCTGCTTCATCTGGCGCAGCTTCTTACGCAGCGCGCGGAGCTCGGCCCGCTCGTCGGTGGAGAGGCTGTCTGCACGTTTGCCGTCATCGCGGTCGGCCTGCTTGAGCCAATTGCGGATGGTCTGCTCAGTAGGTTCAAACTCGTCGGCCAGTTCCGAGGGCGTGCGCCCGTTCCGGGCCAACTCGACAATCTGGTCCCTGAATTTCTGTGGGTATGGAGAACGTGTTCTTGGCATGGTTAATTTGGGTCCGTGAGTAAAGTGAAGAAACGTCCACCAACACGGGTCAGGTCCAGATTATCCGCTTTGAGAATCTCTTCGAGCCCAGTGGAACCCAGGGTAATTGCTGTCTTCCTCCGGTCTAAATGACCGCCCACCACGCAACACTGCCTGAACGCACTTAGCACTTAGAGATCGGTACCTCGATCAGAAAGATAAATATAAACGTGCCTCGCAGCTCCTGATTCATGAGGCGTGATCCACACACTCCTCTCCCTCTTCGCCCTTCATTTTGCCTTCTTTACCACAGGCCGCCGACGATGCACGTACACGAAACACCTTCTCACCACAATGCGGCCCTATCCAAGAAACCCGTATGCTCCAAATTCTCGTTATAACGTATGAACGTCAGTTTCAGCATATACTCGCAAAAAAACAGATCAACGGTCACTGTTCCATGAGCATGTTCGTATCTGACTGTGTAGAAGTAACAACTGTGTAGAAGTAACATTT
>NZ_JARWGJ010000047.1:0-2720 GCF_040409695.1 Longimonas sp.
GCCCGTCTTGGGCGCGCCATCTTCGGGCGCGATAGCGTCCTGAGCGAGCTTGGCACCATCTCAACCCCTGTGCTCCTGGTAGCGGGCCCCGAGGACGAGGTCGTTCCCCTCGACAATGTGCGTGCCACCAACGATGCGCTGCCCAACAGCACGTTCGTGATCGCCCCAGGTAGTGGGCATAGCACCCCGGTTGAGCATCCCAACACCGCGCTTGATGCCATCCACCGCTTCTTTGAAGAGACCGGGGCCGCGTAGTCGGGCGCGTCATGCATTGGTATGCTGCATACGGGCGTGCTGTGGGGTCAACAACTGTTGCGGGAGTGCTGTATAATGGGGCGCTGTATAACAGCGTGTACTGAATCCCTCACAAACAGCGCTTTGCCATGCAACGCATTGCAGACATACAATCTCTTATCGACGGCATTGTGCACTGGGAGACCCAGCAGGCCCCCAACGGCGCAGACCTGACCGTAGACGAAGTCTTTCGCGTGACAGGTCCGGGACAGCTGGACTTTGGCGGAAGCGAGTTTGCCGAGGCGCCGCGCGAGCGCCTTGCCCCCACGAAAGCCGACCCCGACGACAGCTACGGCTGGTGGCGGCTCGACGAGGGGACGTACATCGTCCGCTACAACGAAACGCTGAAGTGTACCGAACACCAGCCTGCCCGGCTCACTCCGCTGCGCCGCCTCCTGCTGGCTGGGGCCGACCATGCTATCCGTGTGCTGAACGAGACCGAACGTCCCCTCGAAATGCTGCTGCGGGTAGGTGCGGGCGGCTGCGACCTGAAAGAAAATTGCCGGATCTCGCGCGTAGAGGTGTTCACGTCCGCATAGGACGACACGCGCACAGAACGGATGGGCTGCGCGTGAGGAGCCAGAAGCAGGTAGCGGCGCATCGTACGGCTGGGTGGGGCGTAGCGTAGCAGCAGGACGTGCAGGTCTGAGACAGGTGCCTGGAGCAGGCAGGACGGGCGCATCCTTCCAGCACTGATCGCCGCACAACATCCGGGCGATTTAGCTGCGCTGAAAGGCAAAGGCGATCGCGAAAAGCAGTGCCTGCACCAGAATAATGGCGGCGCCGCTGGGCCAGTCGAGATAGAACGAGAGGAAGAGTCCGCCCACGGCGGTGGTGGCGCCTACGGCCATGCCGGCGAGCGTCATGACGGCGAAGGAGCGGGCGTGTAGCCGGGCGGTGGCGGCCGGGATGACGAGGAAGGCGGCAACGAGGATGGCCCCTACGAGCTTGACGGCGGCTACGATCGTGATGGCGATGCAGGTAACGAGGATCAGGTCGTCGCGGCGTACAGGCACGCCGTCGGCGCGGGCGAGGGTGCGGTCGAAGGTGGCGTAGGCCCATCGGGGCCAGAGCGGAGCGAGGGCGGCGGTGCCAGCTGTGAGCACAAGCAGCGCGGCCACGTCGAACGACTCCACGGCGAGGATCGAGCCAAACAGGTAGGTAAAGGCGTCGGCGGTGTACTGCTGTCGATACGAGAGGAGCACCACGCCAAGGGCGATAGCTACGGCGAAGAGGATGCCGATGGCCGTGTCGTTGGTGAGCGCGCCGCGATCGCTGATCCAGGTGATGGCCCACCCTACGAGCATAGTAAAGGGCACGGCCACCCAGAGCGGCTCTGCGCCGAGCAGGAGTCCGAGTGCGACGCCCCCGAACGCGGCGTGTGAGAGGCCTACGCCCAGAAAGCTCATGCGGCGCTGCACCACGAACGCGCCGTAGTAGCTGGCCAGCAGGCCGAGGCAGACGCCCACGACAAGGGCGCGCTGCATGAATGGGTACTGAAGTGCTTCAATCATGAGCGGGGCCTCCTCCTTGCAGCATAGCGTGGGCGTGGCCGACGTGCCCGAAGGCTTCGCGTAGCGGATCGGCGCCAAGGGCCTCTTCGGGGGGGCCGTAGCTCACGCACCGCTTGTCGAGCAGCAGCACGCTGGTGGCGTGGTGGTAGGCCGCGTTCCAGTCGTGCGTCACCATCACGATAGTGGCGCCGTGCTGAGCCTGGTAGGCATCGAGCAGCTCGTAGAGATCGGCGGCGCCGGTGGCATCAACGCCGGTGGCGGGCTCGTCGAGCAAGAGCAGTTCAGGCTCGTGCACAAGACAGCGCGCCAGGTAGACTCGCTGCAGCTGCCCGCCCGAGAGGTCGCTGAGCAGCGCGTTTGCAAACGAGGCGGCCCCTACGGTGTCGAGCGCGGCACGGGCCCGCTCGGTGGCGCGCTGCGAGCGCCAGAACGGCCATCGGTGCGCGAGTCCGGAGCAGACCAGGTCGAGCGCTTCAGCGGGGAAGGTGCGGTCGAGCGTCTTCACCTGCGGCACATACCCGATGCGTGGCGCATCGCGCCCGGGCGCATGACCGAGGACCCGCACATGCCCCCCGGTCGGATTGATGAGTCCGAGCAGCACGTGCAGCAGCGTGGTCTTGCCGGCGCCATTGGGACCGACGACCGCGACGAACGACGCGGGGTCGACCGTGAGCGACACGTCGCGCAGGGCCGTCTGCGCCCCCCGCTGCACGGTCAGACGATCAATCTGAATGGGCGGAGGCGAGGCGGCCATAGAAGCGGAGGCCTGTTGCAGGGACGGGGAAGACGCGAGCGAGCTACGCAGGAAAGCTACGCAGGAAAGCTACGCAGGAAAGCTACGCAGGAAAGCTACGCAGGAAAGCTACGCAGGAAAGCTACGCAGTAAAGCTACGCAGGAAAGCTACGCAGTAA
>NZ_JARWGJ010000048.1:0-2684 GCF_040409695.1 Longimonas sp.
CGCAGCCTGCGTGTGTCTGAGCTAAGGCGTATATCTACGAATCTGCTCGTGCCGTGCCTGTGGTTTCGGCGGCCTCTGCAGCACGTGAGGAGGCTTTTCTCAGCTCTCGGAGGCCGGTCCCATATGCCAAGATGCAGAGCGCTCCTGCTCCTGTGTAGAAGACCAACTGAGCAGCATGGGTAAGAACAGCATATGAAGCAGCGGGCGCCTCAGGCATCCCGTAGAGCACACCCAATGCAAGAATCGTAATATAGTGGAAGGATCCGAGTCCGCCCGGTGCGGGGACGAGAAGGCCGAGTGCTCCGATAGCCATGAGCGCCCACGCATCCGCAAGTCCGATGCCGTAGGGCGCGGCGATGTGCAGCATCCGAAACGGGATATAGGCCATCAGCAGGTACCCCCCCCACATCCCAAGGGTTGTGGCGACCAGGGCCCACGGGTGTTTCGTTCTACGCAGGGTGTCGATGCCATCCCAGAAGTGATGCAGCACCGGTCGAACGACCAATCGGTACCAGGCGCGCGTTCGCCGGGTCGCATTGGGAAACAGCCAGGCCCCTATCATGGCGAGTAGCGCTGCGAAAACGGCGACGAGCGCTCCCCAAAACGCAAGATCTCCCATCCATGGGGGCAGCTGAACCGGCGCCGCATCGAGGAATTCGCCGATCCGTCCCCGTACGTACCAGAGCCCCGTAATGAGCGCCACCGCCAGCACGGCGGTGTCGAGCATCCGCTCTACCACGACGGTACCAAACACACTGCTGAACCGCAGGTGCTCCTTAAGCGCCAGGTGCCCCGTGCGTGCAAACTCACCGGCACGGGGGGCCACATAGTTGGCCATATATCCGATCATCGTAGACGCAAACGCGGTCATGAACCCGATCTGCTTCGGGTCGGCCTCTATAGAGCGGTGGGCACGGTCGGGCAACATACGAAGAAGCAGCTGCCAGCGAATCACTCGCAGCACGTTGCTCCCCAGTACCAGCGCCGTTAGCGGTACCAGCCACCAGTAGTTTGCGTGGCGAAACGCGTCGACCAGCGCCTCCCATTGGATTCCGCGAAACGCCAGGTAGAGCAGCGCAGCCGCCAGCACCATGCCCCCCCCGTTGAAAAGCCACGTGCGCAAGCGTTGCGTAGTCATATGGTGATAACAGATATAGAAGGAGCCAAACAGAGCAGATCCCGTGGAGCGGATCCTGTGGAGTGGGTATGCCCAAACATACGCTACCGATCTTCGCGCAGGTCAACGACCTCGGCGTGCTCAGGCGGGTCGAACGCGAACAGCTCTTCAGACATCTCAGGGTTGAGCACGATCTCGCTCAGCTCAATGCGGATATGCGTACCGCTAAAGTCGGTGAGTTCCAGCGCTGTGATCGTCGTATCGTTAGGGCGCACCCACAGAATGAGTGTCTCGTACTCGGCCTGTGGATCTTCAGCTTGCAGCGTCAGGCGAACGCGGCCGTCGCTGACTTCTTCGCTCGCTTCCAGCCGGAATGCATCGCTGAAGCGCGAGAACAGGGTGGTGGGCGTTGCCAGATCCGGGTCTTGCTCGCCAGGTTCTGATATGATGACTTGCCCGCGCACCCGGTTGTAGACCCACGTCGTTGCCTCGTTAGACACAACCGTTTGACCGCTTCCCTCCACCCGAAATGCGTTTGGTGTTGCATACAGCATGCCGCTGCGCTCCATGCTCCCATCGTCGATAGGCGAATCGACTGACTGCTGATACTGCGCTTGCAGTCCGCTCAAGGCTGCATAACGATCCTGCACCCGAGTCAGCCAGTCTTCGTCGGCTGTCTGTGCATGAGCCATCGGTGCGCTGCACCAGAGCACAGCAATCGCAAGGAAAATAGATAATCTCATGATCGTGGAAAGCTTGTAATACACAGAACGCGCGTATCCCTTCGGGCGCGTTCCTATTAGAACGAAGACGTATGTGGCTTATCTCAGATTGCCTCAACGTAGGGGCATTTTAACGCAGAGCCCGCCGTAACTCGTATTGGGACGCTTTGCATGCCAGGCGTGCCGGGTCAATCCCGTACAGCCTGCGTGTTTGGCGATTGGGTTGTGCTTTGGTATATTGGCGGATGCGTACGGGGTTGCTCGCTCCTACGCAGTTTCAGCAGCGGTTCGCAGACGCGCACACGAAACGCAAGGCCCCGCCACCGAGACGTAGACCGCTCTTCCCTTCAATTGATCACGCAGATAACCATGGTTCGCATTACCGCCACCTACGAAGGCAGACTCCGATGCTCCGCCATCCACGGCCCGTCGGGCGATACAATCACAACGGATGCCCCGGTCGACAACCATGGACGCGGGGCGGCATTTTCACCGACCGACCTTGTTGCTACCGGACTCGGCACGTGTGTAGCCACGATAATGGGCATTGCAGCCGATCGCCTGGAGGTTGACCTTAGCGGGATGCATGTCGACATCGCCAAAGAGATGACAAGCAATCCGCGTCGTATTGATCGGCTTCAGGTAGAGGTGTATCTGCCTCGCTCGTACGACGATGATACGTTTAAGCAGCTGAAACGAGCCGCGTACGGATGCCCGGTGCAGGAAAGTCTGCATCCGAGCGTCACCGTCGATCTCACGGTTTACAACCGGGCGTCGGAGTAAGCCGGAAGCGCAGCACAGAAACGGTGGTGCAACCCCTATAATCAGTGGTGCAACCCCTATAA
>NZ_JARWGJ010000049.1:0-15290 GCF_040409695.1 Longimonas sp.
TCGCCAAGCTGGAAGATCGGACGCGAACCCCGGTAGTCAGCGCCGAAGAACGGCTGGTCGTGGCCTTCGGGCCACTGCACGCTGGAGGTGGTGAGCGCCATGCCGTCGTGTACGACCTCGGGCGTGCCGCCTGCTACCGGAATACGGTGCAGCTCGGTCGGTTCGTAGCGGTCGGCGCTGTGGTGGTAGAGCAGGTGCTCGCCGTCGGGCGCAAACACCGGATTCTGGGCGCGGCGCTCGGGGGTGTCGAGCGTCTGCACGTCGCCGTCGGAGAGCGAGAGCAGGTGGATGTCCTGGTTGTAGCCGGCGTCGAACTCCTCGCCCGTCATGTCGGCGTTGAACGCCACGGTTTCGCCATCCGGGGATACGGTGGCGTTGTGCACGTGGTAGTCGGCATCGCCCACGAGCGCGGTAAGCGCGCCATCGTCGAGCGAGAGCAGCCAGAGCGTGCGCCGTTCGGCACCAAGGTAGCTACCGGGTCCGGTGCGATATGCTGCTTCGCGCGCCACCGTGGTGTCGGGACGCGGCCCCTCGGGCGCATCGGCCTCTTTGGTTGGGTCGTCGACCGCCGGGTCGATAGAGAGCGTAAGCAGGATCTGGTCGCCATCAGGCAGCCATTCGTATGCGCTAATGCTGCCTTGCTTGAGCTCGGTAACAGCTTCGGCTTCCCCGCCATCGGTGCGGATCGTGTACAGCTGCGAACGCTCGTCGCGGCTACTCAGAAAGGCGATTCGATTGCCGCTTGGCGACCACTGCGGACTCCGATCCGACGTCTCTTGCGTGAAGCGGCGCGGCGCCTCAGAGCCATCGGTCGGCACGATCCACAGGCTGGACTCGCGGCTGCGGCGGTCGTCGGCTACGGTGGTGCGCACGAATACGACGCGCTCGCCATCGGGCGCGATCTGCGCGTTGCTGCTCATCTGGAACTGGTAGTAGTCGCCGGGCTGCAGGCCGCGCTCCTGCGACAGAGCGGGGCTCATGCTTACAACGAGAAGAAGGAGCATGCCCAAAAAGGGGATGCGGGGCGAAGCAATCGACATAGCGAATACATTTGCGTGGAGGATACAGCGGTTCGCCTGCAAGATACAAACCTCCGACCACGAATGCATCCGCCCAACGCTTGCGATGGGTGGTGAAGGGAGCGCGAGCGCTTCGCTTTCCTTCAGAACCTGTTTGGGTTTTGGTTTGCGGGCAAGAGTAAGCGCCGCTCGCGATGGTATATCAAGCAGATGGGTATCCATATCAACCGATAACACGCGCGTGCTGCTCGTGGCATAGGCGTTGCATCTGCGTTGCCGGCGCGGTATCTTTGGGCGTGTTTTCTTGGACCAACCAATGCAGGCATCATGATGCGAAGGGATACGATAACGTCGGGTATGGTAGCGTGGCTGGTGGGATGCGTGGCGCTTCTGCTAACCATGAATGTGCAGGCGCAGGAGCGATCGCTTCCGGTTGACACGACGATTACGCAGAGCGACGCGGTGACCGTAAAGGGCACTGAGATTCCGTACGAGGTAACCACCGGCACGCAGCCGGTCTACCACGACGACGGGCACGCGATGGCATCGCTGCACTACACCTACTACGAGCGCAGCGACGTAGACGACCGCTCGGAGCGTCCGCTCATGATCTCATTTAACGGCGGCCCCGGCTCCGGCTCGCTCTGGATGCACCTGGGCTACACGGGCCCGCGGCTGCTGGAGATCGACGACGAGGGCTATCCGATTCAGCCGTACGGCGTAAAGGACAACCCGCACTCGATCATTGACGTGGCCGACATTGTCTACGTAAACCCGGTGAACACAGGCTTTTCGCGCATCCTGGATGACGAGGTCGAACGCGACCAGTTCTTCGGCGTGCGGGCCGATGTGTCGTACCTGGCCGACTGGCTCGACGTGTTTGTGTCGCGCCAGGGGCGGTGGACCTCGCCGAAGTACCTGATTGGCGAGAGCTACGGCAGCACGCGCGTAGCCGGCCTGGCAGGCGCCCTGCAGAACCGCCACTGGATGTACCTGAACGGCGTCATCCTGGTATCGCCCACCGGACTCGGCATGCGTCCGCCCGGCCCGTCGCCACGCTCCGAGGCGCTGAAGCTGCCCTACTACACTGCTGCGGCCTGGTATCATGAGCAGTTGGATGCGGAGCTGCAGCAGCGCGACCTGTTGGATCTGCTGGAAGAGGTGGAGGACTATACGCTTGATGTGTTCATACCGGCGCTCTCGCGGGGCGGTATGTTGGACGCGGAGCGGCGGCAGCAGGTGGCCGAAGAGGTGGCGCGCTACGCGGGCGTGTCGACTCAGACCATCCTCAACCACAACCTCGCAATGCCGGCCTCCTACTTCTGGAAAGAGCTGCTGCGTGACGAGGGCTACACGATCGGACGCCTGGACTCGCGCTACAAGGGGCTCGACCGCAAAAACGCAGGCGAGCGCTACGACTACCCGCCCGAGCTTATCTCCTGGAATCATGCGTTTACGCCCGCCATCAACGAGTACCTGCGCGAAGAACTGGGCTTCGAGACCGACCTGCAGTACAACGTCTTCGGGCCGGTGCGTCCGTGGGATGGGCAGGGCGACCATGACGTTGGCGAAGACCTGCGGCAGGCCATGGCGCAGAATCCGTTCATGCACGTGATGGTGCAGGCGGGCTACTTCGACGGCGCTACGGACTACTTTTCGGCCAAGTACGTGCTCTGGAATATGGATCCGAGCGGGCGCCTGGGCGAACGGATGCGGTTTGAGGGGTACGAGAGCGGGCACATGATGTATCTGCGCGACGAGGACCTGGAGACTTCGAACGAGCATATCCGCGAGTTCATCGAAGCCTCGACCCCGATGCCGGGTACGCCCGCACGATATTAGCCTTCGCAATAGTAGCCCGCAGCGAAGGTCAGGTCGCGCAGCTTCGAATCAGCCTCCTTCTTCGATCTCACCGGCCACCTCCGAAGCGACCTGGCGGTTAAGGTGGGTGTCATAGTCCGGACGCTTGTTCTCGTACGACGCGTTCATCAGCGGCGAGGAGATGATAAAGTCGGCTGAGGTCCGGTTGCATGCGATGGGGATATTCCACACCACCGCAATGCGGAGCAGCGCCTTCACATCCGGGTCGTGGGGCTGCTGTTGTAGCGGATCCCAGAAGAAGATCATGAAGTCGATCGTGCCCGACGTGATGAGGGCCCCAATCTGCTGGTCGCCTCCAAGCGGACCGCTCTGCAGCTTGTTGATCGACAGTCCCAGTTTGTCTTCGAGGATGCGCCCGGTGGTACCGGTCGCGTACAGGTCGTGCTGGCGAAGCACATCGCTGTTGTAGTCGACCCAGTCCAGAAGATCGCTCTTCCGGTTGTCGTGGGCGACCAGTGCGATGTGTCGTGTGCGCGACGGAGCAGGTGTTTCTGATGATTCCATGGGTGGCTCGTAGATTGATGAGAGCACACAGCGTATCCGCCAGCCTCACGAGCCTGTTTGGGTTTCTTATCTTGGGCTGCAAGCCTGGCAGACGTGTTGTGCGCGCTCGAATCCCACCTGCTGAAAAGTGATTCCTCATCCGTGAGGTGTAAGCACTTCCTGAGTGCAGTCTTCTTCACGTCTACACCGTTCCTTCACGAAAAGCGGTACCGGGCGGCACAATGATGCTACCGTTCTGAAGCATCCAGGCTCTCTGCGTCCGACGTCTCGATTTCATACCGCTCGTTGGACGAGGCAACCGCGGTGCTCACTACCGCCACAACAATTCCTGCCCCGCCAAGCACAACGCCGAGGGCACCTCTTCCTATTGAGGTACCAATATCATCAGACTGATCTGCGGAGACGAGAAGGGCTCCCCCCACAATGGTGCTTCCGAACCCAATGAGCATGCCCGTGTTGACCCCCGATTGCACCTCGACCTCGCGGAGTGCTTCGGTTGCATACGCTTCATTCTGCTCCGTTGCTGTGTTGTAGAGCGTGATGGAGTCGGGACGGATATGAACACGCTGTGCCTCAATCTCGCCACCGTCCGCAAACGAGAGTACGACATCATCGTCTGCATCAAGCGATGCATTCAGCCCCTCTCGCTCATCCGCGTCGGCAAGACGCACCGTATCGGTTGTGGTGCAGCCGGATGCGAGAACAAACGCAAGCAATGCCCCCGCCGCAGCGTACCAATAGGAAAGGTGTGATGCGTGGAAGGAGGATGAGTTCGCACAGCAATAACCCATAAGACGACAGGTGTTATGCACGAAATATACTGCATGACAGCTATCTCATTGTAACTTCATCATGCACTATTGCTATCCATCCCGGCGTGTTTCCTGGTGCATTTCCTGGCTGACTGCTGCAGCCTACCGCTCGCCGACGACTACGGAATCGGTCGTAAAGGCATACGCCTCCAGTCCCTCCCCCTCTTGCTCGTACTCTACAGTGAACTGCATGGTGGTTGGCGCCAGCGGAGCGTCGTTGAGGATAAAAAGAAGCACGTCAACCGGACGGGGCGTACGTTCCAGGAAGTCGATCAGGGATTGCCGCTCGTAGGGCATTCCGGGCCCGTTTCGGCGCCCAGCGATGTCGAACAGGCCAGCAAGATTCTCGCCGGCCGGATAGGCGTCCCCGAAATCTGTATCGCTGTAGATCCGGATATCTTGGATCATGGCGTCGTACTCCGGAATCGGTGGCGAGCAGGCGCGCGCGGCAGGAATCAGCTGGATCGACTGAACCGCTCGGGGTTCGGGAGACGCGGCGGCGTACAGCTCGCCCTCCAATTGGAGGCGAAGCCCCAGCTCGCCAGCCGCCAGCGTATCGTCTTCAATCTCATCCAGGTCGAACTCGAATTCAAACGTAGCATCCGGGTCTACCTTGAACGCGGCGCCGGAAAAGCCCGTCGTTCGGATCTCGCTCTTGAACGGGCCACACTCGTTTGTCGTGTCGCATCCGCCAAGCACAACAAGAACGCCCAGCAGCAGAAGGGGAAGTAAGCGGTTCATAGATGGGTCTTGCTGGATTGAGATGGCGGTCAGGTGAGGGGGCTTCTGTTAGAAAGTGACACCCGTGACCAGGGCAAACGCGTTGTTACGCACCTCACGGGGGGCATCGGCTGGAAACGAGTCCGTGACGTCGATGTCGTAGCGCCCCTCCACGAACAGCAGCACAGGCAGCATGCGTGTAGAGATGCCGCCCCCAGCGTGCCGCCCGCCGCTATAGAATCGTAGAGGTCTGCAATCTCGCTTTCAATGTCACCCTCTGAAAACGAATAGACGCCTGCTTCCCCCCCTACCAGAATATCGATACGGGGTCCGGCCAGCGCATACAGAGAGGTGGCGTTGAACTGCCTACGGAAAGTGATTACTGATCTACAGCAGGGAGCTCGATCCGGACCGCGTGAAACGCTCCTTCTACGGATACGTCTTCCTGGTCATCCAACTCCCCCTGCTCATCGAAGGTAGTCCGAGTCGCATCAATCTCAAAAGAGCCCGTTACCCGGTCTTCATCGGAGGTACGGAGTGTAACTTCTCCGCTGTTTGATGCCAGCAGGCTATCGGGAGGAAGCGGGATTGCATTTTTCCAGAAGGCAAATCCGAACTGCGAGGTCTCCCTAAAATCGTCTTCTGTACCAAAAATGGCATCCTCTTCTATATTGGTTACGGCGTACGTACCGATGCCGGGGCGCTCGCCAAGGCGCGAGAACAAACCTGCCGTTCTCTGAAACTCATCAAATTCGACTGTATCGTCCTCCGTAAAGTATATAAAAAAGACCTCCTCTTCAATCTGGGGATCGACATCAGCACTAAAAAACGCATTTAGTTCGGTCTCCTCACCATCTACGTTCAAGATCAGGGTTTCAGGCGGAAGGTCTTCTTCGTCTGAGTCGTTGCTGTCGGCGGTGTCGCAGCCCGTTACACCGACAAGAAGAACTGCGGTGGCAACCAGCACAATACCCAACCAAGAGGAAATCGAAGTTGAAGTGAGAGGAATTAACCTATCGGAAGCAAAATCAGACATATAAAGTAATATGGTTGCTTCTACAGGACATTGTTTTGTTCTGAATTGTGCTGTCTAAAAGAGGTAACGTCTCGATAGTTTGTGAAAATGAACGTAAGCGACTCAGGGAAATGCGTCATCATTTGGCACCGTTTCGCAGCCCCAATCCCGGATGCACGAAATATCAAATACCCCCTCGAATGTCACATTGTGGATTGGTGATTTTGGATTTGGGAAGGCCATGCTCCTCCCGAACAACTCCGAAATCCCCAATCGCCTACGGATGCAACCGCCCGATTGTACGCGGAAACGGAATCGCCTCGCGCACATGCTCGCGGCCGCAGATCCACGACACCACGCGCTCCAGCCCCAGCCCAAACCCGCTGTGCGGCACCGCGCCAAATTTGCGCAGGTCCAGGTACCAGTCGAACGCCTCTTCAGGCAGCCCGTGGGCCTCAATCTGCTCTTGCAGGAAGTCCAGGTCGGTGGCTCGCTCGCCGCCGCCTACGATCTCCCCATAGCCCTCGGGCGCCAGCACATCCATACCCAGCGCCAGCCGGTCGTCATGCGGATCGCGTTTCATGTAGAAGGCCTTGATCTTCGCCGGAAAGCGATGCACGATAATCGGACGGTCAAAGTGCCATGTCAGCACCGTTTCGTCGCTCCCACCGAAGTCTGAGCCCCACTCAAAGGTCTGCGCCGACTCCTTCCAGTCGGGCAGGTTGCGCAGCGCCTCTTCAATTTCGTTGATGCGCTTGTTGATCTCAATCTCGCGTGCGTCGATCTGGCGTTTGATGTGCTTTTTCGCTTGGCCGCGCCGCTTCTGATTTTCCTCGCGTTCTGTTTCGAGCTCCGCTTGCTCCTCGTGCAGCCCTTCGATGCGTGCGTCGATCAGCTCTGCGGTCGACGCGCTCCGCAAAAGCTCCACTGCTTCATCATAGCTGATGCGCGGGAAGGGCGTCTGCACGTGCTGCAGCGCCGTCGTGTCGCGCTCCAGCGTCTCCAGCTCACGCTCGCAGTGGGTCAGCACATCCTGCACGACATGCGTCACGAAGCGCTCGGCCAGCGTCATGTTCATATCCAGGTCGTAGAACGCCATCTCCGGCTCGATCATCCAGAACTCTGTGAGATGCCGACGCGTCTTCGACTTCTCAGCGCGGAAGGTCGGCCCAAACGTGTAGATTTTGCCGAACGCCATCGCCATCGCCTCGCCGTGCAGCTGCCCGCTCTGCGTGAGGTAGGCCGACTCGTCGTCGAAATAGTCCAGCTCGAAGAGCGTCGAGGTGCCCTCCACCGCGTTGCCCGTCAGCACCGGCGCATCGGTGCGGATGAACCCGCGGTCTTGAAAGAAGTCATGCATGGCCTTCTGCACGCGGTTGCGTACCCGCAGCACAGCCCACTGCGACTCGCTGCGCAGCCACAGATGGCGGCGGTTCATCAGGAAGTCGATGCCGTGTTCTTTTGGCGTGATCGGATAGCCACCCGAGGCACCGACGGTCTCTATCGCATCCACCTGCATCTCATAGCCACCCGGGGCCCGGTCATCGGCCGACACCGTGCCCGTAATGGCGAGCGCAGTTTCCTGGCTCGCGTCGTCTGCCGCGGTCCAGCTTTGCTCGTCCACATCCCCCTCGCTTACCACGCACTGCACGTAGCCCGACCCATCGCGCAGGATCAGGAAATACAGACTCTTGGAGCCGCGTTTGTTGTGGAGCCAGCCCTTCAGCGTGACGGACTCACCGTCGTGGTTAGGCAGGGCATCAATGCGAACATAGTCTTCGATAGGAGCTTCGGTTGGGGCGGCGTCGTCAGCCATGAAAAGCGGGGCTAAGCGTGAAACGAACAGATGAACGGGTGCCAGCGCGCACCGATGCCATGATACCACATCGCATCCACAGGTTCCAGTACCGAGCCAGGCCCAGGCCCCTACGTAGCCTGGATTTCAGCCGGTTTGCATGGAGTATTGCCCGCAACACGTATCAAACACGTACAGAGGGAGGCGAAGCGCTGCCTTCAACATTGGCCTGGATGCTGCTACACGCATTTCGCGGCCTGCCCAAAGTACGGCCTTGCAGGCGTATCGTAGTGCACGTTTGCGACATTGCAGCCCAAAACAGCACGCCTTGTCCCTTCTCATTAGCGACAAAAAACGCAGTACCTCTCCACTTTGCAATCCGTTGAGAGGCGACACGTTCGCCGGAAAGTCAGACGAATAGCCTCCTGAGGAACCCGCCTGGTTCACCAGTTACGCCTGCTACATAGCAAAGAGTCTTGTTATGCTTTTGATCACATCAGAGTATAGAAGTTTATTCCCTTAAAGTATTAAAGGCAGTATAGAAGTTCGACGCACAATCCCTTACCTGCACGTGACCCAACCACACCATCTCTTCATGATTAAGCAACCTGTCGTTGGTGTTATTATCCCCGCTTATAATGCAGAAGCGCACATTGATGCAGCCCTGGCCTCAGCACGTGCCCAGACCTACACTGCACTCGATATTGTTGTAGTTGACGACGGATCGACCGATGCTACCGCCGAGCGTGTGGGTTATCATGCATGCCAGGATGCGCGAGTGCGAATGCTTCGGCAGCCCAACCAGGGCGTTGCGGCCGCGCGTAACCGGGCCATTGCAGCCACGCAAGCCTCGCTCATCGCCCCGCTTGATGCAGACGACCTGTGGGCTCCGCAAAAAATTGCCCGCCATGTAGCCCAGCTTCGTAAGCATCCCGAGGCTGGACTCGCCTATTCATGGTGGGTTTCGTTAGATGAAGCCGGGCGCGTCATCGGACAATCAGACCGGTGGGGACTGTACGGCGACGTATTTCAGGCTCTGCTGTGCGTCAACTTTGTCGGAAACGCCAGCGTCCCGGTCTACCGGCGCGATGCTCTTGAAGCAGCCGGTGGATACGTCAGCTATCGCGCCGACGGCGCCGAAGGCTGCGAGGACTGGGACCTCACGCTTCGCGTAGCTGAGCGCGCGCCCTTCTGCCTGGTTGCCAGCTACCTTACCGGCTACCGGTCTGTGTCGCAGAGCATGTCAAACCGCGTAGACCGGATGCTTCGCTCCTACGACCGGATTCTTGCGCCGCTTCGGGCCCGTCACCCCGAAGTGCCCGACGAAGTATATCGCTGGTCACGCAGCAACTTTATGATGTATCTGGGAACGCTGTGCTACAACCAGGGCGCTTTGAGTTCTGCTATTCGCCTGCTTTGTGCCTCTATTCGCACCGACCCTCCTGCAGCGCTGTGCACCACTTCGCTAAAGAAGATCTTCAAAAGCGCACTCCGGAAGGCTGCACGTCCCGTTACACGCCACGTATGGCCGACACAGCATGACTGGGAGCGCTTTCGGCGCCGTACCCGGCGTAAGGCACCTCCGCTTGTTCTGCCTCCCGAAGCCTACCCCACGCTCAACGATGCCGTCGAGTCGTGGTCGTGGAAGCCATACAAGCCATACGACCGCATCCGAATGCAGCGCTGGAACCAGGCGGTTGACGCTTCCTCCTCGTACGTCTCTCAATCTCCTATTTCCTCATAGCAGTTCACGCATAGCAATTCACGCATAGTACTTTATATGTCTTCTGCTGCTCTGCACACCATGCAAACCGTACGTCCGCTGCTCAAGCGACATCCGTGGATCGTTGCGGCTACGATCGTTACAGGCGTGCTTGCCACACTGGCCGAAGGCATTGGGCTGGGCCTGTTTATTCCACTGTTGCATAGCGTGGAGGCCGATACCCCTCCTGAAACAGGAACCTGGTTTATTGATGCGGCGGCCTCTCTTTTCAGCGACCGCTCTCCCAACGAGCGGATGCTTCTGCTAACAGGTGGTATCGTAGCAGCCATCTTTGTACGTACCGCCCTAGCTTACATACGCGACGTGTTATACGGGCTCCTTGAAGCCCGCCTGGGTCATCACGTGCGCGCTACATTGTTCGACCAGCTTGTGCAGGTCGGCTATCGCTTCTGGGAGTCTAACGACCACGATCGTCTCTACAACACCGTCGCCAACGAAAGCTGGCGCCTGGTACAGGCTGTCGCGTTGGTCGTCTATCTGGTCATCACGATCAGCGCTCTATGCGTGTACATCGCGCTGCTCTTGCTCATTTCATGGCCCCTCACAATCATAGCGGCCGTGTGCCTGGGCGGTGTTATGTTCGCTACTCGGGGGCTGCGCACCCGGGTCGAACGGCTGGGCCGGGCCGCAACGCGTGCTAACGTTGGGCTCACCCGTCGGCTGCTTGAAACGTTCGGGGGCATGGAGGTCATCCGCACCTTCGGGCAGACCCGCCACGAGCAGGAGCGCTTCAACCGGGCATCGAAGCGCGTCAGCCGCATCGGACTCTGGAGCAGCATCTGGGGCGGGCTGATCACGCCCATCTATGAGATGGTGGCGATGGCGCTGCTTGTGCTGATTCTGGTCGGACTCCTCTACTCGTCGGCATCGCTGTCTGCAGCGCTGGTGTTCGTGCTGGCCCTTTACCGCCTGAAACCGCGTATCCGCGATCTGGATGGCACCCGCGTTGCCCTTGCCGCACAGGCAGGCGGAGTGGAGGCCGTAGCCAGCGTGCTCAACCGGGCGGATAAGCCGTACCTCCCCAACGGCACCGAAACCCCCACCGCTCTGCAAAACGAGCTTCGGCTTGAAAATGTGACCTTCCAGTACACCCCAGGCGATGCTCCGGCACTCAACAATGTCTCGTTTTCATGCCCCGTCGGTAAGACCACAGCACTTGTGGGCCCCTCGGGATCGGGGAAGTCTACGCTTATTAAGCTGCTCCTACGGCTCTACGATCCTACTCAGGGGACCATATACGTGGATAGCCAGCCGCTTACAGCATTTAAGGTGGAAGCATGGCGTGCACACATCGGTGTCGTCAGCCAGAATACCCACGTATTCAATGATACCGTTCGGGCCAATATCGCCTACGGAAAGCCCGATGCCTCGCTTCAGGCTATCAAACAGGCTGCCCGCGAGGCACAAGCGCACGCATTTATTGAAGCACTCCCCCGCGGCTACGAAACACGCGTCGGCGACCAGGGCGCCCGCCTCTCAGGCGGACAACGACAGCGCATTGCTCTGGCCCGCGCGTTACTCCGCGACGCCGACCTGCTCATCCTGGACGAAGCAACGAGTGCTGTAGATGGACGCTCAGATGCGGCCATTCAGCGCACACTGGCAGAGAGCAACCGGAACCGCACCATACTGGTCGTCGCGCATCGTCTTTCCAGCATCATGCACGCCGATCACGTTATAACGCTCCACGACGGCGAGCTGGGGGCGTGCGGTTCCCTCGATACGTTGCTGAACACCCCGGGGCTGGTTGCCGATCTGTACGGGGGGCAGTCACCCGGTGCCACATGCTCTACATCTGCAGCCAAGTCTCCTGCCACCTCTACGTCATCAGCCTCATAGTTTAACCAATCGCGTTTAACCAATCGCACTCGTATGTCTTATCTGCTTACCGCCATCGACGCCGCCGAACCGCTGCCCTCGCTCCACCTTCGCGACGACCAGACAGGGTGGGCTGCCCTGATTCGATGGAAAGGACGTCCCGTCGATTTCTGGATCGAGCCATGCGATCCTGGCACAACCATCTCTGCCCGCGAGCTGGCCAGGCGCATCTACACGCAGAGCCGATATGCCCTTACCGAAGCGCAACTGCATTTCGAATCGCCGCCTCCACAGGCCTCCCCTCCTGCCGTATCTGTTGTCATCTGTACCCATAACCGGCCCGAGCGACTTACCCGCTGCCTCGCAAGCATACAGCAACACGTTCCGGAAGACGGCCCCGCTGAAGTGCTCGTCGTTGATAACGCCCCGCCGGACAACCGCACCCGCACAGCTGCCCAAACTGCTGGGGTGCATTATGTGATGGAATCCCGCCCCGGACTCAATGCTGCCCGTAACCGGGCTTTTGCAGAAGCCCGGGGAGACTGGGTCGCCTTCCTGGATGATGACGTAATCGTTGATGCTGAATGGTGGGGGGGCTTGTGCCACGCGCACGCCGCTAACCCGGATGCCGATGGCTTTACCGGGCAGGTGATGCCCTATGCGCTCGAAACGCATGCGCAGGTCCTCTTTGAACAGCGTGGCGGATTCCGGCGTGGGTTTACCTCGACCCGTTACGGCCCTGCCCCTCACGCTCCTATCTATCCATGCAACACAGGTATTCTGGGCACCGGCGCCAACATGGTCTTCCGACGCGATGCCGTTCGTCGCATAGGCGGATGCGATGAAGCTCTCGATGCCGGAGCAGCCTTGCCGGGCGGAGGCGATTTAGACCTGTTCTACCGGGTTATTCGGGGTGGGGGAGTGCTGGTCTATGAGCCAACTATGCTTGTCTTCCACGAACACCGCCGTACCCTTCAGGCCCTGCGCGACCAGTACGAACACAGCTGGGGACGCAGCCTGATGGCTTATCTCGTTAAGATATACCAGACCGACCCTGCTACACGCCCTAAAGTCCGACGCTTGCTGTGGTGGTGGACCCGCGACACTGGCCAGCATCTGAGTCGGGCGACCCGGGGACGTACAGATCGCCCTCTTTCATTTGTGATTGCTGAACTTCGAGGTGCGCTACGCGGCCTGTGTGGGGCCTACCCGCGTGCTGTGCGCCGTGCCAACCGCCTTAAACAAGAATATCCGTCATGAACCCACCTTTTGCTGTTCACCATGTTGATATGGAGCACCCGCCCGAGGCGCTTCCGCGTCTCTCTGGGTCAGATGGAGCCTATGTTGTATTCTGGGCACACGGCATTCCGTTGGGCCACCGCCTGATTCCATCATCCGCGCTGCCCATGTCGCCTGCTATGCTACGAGCCTACGCCTACCCGGCTATTGCTCCCGCCGTAGCTCACTATAACGAACAGACGGCCAACCTCAGAAGCACCACAGATACAATATATACAAATACAATAGATACAGATACAATAGACACGAATACGCTCAGTGCTATCAAGCATCTACTGCAAAACCCGTCTCGACTAACCAGCAAGCCGCGCTATACATCGACCGATGCATCCGTCGTCATCTGTACGCGCGACCGCCCCGAGCACCTTGCGGCATGTCTGCATGCTATCGCTGCACTCACGCCTGCGCCTGCCGAAGTCATCGTCGTCGATAATGCCCCGCAGACCGACGCCACCCGACGGCTTGTCGCTACGCGCCCGGGAGTGCGGTACGTGCACGAACCCCGCCCCGGACTCGATATCGCCCGCAACACAGGGGTGCGTACCAGCACGAAGCCGATTATCGCTTTCACGGACGACGATGTGCGCGTGGATCCACAGTGGCTTCGCTACCTGTGTGCGGGGTTCGACGCCCCAGACGTCATGGCTGTTACAGGGCTGGTGCTTCCGGCGACGTTAGACACCGAGTCGCAGTACCTGTTTGAGATACACTGGGGCTTTCACCGGGGGTACCTCCCGCGCCGCTTCGATGCGGCATACATGAAGGCGCATCGCTCGCGCTGCGTACCGGTCTGGGACGTTGGGGCCGGTGCCAGCATGGCGTTCCGGCGCGATGCGTTTATGCACGTGGGTGGCTTCGACGAACGCCTCGACGTAGGCGCTGCCGGATGCAGCGGCGACTCGGAGTTCTGGTATCGTCTCCTGGCCAACGGGTGGACCTGTCACTACACGCCGATGGCCGTGGCACATCATACCCACCGGGCCACAGCGATCGGCCTGCGCCGCCAGCTCGAAGCCTACATGCGCGGGCATACTGCCGCGCTGTTGGTGCAGTACGAGCGCCACGGTCATCCCGGACTGCTGCGACGCCTGTTCGTATCGCTTCCCAAGTACTATCTACGCCGCCTTGTTGCGGGTGCCCTGCATGGCTACCAGGGACGCTATCAGACCTTGGCTGCTGAGATCCGAGGTGCCCTCTCTGGGGTGCTCTTTTACCTGCGCACCCCGGCTGCCTCCCCTGCGCATCCCTTTACCGGCGTAGAAACTGGCGCGGAAGCTGGCCCCGTCGCAGAACACCCTGCGCCAGCCAAATCCGCGTCACAGGCAACATAGGCCCTCGCTGCTGTCTCAATAAACTCTACCTGCAATAGACATGCTTTATACAAACGACGTCGAATACCCTGCTACCTACTACGAAACGCTGCATCCGGGATCGGCCCGCTCAGCGCACGCTGTGGCGCAGACGCTCGTAGACTGGCTCGCCCCACAATCGGTTATCGACGTCGGATGCGGCGCTGGAGCCTGGGCTGCCGCTTTTACCGATCAGGGCGTGCCGACCGTGCATGGCCTGGATGCCCCCTGGCTGCCCCGTGACGTACTTCAGTTTCCAGCGTCCGAGTTCATTGCCCACGACCTGCGTACACCGCTTACACTGAACCGCACGTACGACCTGGTTCTCTGCCTGGAGGTCGCTGAGCATCTCCCCGAAGCGCATGCTGCCTCCCTGGTCGAATCGCTCGTACAACTCGGGACGGTTGTCGTGTTCTCAGCAGCACTACCCCGGCAAGGAGGGCACGACCATCAGAATGAGCAGTGGCCCGCATACTGGGCGCGCCTGTTTGCTGAACATGACTACGTCGCCGTGGACGTGCTCCGACTCCCTTTCTGGCACGACGATGCTGTTGAGTGGTGGTATGCACAGAATATGATTGCATACATGACTGCCGAGACACAGGCTTCTCATGCTGCCTTTCCGGAACCAAAACGCACCATCCCCCCCGTGCCTCCTGCTCTGGTTCATCCATCGCATGCTGTGCATCTTCACACTGAAATTGATGCGCTGTATGAAGATGTACAAGCCCTGGAGACGCACATCTCGAACCAGGACGCTGTTAATAGCCACCTGCGCAGCCGCACTCAAGAGCTGGCCGCCTGGGCACAGCAACTCCAGGCAGACGTCAATGCCCTTGAGCAACTCAACCCCGGTACGGTCCCGCTAACTCGGGTGCTGCGCGCCTTACCGTATCTTATCGCGCATGCCATCCGCCGCCGGTGGACGTAAGCCAGCTTCCTTCCAAAACACGGGAAGAGCGTAGGGGGAGGCGAAGCGCTGCCTCCAACATTCGCCTGGATGCTACTACATGCATTTCGTGGCCTGCTCAAAGTACGGCCTTGCAGGCGTACCCCTTACGCCTTCTCGAATGAGCATCACAACGTGCAAGTCCCAGCCAGCCCGGCGTGCCAGCTACACGTACAGACGCCCCAATATGATGGGACGTTCTTGTCCCATTGAGTTTCATCGGGGCATCTTCGCTCCAGCGAAATTACCGCATGACGCTACCGCACGACGGTCACGCGCCGGGTTTCGGTGTGGCCCGCGGTCTGCATGCGCAGGAAGTACGTGCCGCTGGCGAGGCGGCTCACGT
>NZ_JARWGJ010000050.1:0-14873 GCF_040409695.1 Longimonas sp.
CTCACCATCGATGGTGAGCACCATTTCTTCGAGATTCTCGCCCGACTCGATGGCCTCGGCTTCAATGTCTACCGTTTCGCCATCCTCGATAATGAACGGATTGATCCCCGACACCGATGGCTGCGTGATAGTTACAGCCAGCGTAGCATCCGGATCGCCGAGTGCAACAAACTTATCGCTGGTCTGGGTGTCACCGTTCGTATTCCGAAAGACGAAGTTCATCGTCTGGATGACCTCGTTCTGACCAAGCGTACATCCGGTCTCGTTGTCGTTGTAGTACGCGCGGATGTCGTCGATTTCGAGCTCATACAAATCTGTGCCCACCTGTGTAAGACGCGTATCAGCGCGCTCGCCGGAGAACTCATTCTGTGTGGGCCAGAAATTTTTGACGCAGGTCCACTCCGGATCGCTCTGGTCCGTCGTTACGCCCGTGTGGGCATAGATATCGTCGTTAAATCCCGCGAGTGGCGTATCCGACGCATCGAAGGTGATGGTCACAGGCTGATTGACCGTTGGCACCGTGGGATTGGTGCTGATGGCGTCGTCTTGCGACTGGGCCTGTACGTTGAGCGCGCCTGTTAAAGCGAGCACGAACGCCAGGACGAAGGAAGTAGCACGATGCATCATGACCTTGGCGGCTTTTGGGAGCAAGTGAAGGGGAGAGATCATCCAGAGACAAGTCGAGCTCGCAAGAGCCCACCTTGAACGCAGATCAGCTCTCCTAAAACGCAGCGCACATGGCCGCTACCTCTTAGGAGAAACGATCGAGCGTGTACACAAAGGCAGCGTACCTACACAGGCAGGGGGCCGCATATTTCCTTTCTGAATTCCCTATAATGGAGGAGGCCCGCGCAAGGGACCTCCTCCGTAGGGGGCATGCTGTTCGATTCACCACAGCGAACCGAGGACAGCGGATTGGTTAGTTACCGTGATTAGTTACCGTGGCTAGTTACCGGTAGCATCCAGACGGAGGTCGTCAATAAGAAAGCTGCTGGATCCAGACACGAAATTGAATCCAACGTTGCTGATTCCACTTGCGAGTGCTGATGGGTTTTCAGCTAACTCGCTGATCGGCACCGAGATGTCTTGCCATTCACTGCCGGCTTCGATCGTGATATTGGTAGCTGTTCCACCTCCCTCATTCAGTTCAAGGAAGACTTCCAGTTCTGTGTCTTCTGCAACAGCACCGATCCGAAACTTCAGTTCACCGTTTGCAGCATCCTGAATGCGAATGCCTCCCTGGTTATACCCGAAGAAGCTTACGTCTTGGAGGTCGCGAGCACGCGTGCCAAACGCATTTTCTGCAACCTGGTCCGTGAACCCAAAGGAGGCCCCACTGAAGGTAATGTACGCATTCGTAGTGGCTTCGAAGTCATTGATCTCAGCAATGGATCCTTGTTCGGTACCCAGCATGAGCTCATCCACCTGGAAGGTGACGTCTGCATCTGCCGAGAGGCGCACGCTTTTCAACGGACCGTTTCCACCCGCCCGAACAGCCACCGGGTTGAAGTCAACGTCGATCTGGGAGAAGCCAATACCGTACTGACGCCAGCCGGCACCTTCGGTGATAGGTACGACGATCTCATGCTCCACCTCTGCACCGTTCGCCTCTTCGACGAAGGTCAGTGTCAGGTCAAACGCAGCATCCGGAGAGCGAACGAGGAACGTAAAGAGATTGGCTCCTGGCGCACTTACCGTGCTTTCAAAGGAGACGGGATCTCCTGCAGCGGCATTGATTTCGAGCGCGTTGGGCCCGTTGCTGTTTGGCGAAGACGCTTCCGACTGGATGGCCGCCGTGGTTGCTCCAGTCGTCGTTATGGGGCGCTGGTCCGCCGGGTTGTCGGCTCCCTGATTGTCTGGAAAGTCAGTTTCAAAGTCTTCAACCACAATGAAGCGGCTGGCAAAGTCGGTTGAGATCACGAACGGGCTGACTGTTACGTTGATTTCCCGCTCTATCGACTCTCCCTCGCTTGATGTTTGAATGGTGATGGTTTCTTCCTGAACGCCGCTCACAGTGCCGTCGTATCCGACGCTCCACTGCTGCGAGCCGCCTTGCTCGGCGCTACCCGACTCGCTGATGCGTTCTACAACCAGGTTGCCAGATCCCGACACGTCGGGCGCCTGGTCGAGCCCCTGGTAGGTCGTGCTAAACTCGGTACGGCTTTCCGCGTCGAGGAGTGCAAGGCTTAAACTACTTGGAAGGTCGATACTGGGTTGAATGTCGAGATCTTCGACACTACTGATATCATCGTCACACCCGACAAGCGCCAGGCTCCAGACAAGGAGCAGCACAACGCCAAGTGTTCGTGTGGCTATTCGATACATATTTGGCAGTAGGTAACGTGGAAGCAAATTCGAAAAGGGTGTGGCAGCATGGTGCCGTGCTATAGCGTTAGCCTCCGTACCGGGTGCGGCGCATATATGCTACGTGCACATACGCTACATGCACCGCACCCGGATCAGCGAAGGTCTGTGGTTGTCCTTAATAGCCCGGGTTCTGCTGGAGCGTGGGATTAGCATTCAGTTCCGTGAAAGGGAACGGATACAGGTCGCGGAATCCTTCCGTGGTTCGCCCTTCTGCAACGCCTCCTTTCCACGGCCATACGCCCTGGTCGGTAAACTGCTCAAAGCGAATCAGGTCGGTGCGGCGGTGGCCTTCCCAGAGGAGCTCGCGGCTCCGCTCGTCGAGAATAAAGTCGAGGTCGAGTTCGGCCTGTGTGATGTTGCCGCTGCTTCCTCCGAAGGCACGCTCGCGGAGATCGTTCACGAGATCGAGCGCGCGAGCTTCACTTCCGCCGCCGCCACGAAGCACCGCCTCAGCGTACATCAGGTGCACGTCAGCCAACCGAAACACGGGGTAATCCACATCTGAGTGTACATTGTTTACCCCGGGCTCCCCCGCAGACGTCACGTTCTGGTACTTCGGCACAAGGAAGCCGCCCCCACCCGCGAAGTCGGTTATGCTCGTAATCTCTTTCGAGCGGCCTTCCTGAATGAACTGGTCGCCGGCTGTATTTGGAAACACCGGGCGCTGGTCGTTTCCGTCGTAGCGATCAACTACAGCGCTGGTCGTGCGCAGCCCAAACCATCCCTGCAAGCCAAACTGATCGGCCTGTCCGCCGAGAGACGCGTTGCCCAGGAATGTAGTCCCTCCGAAGTGGCGCGTGTTGTCGCCGTCGTGCGGAATCGCAAAGATGAACTCTGGCGACATGGCGTTGTCGGCCAGGAACTGATTGTGGTAGGTATCTTCAAGACGATACACCCCTGAATCAAGAATGCGCTCCGTGTACTGTACAACATCGCTGGAGCGATCCTGACCGGTGTACGTCGGTGCATTCTGGTAGAGCTTGGCGAGCAGCATGTAGGCAGCACCCTGATCGGCCCGTCCGTATTCGGCATCGCCGATAGGCGGCAGGACCTCTTCGCCACTACCGCTCTCTCCGGTAATGGCGAGCAGCTCAGACTCGATGAAGCTGAAAATTTCTTCTTGCGTGCTCTGTGGCGGCGCTTCGGCTCCACGCACAAAATCTTCCGTTACGAGCGGCGTAGGGCCAAAGATGTCAAGCCCGTGCCAGTAACTGAGCGCACGCAGGAAGCGCGCTTCAGCGCGGAACTGGGGGACGCGCTCACGAACCTGCGGACTATTGCCCCGGTCTTCCAGAAGATCTGCGGTCGACTGACGAAGAAACTCGTTTGACTGCGACACCTGGAAAAACACACGGTCGTACATCGCCCGTGTGAACTGGTTATCCGGCCCCCAGCTATGATCGCTGAGCTCTTCAATGCCGTCGTCTTCCCAGGCAATGATCGCCTCGTCTGTTGGCAGTTGCTGCATGCTCCAGTACAGGCGCATGTACTGCGAGAAGCCTTCGTCGATGCCGCCGATGTCGCCGGCACCTGCTGGCCCTTCCTGGCCGGTTACGTTCAGGCCCGCGTAGAGCTTAGCAAGAAACTGCTCGTAGGAGTCGTCCTCCGTAAAGACGCGCTCCTCCGTCGCCGTCCCAATCGGGTCGACCGACACGTCGCAGGCTGTCAGGTACGCGATGCCTGTGATGAGCATTACTGTGAGAAGTAATCGTCGCGTTAATGTAGATATAGCGTAGTTCATCGCAATATGGGGTTGGTTTGCAAGGGGTCGTGTGATGCAAACGGAACGCCGCATGTGCAGGCCCGAAGCATCTTCCTTCAGGCCTGCACAGAGCGCTACCAGCATTCGTTAGAACTGGATGTTTACACCTGCCGTGAAGGTTCGGGAGCGTGGGTAGAGGTTGTTGTCGATACCGAACGGCACCTCAGGATCCGGGCCGCTGTATCCGGTGATCGTAAAGAGATTCCGGGCCGTTCCGTATACGCGAAGCTGACTCACACCCGGAAGCGTCCGTACCGTGTATCCGGCCGACACGTTGTCGAGGCGCAGGAATGATGCATCCTCAAGGTAGATGTCGGAGAAGTAGCGCGGCTGGTCGAATCCGGTCTCGAAGTAGGAGGTGTGCAGGTTCGACGGCACAACATCTGTGAGACGCTGCAGGTGCCCAAAGTTCGAGGCGTTGTTGTTATACACCTTATTGCCAACGTGTGCCCGCAGCGTGAAGCTGAGGTCAATGTTCTGGTAGGCAAACTGCGAGGTGTGCCCGAAAATCCAGTCCGGATCAGGGGTGCCTGCAATGCGACGCTCCGTCAGCGGATTCCCGTCTTCATCTTCGAAGATAGGGTTGCCATCTGCATCGAACTGCTGCTCAAAGAGGAAGAACGAGTTGAGCGATTCACCTTCGCGAAGGAGCTGTACGGTATTTCCTGTACCTCCTTCGATACCGCCCACCTCAATGTCAGTGCCTTCTGCGACACCGCCACCGATGCTTAGAATCTCGTTCCGGTTTGTCGACGCATTGAACTGGGCATCCCACGTGAAGTCACCTTCACGGAAGATCGCGCCGCTCAAGCTAATCTCAATGCCTTCGTTGCGCAGTTCACCAACGTTGGTCAGCACCTGATTGCTCAGGTTGGCCCCGGCCGCGACAGGCACCACGCGAAGCAGGTTGTCTACGTCTTCACGGTACACCTCAACGGCTCCGGTAACGCGTTCGTCGAAGAGTCCGAAGTTGACGCCGACATTGTAGTTGGTGGTCTCTTCCCACTGCAACGACTCGTCAGCCGCGTTCGGACGCAGCGTTGACACGAAGCGATCGCCAAAACGAGCACGTGCTTGCGGCCCGCCCGGTACATACACAGGCAGGTAGAGGAAGTCTCCGATCTCCTGATTACCAACGACACCCGCCGACACCCGCAGGCGCAGGCTAGAGACCACGTCAACGTCGTCCATGAAGGGTTCTTCGTTGATCCGCCACCCAAGAGCAACCGAAGGGAAGGTCCCGAACTGGTTCTCGGGGCCAAAGCGTGAGGAGCCATCACGGCGCACTGTAGTAGTGAGCAGGTAGCGGTCTGCGAAGGTGTAGTTGACACGCGCGAATCCTGAGATCAGGCGGTTCGGCACTTCTGTAACGCTCGCTTCAAATTCGCTGGCTGGCGATACCGTACCCGCCCCGAAGATATTGCTGTCGAGGCCCAGCCCTACCAGTTCAGGAAACTCGCCCTTGAAATCCTGGAAGGAGTATCCGGCCGTAACGTCGAAGCGGCTATCGATCGACTCAAACTCGTTATCGTACGACATGTACGCATCGAGCGTCCGATTGAGGCGCGTGAAGTTGGCGCGCGCTACAACGCCCGGATCCGATGCGTCGGCCTGGGCTTTCAGGTTGGTAGGCGCAAAGAAAACTTCTTCGCCGCTCTGCACATCGTATCCCAGATTCAAACGCGTCGAGAGTCCTTCAACAAATGGGATGCGGTATTCGGCCTCTACGTTACCAAGGCTACGCAGAGCACGTCCGCTCGACTCCTGAAGAAGCAGTTCAGCGAGTGGGTTCTTCTCAGCAAGCGCTTCGTCCCACTCAGTAAATCCACCAAACGGACTGTTCACGTCGCGCACGGGGAGCGTCGGGTTGAAGCTTGCAGCGTTTCCGACCATGCCTCCGGGCTCAAACTGCTCTTGGGTCTGCGAACCGCGCAGGTTGGCCCGAATGGTGAGGTCGTCGTCGAGCAGCTGCTGGTTATAGTTGAACGAGAGCCCGAGCCGCTCAAAAGAGGAGCCGCGCAGCGTTCCTTCCTCGTCGAGATAGTTCAGCGAGAGGCGAAAGTCGGCATCCTCGTAGCCGCGTGCGAAGCTTACCGCGTGCTCCTGGCGGAACGACTGGCGCTCAACGAGGTCCTGCCAGTCTGTATTCGCAATGCCAAGCGCGTCTGCTGCTGAGCCGAAGCGATCCGGGTTGTTAGCAGCCAGGTCTTGAACCACACCGCGGTACTGGTCCGAGCTCATCATTGAGACGCGCTCGTTGATAACCGAGGTTGACACCGACCCGTCGTAGGTGATGCGTCCTTCGTCGCCGTCAGCGCGGCGCGTTTCAATCAGAATCACGCCATTGGCACCACGCGATCCGTAGATCGCTGTTGCCGAGGCGTCTTTCAGCACCGTCATGCTCTCGATGTCGCTGGAGCTAAGAAAGCTGAGCGGGTTGCGCTGCGCATTGTTGCCCGAATTATCGATCGGTACGCCGTCAATCACGTAGAGCGGTTCGTTGCCGGCGCTAAACGAGTTGTCGCCGCGGATGCGCACGAGGTTGCCGCCTCCTGGGGAGCCATCGCCTGCGCTAACCTGCACACCGGCCACCTTCCCTGAAATCAGCTGTTCGGGGCTTGATACGGGAGCGCGGTTGAAGTCTTCGGAGCGCACGCTCGACACCGAGCCGGTCACGTCGCGCTCTTCTTGCACGCCGTACCCAATCACGACAAGCTCCTGGAGCTCAGCGTCGGCGGGTACGAGCGACACGTCGAGGGTTGACTGCCCCTCGTACGGAATTTCTTGCGCGTCATATCCCAGGAATGAGAAACGAAGTGCTTCCGCATCAACAGGGACTTGCAGCGAGTATTCGCCATCTACGTTGGTCGAGGTGCCGATGGGTTCGTCAACAACCGTGACGTTGGCACCTGGCAGGGGCTCGCCTGTTTCGGCGTCGGTTACGGTACCGGACACCTCTTGCCGATCCTGGCCGAAAGCGGTTCCAACCCAGAGCATCAGGCAGGCGACCACAAGCACGGGCCGCAGGTAGTTGTATCGTCTACTTTGCATGAGACCGTCTGTGTTATGGGACATATGTAAACGTGAAAGTTCGTGGGTATCTGCTTCGCAGCGCTACTGCGAGCTGTCCTGCTTTTCTGTTAGTGTTCCGTTCTGCGAGGCCGTCTTGGCAGCTGCGTCGGCCAGCTTGCCTGCTTCGTTGGGGCTTTGCTGACGAGCGCCGCAGGTGTCGCGCACGATGAGCTGTGGAGCCAGCACCGTACTCGATACAGGCGGGTTAGCGCCTTGAATGTGCCGCAAAAGTGATTCAGCGGCGCGGCGCCCCATCGCCTCTGCTGGCTGGCGTAGCGTAGTAAGCCCCGCAAAGCGGCTAATATCCGTATCGTCAAACCCGACAATTGCCAGGTCGCCCGGCACAGAGAGTCCGGCTTCGCGCGCCGCTTCAAGGGCGCCCACGGCCTGCATATCAGACGCAGCAAACACCGCGTCGGGACGCTGACGCTGGCCCAGCAGCTGTTTCATGGCGCGGTATCCCCCTTCTTCCGAGAAGGCAAAGGGGAGCGCCTCTGAAGCAGCAATGAGCCGGTCGTCGACTTCGCGCCCGGCTTTTTTCAAGGCCCGTTCGTAGCCAATCCGGCGCTGCACGGCCGGCGGTGGTTCGGGGGTGGCCGTAATGTGGGCGATGCGCTTGTATCCCTGGTCAATAAGATGCTTCGTAGCCTTGTATCCGCCCCGCTCGTTGTCGACTGCGATCGACTCGATGTCGGGGTGGTGCGCATCCAGCAGGATAATGGGGCGCCCCACTTCGATGATACGCTGTGCCCAGGATTCGTTGGGCGGCGTCGACAGGAGCAGGATGCCGTCGCTGCGGCCGGGCTGCGTAGCACGTTGCAAGCGCTTTTCAATGTCTTCTGGATGCGAGGGTACGTGGATCATCAGGTCGTACTCACGGTCTGCGAGCACCTCTTGAATGCCGCGCATCACGTGCATGTAGAAGTAGTTGGCTACAACAGGAGCAACGACTGCAATATAGTTGGTGCGTTGCCGTGCCAGATTCTGGGCCGAGGCGTGCGGCTGGTAGTTGAGCTCCTGCGCTGCATCCAACACGCGCTGGCGGGTCGTCTCACTCACCTCAGCGGGCTTGTTCAACACGCGAGATACCGTCGCTGTAGAGACGTCGGCTCGTTCGGCAATGTCATAAATCGTAGCAGCCACGAGACGAGGGAGGCCCGATTGGTAATAGTTTAATTATGTAAGCGGTTACATAGTAGGAAGCGCTTACAACGATGTCAAGTCCAAGCGTGCTGCTACGGCTCGTTCGGCCTTTTCTGGACGTGCACCGGCACTCGCACAGGCTGCACCTCCATCTGGCCGTTTCCCGTATCGGTTGATCGTCTGCTTCCCAGCACACTCCAAATGCGCCTCCAGCACGCACAGATGCACTTTTTGGGCATAAAAAGGCCATACCTGTGTATCTCGTGCTGACTTACACAGAGAGAGATGCTCTCGCATTTTTCGTTGCCAGATTCACATCTGCCACGTGGAACAAGAGGAAAATGCAACAGGATCACACAATTTTCATGTAATCGCTTACAAGTGAACGGGAGATATGTGTCTATGAAGAGATGCGGTTGGTTTCACCGGTTACATGCCGATGGAGGCTGAGCCGCTCTGCTTGTTGAGCGTGCGCAGCGCACAGCAGTGTGGCCAGACGCGCCCCAACGCTCTATTAACACTCCGTTACGTTCACGGGGATCTGCGCAGCGAGGCCGCCTTCAGAGGTTTCTTTGTACTTGCTGTTCATATCGCGCGCGGTCTCCCACATCGACTGGATTACGGTGTCGAGCGAGATCTTTGCATGCGCCGGGTCGCTCTCCTGAGCGATGTTACTGGCGGTGATCGCCTTAATTGCTCCCATGGAGTTACGCTCAATGCAAGGCACCTGCACAAGTCCCCCAACCGGGTCGCAGGTCATGCCCAGGTGATGCTCCATCGCGATCTCAGCAGCCATTAGGGTCTGCTCCACATCGCCACCGAGGCACTCGGTAAGCGCTGCGCTGGCCATGGCCGACGACACGCCGATCTCGGCCTGGCACCCGCCCATGGCAGCGGAGATGGTAGCCCGCTGCTTGAACAGGCTCCCGACCTGCGCTGCAGTCAGCAGAAAGCGAGGCACATCGTCTTCCGTGCCTCCACTGAAACAGAGGTAGTACATAAGCACAGCCGGGATCACACCGGCCGCTCCGTTAGTCGGGGCTGTCACCACGCGTCCAAATGAGGCGTTCTCTTCATTGACTGCAATCGCAAAAGCGCTGACCCATTTCAAGATCGTCTGGAAGCGGTCGTCGGCAGTGCGAATGGAAGCCATCCAGCTATCGGGATCGCTGTACTCGGGCAAGTTGTGCGTATCCATCAGCGCCTTGTGCATGCGCTCAGCACGGCGCGTCACCTGCAGTCCACCAGGCAGCTCGCCGCCCGTGTGGCAGCCCCGGTACATGCATCGCTTCATAACGCCCCAGATCTGCATGAGGCGCGCGTTGATGGACTCGTTTGTTCGCCAGACGCGCTCGTTGCGGCGCACGAGCTCCGATACGCTGCATCCGGTCTGCGCGCAGTGGCGGAGCAGGTCGTCGCCTGTGCCGCATGGATAGGGCAGCGTCACCTCGTCGTTCATACCGTGGTCCTTGTCGGTCTCTGACTCATGCACGACGAAGCCCCCTCCAACCGAGTAGTAGGTGTCATCAGTAGTTGAGTCGTCGGCAAACGTGGTATGGATGGTGAGTGCGTTGGCATGGTACGGCTTGGTCTCATCGCGCCGAAAGACAAGATCATCGTTCGGCTGAAAGGGAACCGTATGGGTGCCGTTCAGCGTGATGCATCCCAATTCCTTAACCGCATCCACGCGCTCTTGCACCTGGTTCACGGGGATCTGCTCGGGATCGTCGCCGCGCAGTCCCAGCAGCAGCGCTTTGTCGGTGCCGTGGCCCTTGCCGGTCTTTGCCAGCGAGCCGTATAGCGTTACGGAGACGGTTTCAACCTGCTCCAGCCGCCCCGACTCTGCCAGCTTCCGTACATGCGTGGCGCACGCCACCCAGGGGCCCATCGTATGGGAGCTGGAAGGGCCGATGCCTATTTTGAAGATGTCGAACGCACTAATCGGCTCAGCGCGCTGTTCATCAGACGGGGAGGCTGCCGATGATTCCGGGGTAAGTGTGGTGCCCTTCATGATAATACAGATGGTTGATGCAAGAGACTCACGCCAGAAGAGGCAGCGCGCTTCACATAATCATCGAAAGCGCTTCCACTCGTTGTAGGGTATCAACGCACGGACGGCTCCGGGTTCCGGTTTCGTTGCGTTTGTGCAGGGTGTAGTCATATGCGTTTCAGGTGTAGCAGGTGGGGCACAGATGGGATCAGTAGCGCGTGCTCTGAAACGGGAGGCCCCACCGTACAGCCAGGTACGGATGCACGTAGCGATCGCGGGGGCGCTCGGCATCGGTGATCTGCTCGGCACGCACGGCGGCTTCAACAATGAGCTGCGGAAGCACCTCGACTCCGACGTGGCCCTCGAGCATGAGAATATTCTGGCGCACCCCTTGTAGCATTGCAACCCCACGGTCGCGCTCGCGGGTCTGATTCGTGCGTGTGGCATCGCTCCCGAAGTTCTGCGTCTCGGTGTTGCGCCCCCGCTGCGTGTAGGCCACATTGAGCCCGGCCTGCCATGCCCCCGCCGGCTGGTACTCGGCCCGCAGGGCCATGTCGATGCTGTTAGGCCCTGTCGGATAGCCGAGTCCGTCATCCCAGTGCGCATAGGAGTTAGGCACATAGGTATGGGCGTAGATGTGCGGACGCAGCCGTGCAAACTCGGCACGAAGCGACAGGTCGGGCTGCGCTGGAAGCACGACATGTGCACCGAGCGTCCAGGCCCACTTGTTGCCCCACCACTGCTGGCCGATCTCGTTGGCTACAAACTCGTCAAGCACGAACTGTCCGTACAGGCGCAGGCCAGGCGTTGCCGTCCAGGCGCCGTCGATGCCCACGAGCGCACGGTCGGGGCTGCCCAGCTCGCGCTCTACGGCACGCAGGAAGATGATCGGGTTCAAGAACGCGACGTCGTACCCGCGGCGGTTCACGGTCGAGTCGCGTTCTGGCGCAAACACGATCGTCTCGAACAGTCCGATCTCGATGTTGTCGGTCAGGTCGATGGCGAGGCGGTGCGAGGCGCCGTAGCTGCGGGGCCGGCGCGTAAGGTCGGGCGTTTCGTCGGGCGCAGACGGACCCGCAGGAGCGGCGTAGCGGGTGTACAGGTTGGTATACTGCACGCGCCACACGGTGGTGCGCAGCTGCAGCTGGTTGTAGGCCGGGCCGAAGTTAGAGAGCATGACCGAGCCCGCACCGGGTCCCCAGCGGTTCTGGTCGCGTCCGGCGCGCACCTCAAAGAAGCGGGTGCGCAGCCCCACCGTACCGCGCACCGATGTGTACTCGTAGGTATCGCCACGCAGCGTCACCTTACCGAGGCGCGGCGCAGTAGAGCGGCCCTCGTCTGGCACCTGCACGCGGGGCGGACGCGCGCGGCTGGCGTCGGCTTGCAGGTCGAAGAAGACGTAGCGGCCCAGGCGCCCCTGTACGCGCGCCCCGATTGAGCTGCGCCAGGCGGCTGTTGTGCTGCGTCGCGATGGGACGTCGGTTTCGTGCACCGACCCGGCGGTGCCGTATAGCACCGGATTCGCCTGCACAGCATACCCCGCCCCCGACGCGCTCAGCAGATCGTGTCCGTTTGCAAAGCCCCCAGACCGCTGTCCCCATGCGGCCCCGGGGCGGTCTGTGCGGCGCTGGTACCGATCGAGCATCGCTTGCTCAGACGCAGAGAGCTGGCTGCGACGGACCTGCAGGCTGTCGAGGTGGCGGTGCGCCTCGCCTACAGATAGCGGCTGATGGGTGAGCACCGCCCGAGGGAGGCGTCCGAGCGTCTGCTGGCGTTCCAGAAAGCGGTGTAGCGGGTCGTTGATGCGCAGCACGCCGTCGTGGTCGACCGTGCGCGGGGGCGGGTCGGTGGCCGTGGTATCAGGAAGAGCGATCCCCGCGACGTCGTGTACGGTGTTCGATGAAGCAGCATACGACGCGCCTGCAAGACCGTGTCCGCCAACGAGACTGACCACCAGACCGGCGCAGAGCATCATCCAGAAAGGCTGAGGCCATCGCTTTCCCCAGAAACGAAGAGCGGTATGGCGGCAAGAGCGGGTAGGGCAGGCGGACACAGCAGAGCGTATACGTGAGGGGTGCAGCTATTGACCACTGTAATGAATGGATTTTGCCGATCAGATACAACCCGGATCGCCCTGAGTGCGACCAGGCACAAACAGCGAGCGTGCTGCACGCACCAGGCTGCACATAACAAAAGGTAGATAACAAAAGGATTGTCTGTGCCACGAAGCAAAACAGACGGCTGCACGTAGACCCGGTCCATTGCTTACACGAGTTTGATCTTTTTTGCCTATGCCCAACGGAACGCGCGGCTTGTTCTGCAACCGCACCTTGAACCTGCGCGGGATTCGCGCCATCGGCTACGACATGGACTATACGCTGGTGCACTACCACATGCGCGCATGGGAAGAACGGGCCTATTCGTATCTGAAGCAGGGGCTAAGCGCCCGTGGATGGCCGGTCGACGACCTCACGTTTCAGCCCGACATGGTGATTCGTGGCCTCATTCTGGATACGAAGCGCGGCAACGTGGTGAAGGCCAATCGCTTTGGCTACGTAAAGCGTGCGTTCCACGGCACCGACCCGCTCGACTACGATACGCAGAAGCAGACCTACCAGCGCATCCTGGTCGACCTGGCCGACGACCGCTGGCAGTTTCTGAACACGCTATTCTCCATTTCGGCGGCCTGCATGTACATGCAGCTGGTGGACCTGATGGACGAAGGGAAGCTGTCGGGGTCGATGAGCTATCATACGCTCTACGAAGAGGTGCAGTCGACCCTCGACACCGCGCACATGGAGGGGCGCTTGAAGAAGGAGATTATCGCCTCGCCCGAGCAGTTTGTAGACGTGGATGAAGAGATGCCGCTTGCGCTGCTTGATCAGAAAGCGGCGGGGCGCAAGCTGCTTCTGATTACAAACTCGGAGTGGTCGTACGCCCAGCCGATGCTCGACTACGTCTTCAACCCCTACCTGCCGGGCGAGATGACGTGGAGCGACCTGTTCGACATCTCGATTGTGGGTGCGCGCAAGCCCGACTTCTTTTCGGTGCGGATGCCGGCGTTCCGCGTCGTCTCGGAAGACGGGATGCTGCGCGAGCATACGGGCGGCCCGCTCGCTGAAGATGCGGTCTATGTAGGCGCAAACGCATCGCTGGTTGAGGAGACACTCGGTCTTTCGGGCGAGGAGATTCTCTACGTGGGCGACCACCTGTTTGTAGACGTAAACATCACGAAGAAGGTGCTGCGCTGGCGCACGGCACTGGTGGTGCGCGAGCTGGAGGAGGAGATCCTGGCCTTCCAGATGTTTCATGAGAAGCAGCGCGAGCTCACCCAGCTGATGCAGAAGAAGAACAAGCTGGAGGAGAAGTACTCCCAGATGCGCCTGGAGGTACAGCGCCTTCGCAAAGGCTATGGTCCCACCGAACACGACGCCCCGAAGCAGCTGGAGCGCGAGATGGTGGAAGTCCGCGAAGACCTGGTAGCACTTGACAACGAGATCGCCCCGCTGGCACGCCAGGCCGGTCAGCTCGGCAACGACAACTGGGGACCTATCATGCGCACGGGCAAAGATAAGAGCCTCTTTGCACGACAGGTAGAGCGCTATGCCGATGTATACACGGGGCGCGTGTCTAATTTTCTGCACCACACGCCGTTCGTCTATCTGCGCTCCTACCGGGGCAACCTGCCACACGACGCGGTGTCGCTGCCCGAAACAGAGCTCATCGCGCCCTAATGTCGGGGCCTGTAGGGGTCCGGTTGCATCGGTACCAGACTATCTCTCAGCAGGATCTGCAGCGGCTGCTACGCCCGTTTGGCCATGAGAATGAGGCGGGGACTCTCGTCGGAGTGGGGGCGTCCGTCGTAGTGGCCGAACGCGTGCGTAGGCACAAGCCCAACGGATTCGTACATCGCCTCCAGGTCGCTTCGGGTAAAGAGGCGCACCGACTCCCGGTGCGTTTCGGTGTGTTCGTCGGTTTCGAGGGTAATGGTCTTATGGATGCGCCCGTCCTCGATCCACCGCTGCTGATGGATGTGCACTCCGTTGCGCATCTGCTCATCTTCAGGCACCAGGGTGGCACGCACCTGCGGAGCGTTCAGGAAGTCCTGCACGAACCAGCCGCCGGGATGCAGGGCGGTGCGCATGGCGCGGAGGGCGGCCTCGTTTTCGGCGTCTTCGGCGAAGTAGCCGAACGTAGTAAACAGGTTGACCACGCCCTCAAAGCAGCCATCGCAGACCGCATCGCGCATGTCACGCACCTTGAACACAGCCGGCAGGTTACGCTCCGTGCCGCGCCTGCGCGCCTCCTGGATTGCCGCTTCCGACAGGTCGATGCCGGTAACGCGATAGCCCCGCTCCGCCAGATTCAGCGCATGGCGTCCGCGCCCGCACCCGACATCCAGGACACGCGCGCCGGGCTCAGGCGCATGCACCGACTCAATCAGGTCAAGGCACTGCCGGGCCTCGTCGGCGTCGCGGTGCGCGTAAACAAGCGTGTAGGCGTCGCTGTCGAACCAGCTGTCGTACCAGGGCATGCGGC
>NZ_JARWGJ010000051.1:0-2540 GCF_040409695.1 Longimonas sp.
GCATGTCACTTTCTACAACATGTCACCTTGAGCGGATGCCGGCTTCTGCCGGCAGAAGTCGAACGGTCTCCTACGGAGTTGCCGCTCCCTTCTCGCGATGACAATCTCGAAAGATCCCACACCTTGTCATTGCGAGGAGCGTAGCGACGCGGCAATCTCATGCGTCACTGTTCGAGGCGGCCCTCTCCTAACCGCCGGGGATGTGGGCGGTCCTCGTGCTCGAAAATGACGGCTCTACGAATGCTGAAGACCCCGGGTCAAGCCCGGGGTGACTTTGGTTTTGGAAGGTCAGGGCTGTAGAGGCATACGGGCACTTTCCAGAACAGCTTCACAACAGCAAGTCATCCCGGGCGCAGCGGAGCGGAGACCCGGGATCTTTACACGGCTCAGGACCACCCCGCCCTTCGGGCACCCCTCCTTTCCGGCTCCGCCGGTAGGAGGGGAGTTTGTGGGAGTGTAGTTCTGCAAAGGGTCGCGGAAGGAGCCGATCACGTCCCCCTCGGAGGAGGGAGATTTAGGAGGATGGAGCGCGACATGCCAATCTCATGCGTCGCTGTCCGTGGCGAGCTGCCACGATGGGAGGGAGAGATCGCACCCCAGGAGTACTCGTTCGCTACGCTCACAGCGCCGCGTCAGTCGCTGTGCTTCTTCCTCGCGATGACATGCTCGAAAGATTCCTCACCCTGTCATTGCGAGGAGCGAAGGGCGCTCACCACGATACTCCTCACGGCTTGTCATCTTGAGCGTAGCATCTGCGCCCAGCAGATGCGCCGTCGAAAGATCTCCGCCGTGCCCGGCACGCCCTGTCGCACGCCAGATACCTTTCGGCGCCCCGCTTAGAGCGACAGGGAAAGGTGCTCGAATCATCGTCGCTACCCGAGCACACCCAGCTCGGTCGCGACCTCTGTAAACGCGTCGATGGCGCGGTCGAGGTGGGTGCGGTCGTGGGCAGCGGACATCTGCACGCGGATGCGCGCTTCGCCCTTGGGCACCACCGGGTAGCTGAAGCTGATCACGTAGATGCCGCGCTCCAGCAGCGCATCGGCCATTTCGGCGCTGGGCTTCGCGTCGTAGAGCATAATCGGCACGATCGGGTGGTCGCCTGGCTTGATGTCGAACCCGCGCTCAGTCATCTCCTGGCGGAAGTAGCGCGTGTTCTCCCACAGCTGCTCGCGGCGCCTGGCACTGTCAGTGAGCATATCGAGCACCGTCAGGCTTGCGTTGGCGATCATCGGAGCCACCGCATTCGAGAAGAGGTACGGACGCGATTTCTGCCGCAGCAAGTCGATGATCGGCTGTTGTGCGGTCGTGAATCCGCCCGTAGCACCGCCCAGGGCTTTGCCCAACGTCGACGTGATGATGTCTACATCGTGAAGCGCGCCTTTCGCCTCCGAGGCCCCGCGTCCGCCGTCGCCCATGAACCCGGTGGCATGGCACTCATCCACCATGACAAGCGCATCGTACGCATCCGCCAGAGCACAGATTTCGTCGAGCTTCGCCACGTCGCCATCCATTGAAAAGACACCGTCGGTGGCAATCAGGCGGATGTTCGCATCCTGCGCATCCTGAAGCTGCGCCTCCAGGTCGTTCATGTCGCTGTGCTGGTAGACGTAGCGGTCGGCCTTGCAGAGCCGGATGCCGTCGATAATGGAGGCGTGGTTCAGTCGGTCGCTGATGATGGCGTCGTCTGGACCCAGGAGCGTTTCGAAGAGGCCCGTATTCGCATCGAAGCACGAGTTGTAGAGGATGGTGTCGTCCTTTTCGTGGAAGCGAGACAGCGCATCCTCCAGCTCCTTATGCACCGTCTGTGTGCCGCAGATAAACCGAACGCTCGCCACGCCAAAGCCATACTCGTCCACGCCGTCCTTAGCGGACTGCATGATGGCGGGGTGGTTGGCGAGTCCGAGGTAGTTGTTGGCACAGAAGTTAACCACATCGCCCGACGCCACAGAAATGTCGGCATCTTGCTGCGAGGTGATGACGCGCTCCTCTTTGTAGAGTCCGTCGTCTTTGATCTGTTGCAGTTCGGATTCGAAGGCGGAGAGGTCAGACATAGGGCTTGGGGTTACTTCAACAGGTAAGGGGGTGTAAGGTAGGCGTGCAGGGGGCCGTTCGCAAATGAAAGGTGTGCTATTGAAGGGGCGCTAAAATGGAGCAGCTTCAACGTCCAGGTCTCCAGCCGAGCAAAACCGCAGCACAAGTCATCTGGGCACAGCGGAGCGCAGACCCGGGGTCTTTGTGCCAGCTTAGGACCACCCCGCCCTTCGGGCCCCCTCCTTTCCGGCTAACGCCGGTGGGAGGAGAGTTTGGGGGAGTGTTGGTCTGCAAAAGGGGGTGTGGAAGGAGCCGATCAAGTCCCCCTCGGAGGAGGGGGATTTAGGAGGAGGGATCATGGCGCGCCAATCTCGTACGGTTCTGTTCGGGGTGGGCTGACATGATGGAACGCAAAGATCGCACCCCAGGAGTACTCGTTCGCTGCGCTCACAGCGCCCCGTCAGTCGCTGGCGCTCCTTCCTCGCGATGACAACCCCGGAAGATAC
>NZ_JARWGJ010000052.1:0-2535 GCF_040409695.1 Longimonas sp.
TCGCGTGCGCAACTACCGCATCCAGGTGCAGGAGCACGACGGCGAGATCATCTTTCTGCGCAAGCTCGTAGCGGGCGGGGCCGACCACTCGTACGGCATTGAGGTGGCTCGCATGGCCGGACTGCCCGACCTGGTGATCCACCGTGCACGCGAGATCCTGGCGCACCTGGAGCAGCAAGACCTGGCGGTGGATACGGAGGGCGCGTCCAATCCCGATGCCGCCGCCCCCGACGCCGACGAGGTGCCGGATATGGAAGACGGCGTGATGGGCCAGATGTCGCTCTTCCACCAGCCCGACCCCAAAGCCGAAGCCCTCAAAGAAGCCGTACAATCCATCGACCCCAACCGCATGACGCCCATCGAGGCGCTCATGAAGATTGCGGAGTTGAAGGAGATGCTGGAGTAGGGCGAGGCTATACGCTCTCGAAAATCACGTACCAGATTTCAGCAAGATCATGTAAATCATCCAGTGTGGCATGTTTGGCGCTGCCGGGGTCTCCGTGAATGTCTTCCAGTTCATTGCGCAACTCTCGAAGCGAAGATCCATCTGTCGCATGAAGTCGCTCAGCCAAGTCAGAGCTTTCAGCTCGGTGCAAGAGCCACTGGGTACGTGGAAGCGCTACTTTTCTATCGTTAGGCCATACAGGGCGTTCAGTAGAGCGGTTCTTGTCTTTTTCTACTGGACGAATACGCTGTTCAAGATCGTTGCTGGCGATTGATGGCTTGGCATTTGTCACCTCCCCATTATCAATGCGCCAATACTCTTGTGTATCGCCGATTTGCGGGTCGTAAAAGTGGTACGTTTGGACACCACTTGTTTCGTGCAATTGCTCCCACGGTCTGTAGTTAGAGCCTTTGAAGAACATGGCGTTCATATCATTCACGACACCCCATAGCGCCAGAAAGGCGCGATCCATTGGATGAAAAGCGAATGTTTCAGCCTCGTGAGATGAAGAACCGGTAACGAGATGCCCAAACGCTCGGCGTATTCGGTTTTCAATTGAGGTAAGGTAGTTGCGAACCCGCTGTTCGTCCTTGTCTTGAACTAACGGCACGAACTTAAAGACTGCCGACTGGTCATCACGAATAGACTGCACCTGGTCCACAAGGTCCCACAGCGGTTGAGCGCCTTCATAGCGCTGAACTACTTCGCGCAATGTCTGCAGCAGCGCAGCCGCGTTCTGAACCGTGTAGACAGGATCCGTTCCGTATTCGGGACTCTCTTTGACCCAATACCCGTCGGCGCCTGCTTCACGGAGTTCTTGAACGGTCCATGCCTTGTTCGAAGCAGTAAAGGCAATCACAGGAAGTGAGGGGTTCTTCTTTTTTATGGCACGGACCAGGCGAGTCCCCGACAGTTTGTCCGCACGTCGTGAGGTGAGTTCTGTATCTGTCTCGACCAGTCGAAGGTCTACGCATACAATGTTCCAGCCACGCTGTGCAATGTCGTCGGCGAGAGCATCCAGGTCGTGGAAGCCATCGGCACCATGAGGGGCTTCGATAGAGCCCGCGTCCGGGGTGTCTTCGAACACTCCTTCAAGAGCAGGCTGCCAACCATTAGAAGCATTATCATCTACGAGTCCGACACGAAGCGGCTGTGAGCGAGACTGTAGCATATCGACCCACAATTGCTGCTGCTCTTTTACCTCTGTCTTCCAGGCTTCGTCTGCTGATGAGTTGGCCTGTTGGCGAAGGTGAGCGAGGCCGAATAGATACTGGTAGTATCGGCGCTCCGTAAGTTCAAGGAATTTCGTACGTGCCCATGCTGGAAACGGCATCTCCGCGTTCATCAAGAAACGCGTTCCATTCCAAAGTTGAATAGGCCCCCATGCGTTAGCCAAGTCATGGCGGCCTGTAAGTCCCTGTGGACGAATAGGGTGCGTTTCTAAAACACGCAACAGGTCTCCCTCTGAAAGGGGTTCGTGTGTTGCATCAATAAAATCCCGCATGTCGTGCTCGTCATTGAACAGAAGAGTCCCTTTTGAGGCCAAGAGCCCGTGGTCGGGATCCTGTCGCATCCAGCTTTTGAATGAACCATCGGTGCGTAAAGCAAGAGGGTACCGACTGTGTGGTTTCTCTGTGTCCAGTCGGAGACGAAGCGCCGCATCTAATCCGTCGCCTTCGTTAGAGTACGTCGCATTCAAGACAACGATGTGCGGCTCAGAGAGCGATTCACATGCTGCTTGCAATGCTTCGAACAACCCGTCGCCATCAGGCTGTTCAAGCCGGCGGTCGCACCAGTCAGGAGAGCGTTCTCCTGGTCGTACGAACGTAGCCACAGGGAGTGAAGCTGTTGCTGAGGACGTATCGGTGGAAGTAGACGATGCTTTCGGAGACCGGGCAGCTTCAAACGCCTCACGGCTAAAGACCTTTGCGCACTCCTGAAGAGGGTCACCGTTAGCAAAGGCACGTACGAAAGCGCCGAACCGATTGGCATATAGACCGCGAGGTAGCGTGTAGTTGCTCCGACAGGCGGACCACACCCGTATCCCGTGGGTGGCACTCATCATTCCCGCGGGCTTGGTCATCTGGGGG
>NZ_JARWGJ010000053.1:0-14790 GCF_040409695.1 Longimonas sp.
CGGTAGACGCGCCAGGCATGACCCGCGAGGTACCCACGCACGACAAACTCAATGGGGATAGGTGTGCAGGCGGTGCCGATTGTCACGTTCGGGTCAGGTACCGCCCGTACATGGTTGGGAAAGACATCTGCCGTCTTTTCAAAGAAGAAGGCAGCAAGCTGATTCAGCACCTGCCCCTTGAAGGGAATGGCCTGAGGCAGGATGTGGTCAAAGGCCGAAATCCGGTCGGTAGTAACCAGGGTGAGCAGGTCGCCGTCGCGATATGTGTCGCGCACCTTGCCTTCGTAACGCGTGCCCCACTCCGGAAAGTCGGTTGCTGTAATGCAGTGGGAGAGCTGCTTGGCAATACGAGAGCGGTCCATGTCGGAACAGGGGGGATGCGTGAGAGGATCAGGCTGAGATGGTGTGATCGCTGGACTTACGTATGTGCAGTTCGTGCTGTACCTGTTCGTTCACCGTTGGGAAGTCTTCCCGGTTCAGGCGACGAAGAAGGGTCTCTGCAGCTTTTTCGCCAACGTCGTGCATGTTCTGAGCAACACTGGAGAGACCAATAAACCGGCTGATCTTGATGTCGTCGTAGCCTACGAGCGCAAAGTTTTCAGGAACGGAGAGCCCAGCATGGCGAATTGCCTGCCAGGCGCCCACAGCTTGCACGTCGCTACTGGCAAAGACGGCGGTCAGGTCGGGATGCGTATCAAGCAGTTTCTGCATCGCTTCGTAGCCCGACTCTTCACTGAACCCGTCGTGCTTTTCGGTTTCGCCCCATGCAACGCGCGACTTGTCGAAGGCAATGCCGGCCTCTTCAAGCACATCACGATAACCGCGAACACGCGCGTTTCGCACATGCGTATCATGAGGGGTCGTGATCATCCCGATTTTGTGATGGCCCTGCTCAATTAGATGACGGACCGCAAGCTCAACGCCGACTTCATCTTCCCAGTAGTACGAGTCCATCTTCTCCCACTTGCTCCCGATCATAACAACCGGGGCACCAAGGGCACGAAGCTCGTTGGCGACCTGCGGGTTGTAGCGCAGTCCGGTGAGAAGAAGGGCATCCATTGCTCCGCGCGCCAGGAAGTTGCGCAACGTTGCTTCAGGATCGGACCAGGCCAGATCACAGAGCAAAAGGTCTACCTCACCAATATCGAGGCGACTGCGAACACCCTTGAGGAGTTCGTTGTGAAACGGCGTCGTAAAGGTGGGGACGGCCACTGCAATGGTACGTGTGGCCCGTTGGGCGAGCGACTTCGCCGTACGGTTCGGGCGAAATTGCAGCTCTTCTATAGCGCGGAGCACCCGCTCACGGGTGGCATCCGATACGTCGCGCGAGTTATTGAGCACTCGCGACACGGTTGAGATGGCTACGCCGGCCGCGTCGGCTACGTCGTAGATGGTCGTTTTGTCGGATTCAGAGGAAGGAGTCATAAGCTGTTAGGGCATCACCGAGGAAAAGGTTGGCCGTGTGCCCATAGGGTACAGGTCCGAAACAACATATAACAGCCTGGCCTCTATGGAATACGATATTTTACGGTATCAGTACGTAGCAAGTACTGATGCAGAGACCTGGTTTGCAAGCGTATCGAAAGCAAACGCAAGTCTATGCAAGAAATCGAAACACGTTATAAGACGTATCAGGAAGACAAGCGTTCGGAACCGCCTGCACAACCCGTTCGTGATTCGCCTATTACGATGGTATGGAGGCGCTTTCGTGCTGACCAAAGACGTCGAAGAACCGGACAGATGCGCGCTCTTCCGACGCGCTTTTAACTGCGTTCAAGGTGTCGGCCATGCGACGCTTCGATGCCTGAATGGCATCTGTCAGCGGTATGCCCTGATGCAGGCGGGCAAGTAGGTCAACAAGATAGGCGCTCGATCGTCCACTGATGGTTGCATTCGTCTCTACGAAAGGAGCCTCAAAGAGTGCCATCTCGTCTTCGTACCACAAGAGGTCGAGCGCAAAGTTCGGCGGCTCGCTCTCACGCTCAAAGAAGTGGGTGGGTAGACGTCCACACCGCAGCAGCACGGCAGCAGCTCCCTGCTGACTGATGCGCTGCACGGCCACCTGGGCATCGTCGAGCGTAGGAATTTCCATGCCGGCAAGGAGTTCGGCGTCCCGTAAGCGCACGGTCACGAGCGATACACGGCTCATGATGTTAGTGAGTGATTCGATTGTACTGGGCTCTGCAATGTCTTCGCCGCTGGGCCCGCTCAGCGTTACGTCCAACACCGTGGGGCCATCAAATGCATCGTGTTTCAGCAAGCGGTCAACAGCACGCACCGAAGGCGTAGATCCAACGATGCCGATTTTGGCTGCGTTTGGGATCACCGTATCGGGCGTATCCGAAGACAGGAGGTGCTCTAACTGGGCATGCACCGTATCTGAAGGTACGTTGAGCACGTCGGTCACGGTGTTATGACTTGCCACGATATGAGCGGTGCACAGGGAGAGCGGAGTGCCACCAACCGCCTGCGCAGCTCGAATGTCGGCATTCAGACCACGTGCGTACCCGGTATACAGGGCATTCATGAGAAGAGGAGTGAAGGCGTCTGAGCGTGTTACAGAGTCCACAAACAGAAGTAGAGGCCAGTGATGGAGAATGAGCAAACAGGGGCGCGCGTTACAACATAGTTGGGAGCGCCTCGAAGACGGCACGTAACATCCCCGGGCACAGGCGGGTTGCTATGTCGTACGGATACTCATAGTCATACGCTTTGGCTTTGGTTCGCGCAGTGTGGCTCTTGCATATTGAGCTATATGTATATGCTCATTAAAAGGCTACTGCACGCTTTGCACGCAACGGTTTACACGTATCACCCTTAACGATTCACGTACTACACGCTGTATGAATGCTGCTTCGGTTCGGCGCCTAACAACGGCTCGCATCCCCACAGTTGATGGCCCGTTCTCTCTGATGCTCTATGAGAACGACCTCGATGACAAAGATCACCTTGCGGTGGTCTATGGAGATGTGGAGGGGGCCGAAGATGTGCTCGTTCGGATTCACTCGGAGTGCTTTACGGGTGACGTGCTCGGGTCGCTACGGTGTGACTGTGGCGAGCAGCTCAATACATCGATGCGTATGATTGCTGAGGCGGGGCAGGGGGTTATCCTCTACCTGCGCCAGGAGGGGCGGGGCATTGGGCTGCATGACAAGCTGCGCGCATACAACCTTCAAGACGAGGGGTACGACACGGTCGAGGCGAACCTGATGCTCGGGCATGAGCCCGATGAGCGCGATTACACGGTAGGGGCGCTCATGATCCAAGATCTTGACATCGAATCAGTCCGCCTCATTACGAACAATCCTGCAAAGATCGAAAGCCTGCGTGAGTATGATGTGGACGTTACCGAACGGGTGCCGATTGAACCGCATCTAAACCGGCACAACTCTTCATACCTCGAAACCAAAGTGGAGCGGATGCGCCACATGCTGCAGATGGATGCCCATCCACCAAGCGGCGATGGCTACGCGAACCCGCACAGCGCAGACCTGCAGAGCCTCAGGCAGCAAGCCCGTCACTATGCGGAAGCACATCAACAGGCGTTTATCACGCTCAGCTATGCACAGAGCCTCAACGGGGCCATTGCAGGGGCCGCCTGCGAGCCCGTTCGTATTAGCGACGCCGCTTCGATGGATCTGACTCACAAGGTACGATCCGTTCACGACGGCATTCTTGTGGGCATTGGAACCGTGCTTTCTGACGACCCACGTCTCACCGTGCGGCGCGTGCCCGGCCGTGACCCGCGGCCTATCATATTGGATACGAACCTCCGCTGTCCTGCAGATGCGCAGCTGCTGCAGGCCGATCCTAAGCCCCTCATCTATACGACCTCGTCTGATGAGGGGCGCATCCAGGCGCTCGAAAATGCTGGTGCTGTCGTGAAATCTGTTTCTCCTGGGCCGGGAGGGGTGTCGCTGCAAGCGGTGCGACGAGACGCCTGGGAACAGGGCATCGCCTCAATTATGATCGAAGGAGGCGCGACCGTAATTCGGTACGTGCTTCAGGGCCAGCACGCGCAGAAGCTCATTGTAACGCTCGCACCGATGTATCTGGCAGGTATTGGTCCGTTCGATAGACGCACCAATGGCAGCACGGGCAGCGCGTCGGCGCTGGGACAATCGTTGCACGCAGCCAACCTAACAAACGTGACGTACCAGTGGGCGGGCGAAGACATCGTGCTTTTTGCAGATCCGGTGTGGGAAGATGCGTAGAACAGTTCTCCTTTTTAATGGCGATGGCACGACGCGTTTGGCCGAAGAGCCCCTTGAGGCACCCGAGGAGGGGGAAGTACAGGTAAAAACCCTCGCATCTCTTATCAGTGCAGGCACAGAGCGCCTTGTGTTGAACGGCAACATCGATGCGTCGCTCACCGACACAACCGCTGGCGGCTCGTCGTTTTCCTATCCTCGTACGTACGGGTATTGCTGTGTAGGACGCGTAACCGGCCGCGGGGCAGGCGTACCCGCCTCGATTCTTGGCAAACGCGTTTTCGGGTTTTTGCCCCACGCTACGCACCATACCGTAAGCGCCGATACCTTATACGAGCTGCCAGATTCAGTGGGGACGCACGATGCTACGTTCATACCAAATGTAGAAACGGCACTTAGCATCGTGTGGGACGCGCAGATAGGCCCGGGATCGCGCGTCGTTCTTATCGGTGTGGGGCTCGTGGGCACACTTGTTGCCCGGATGTTGCAGCAGATTCCTGCCCTCGACCTGCTCGTGGTAGACCGTCCTGACCCGCTCGATCGTCACCCACATCTGGGGGATACGGTCCGCCGGTGCACATCGGACGCTTTCAGTAGCGACGTGCTTCCGAGTGCATGGACCAACGGCCCCGATGTGATCATCGAACTGAGCGGGGCGCCCGATATGCTGCAGCGAGCACTCAACGCCTCAGGACAAGAGACCCGCGTTGTGCTCGGATCGTGGTACGGCACGAAGTCCGCAATGCTCGACCTTGGAGCAGCGTTTCACCGCAAGCGGCTCACGATAGCTGCTACACCGGTTAGCACGCTTCCTGCACGACGCAAAACGCGGTGGTCGAAGCCGCGTCAGCTTCAGGCCGCTATTCAGCTGACCGAAATGCTCTCTCCATCAAACAACAGCGTAGATCGCGTCTCATTCCGAGAGGCCCCATCAGTCTATGCACAACTGCAATCCTCTTCGCTTGCACACCCAACTATACTTACCTATAGATAAATATGTACACGCTTACCGTTAAAGATGACTTAATTGCGCAGCATTATCTCACTGTTCCGAACTGTGGACCGGAGAATGAATGGCATTCTCATCACTTTGAAATAGAGATCATATTGGAGTCAGAAGATCTGAATAAGTGGGGGTATGTCTGTGACATCGATGATGTCAAGAACGCAATAGATGATATTAAAAATCGTTTTTCCGACAAGACCTTGAACGAGATAGAAGCCTTTGCTGGACTCAATCCGAGTGTAGAGCACTTCGCACGGATTGCCGCCGAGGATATTCGGAACTCTTTGGATGACGAGACACGTGCTCGGTGCCATACCATGCATGTCCGCATTTGGGAAGACCAGGAAGCTGCCGCCCAGTATACCACCACCCTTTCTGCCGACGCATGAGCGTATTCCGACGCGAAGATCACACATTTGAGTACCCGCGCTACCTGAAAGCGCTACAGCCTGTGAGTGCGCGAGCACAGCACCCAGCGCTCCGCCGCGCCTTTCTGGACAAGCTTTGTGATCGGGCCGCCGCCCTTGATCGTCCGCTTCGCATTCTTGAAATCGGGGCCGGGCGAGGCGACCAGATGAAATGGATGATTGAGGCACTCAGAAGGGCGTCCATTGCTTTGCACTATGATGCACTGGAGCCAGATCCGACCAATCGGTCTGTCGTTGAAGAAAAAGTATGCCAAATAGAAAAAGGATCTGATTCAATAATAAAAGTACTGCCAATTAAATTTTTTGATCACTACAGAAACATAAGTCAAAAAAACAAATCAGGCACTTACGATGTCGTGATGGCACGTTCCGTTATAGATCTTATGCCGGTCGACAAAATGCTATCTAAAATAAAAAACATAGCAAATAAAAATATAACTGTATATACTCCTTTAACTTTTGCAATGACGACCCGTCTTGCCCCAAGCGCTCCTAAGAATGTCGAACCAATAGAAAAGCGTATAATCGAAAACTACCATCATTCGATACAAGAAAAAACAAACTTAAATTTAGGCCAATATCCATCACACGAAGTCGTAAACTGGGCAAATCGGATCGGTCTGTCTGTTATGGTTCGTGCATCTGACTGGGCAATAGTGCCTTCTAAACAAGCATACTCAGGTGATGAGGCATATGCCTTGCAATCTATTTTGGCATTTGTGTACGATGAAGCTAAAGAAAGTGGCGTTGTACCTGAGGGAGCACTCGACAAGTGGTGGTCGGCACGGCATGAGATGCTCCGTGAAAGCAGACTCATCTACACGGCAAACCAGTTCGATATACTTGCCTATCAATGAGTAAGCAACATTCACCTCGCTCCGAATCGTGCCTCTGGTGGTAGGGAGAGAGGAGACAAGAGGCCATCTGCGTTAAATAGCCATAACGATCGGTTTAGAAGGGCTATCTACAGGTTAATGCGGTCCGCGGCGCTGTCGCGCAGCTTATCGCGCTGGTGAATATAGGCCATTGTGGTGTCGATGTCCTTGTGACGTGCGTGGCTCTTCACCTGCTCGATAGAAGCACCGCCTTCAAGGGCAAGCGTACATCCGGTATGGCGCAGGGCATGGGCCCCGATCTCCTCAAGTCCGGCGCGCTTAGAGGTGCGGCGCACCATTCGGTAGATCGCGTCGCCGGTGATGCGATCGCCTCGGTTCCGGTTACTGCATGACCGCCAGAGCGCACCACTCTCAATTCCATAGTGCGCCTTCATGTCATCGATTGCTTCTACAACATGGGCAGGAATCTTAACGTATTGATCGGCACCGCCTTTAGTGTCAGGAAGGTCAAGTACCCAGTAGTGTCCGAGCGGTCGGACGTGCTCAACATCCATAGCAGCTGCCTCAGAGCGACGCAATACACAGTGCAATAAAACCATTAATAATGCACGATCTCTCTTCGCGGCTTCGCCGGCATCGTCGGCAGCGCGAATAAGCTGCTGAGCTTGATCTCGCGACAGGAACGTGATGGAGCGATCTTTTGCGTTGGTTCGGCGGACTTTCCGAATAAGGGCAGCGTCTGCCGGATTGCGCGAGATGATCTCCAGAGCAACCAGCCAGTCGAAGAAGCCACGGATGGCCGAAACGCGGCGCTGGATGGTTGATGCTTTGCGATCATCCTGTTCAAGTTCGCGCAGATGGCGATTTACGTGCATGAAGGTGGCTTTTCGGGCGAGCGGGAGCTGCACGTCATCGGTCCCGAAAAATTGCACGAGGTCGTTCTCGTATGCCCGGCGCGTCTCAGCACGTTCATAGCGCGTAAGGTACACGTCAAGAAGGTTAGTTGACGCATCAACCGAAGTATGTACAAGAGGTGCATCTGCAGATGGCCCGGGCTCGGCAGTATCGACAGATATAAGGGCCTCAGACGGACGAGCGGCATCATCCGACGATGCGCCTGCTGACTCATTCGCAGATTCGCCTGCAGATCGGGTGCTCGTAGGCGCGTTTTGTTGCCCCGTATCCGCACCTTGGTACACTTCGGGCGTCTCTGACGGGGGGCTCTCAGAATCTGATCTGCTGGGATTCATGTTGAAGTGTAGTTTGCGTGAAGAAAATTCGGGTTTCGTGCCTTAATTCTCTATTCCTGATAATGCTAATTATCGGGAATCGAGAAGCAAAGTATGAAATGGGACACTTCTCTATGGGTTTCCTCCAGGGATCTGCCAGGTTGGGTCAATTCCTTTATATCAGATGGATCGGAGATGAGCCTCCACAAGATGAGCCTCCACAAGGAGACAGTCCAACTGCCATCAGGTCTTTAAAAGAAAAAGCGCGGCTGTCCGTCTATGGACAACCGCGCTCTGTCGTGCGTTTTAGCTTACGGGAAACCTACTACCCTTCTTCGGTCGCCGACACGTCAGCCGGGTAGCGGAAGACCGCTGCAACGAACTGTCCATTCGGCATATTCTCTGGACGGAGCGCATATACCGTGGCTCCGTTCAGGTGCGCGTGGACCGCAGCATAGTTGAGCAGGTCGTAGTCCCCCGTTTCATGACTACCGTGCAGTTCGACCGTGTTGCTTGATGGATCGAAACGTCCCCATCGGTATTCGTCGATTGGAACGAAGAGCGTATCTACCCGCCCGTAAGCACAAGCCGGCACGATCTCGTGGAAGTTTCCAGAGGCCAGGTTGCCATTCTGGTGGTAGTGCTGGTCGAAGACTTCGAGTGCTTCCTGCTGTGTTGCTTCAAAGATTGGCTCTACAATCGACCACGCCTTCTCATGAAGCTCTGTCGGACGCAGGTCTTCCGGGTTGCCCGCCACAACATCGTTCTCGACGAGGTGCGCGTAGCTGTTCACTTCTCGGTACATCGGAAGGTATTCGGAGACACCAGCGATGAGAAGCGGGGCGTCCTCATCCGCAAGATACTTCATGACGCCCTCGTCGACCGACCGAAAGAACTGTTTGATCTCCGGCTTTACAGTACGACTGTTATCGTCTTTGTCATGCGGGTGGCCATGATAGACCTGGTCGGTTCGTCCGCTCGGAGTACGATTCGCGGTGCGATGCTGAACCTCGCGTTCGGCATCGTCTACAACGCCTGGTGACGATTCTGTCAGGCTGCCCGGAATCTCTCGCGCATCTACCTCACCGATCGATTGGTGGGTGCCCTGAAAGAGCTTTACATCGTTTTGACTCAGGGCGAGCACGAAGAAACGGTTATTCGACGCAATCAGTGGGAAGAGCGGCTTCAAGTGAAAGTGATCGCCCGCCGTCACAAACTCATCGAACTGGAGCGGGAGCCGATATGTCTGTAGTCCATCGGCCGTCAGAAACAGCGCAACGCCGTTACTAACCTGACGCCAGAAGGTCGTATCATCAGCCAGTGCGCGTGCCGGTTCAAGAAGTACATCAATTTCGTTTTCACGATGCCCCTGCTCACGGAGAATGTCGCGCGCCTCGGTAAGCAAGTTCTTGTACCGAATGGTGTTCTGCGACCAATCGGACTCGTTGCGCATCGTTTCCATATACAGGCTAACGTATACCTCGCTTTCATGCTCTGCAAGTGCACGAAGGGTGGCACGATCGAATGTATCCATAGTCGCTGTGGGAGATAAGTCTACAAATCGGCGAACAGGCGCACGCGGCAATACGCGTGCAGCAATACCTTGATGCTTTTCGTGTTACGGGTGCTTACCGTACAAGGTTGTTATCAACTGTTATCAACTCTTCCTTGGGAGTGCCAAATTAACTAAAAGAGTGTCTATGGTGCAAAAGAGCATTGAATAAACTTTCTATCCCGTAAAGAGCGTGGTATCGGCATGCAAAACAGCACGTACAGGAGCCGCATCGCTTCCTGCAACTGGCATGGGGAGCGCAACCAACGAGTACGTGCCGGCCTCAACATGTCCCAGGCGCAGGTTCTCGATATTCACGATGTGTGCCTCATTTAACGCATGGTGTGCATCAAGACCAGTGCTATCTGCGGGATCAACCGAAGGAGCATCGGTGCCGACCAGCTGAATGCCCTGTTCGGCCATCCACTGTACCGCATCCAGTGAGATCGCGGGGAATGCGTCATTCCAGGACGTATCAGACCGATGACTGCAGACAGTTTTTAGAAGGATGCGGGGCGTCTCGCATCCCACAAGGTGACCAGGCTGAACCGCAGGTGTGCCTGCTGGAATGGAAACGACCTCGGCGGGACCGATGAATGTGCCCAGCGTCCAAGAGTCCGTAGTTGGCCCGTCTGAATTGACATGATACGGGGCATCGGCGTGCGTGCCAACATGCGCACTCTGGTCTATGGCTGAGCAGTTCACACTGTCTCCGCTGGAAATCTGCAAGGTGTCGCGACGCGAGAAAGGGACGTCGCCCGGCCAGGCTGCAATGCTGGCATCCAGTAGCTGCGATATGTCAATCCATCTGTTCATACAAACGTATTGTGTGAGAACGACGCCGGCATCGGGGAGACTCTCTTGCGATCAGTTAACATTCCACTTATCGGAAACGGGCTCACTTACGGGACGATCCTCAACCGGCACACGGTCGCGTCCGTTTGTTGGTGGCGGCGGGCCCGGATCCCATGACGGCCGCCCCCCTCCTCCTCCGTCGGAGCCCGAATCGTCGTTCCAGATCAGATGCCAGAGCGCAAAGAGCATCAGGATCGGACCGAACGCGACAAAAAATCCAAGTACTTGCGAAATCCAGTTCATAGCAGCACGCGGAATTGGGGTACACGTTGCGTAAAGTAGCTCGCCCGTTTACTACTCTTTTACAGTTGTATATAGAGTCCACGCAAATTAGCGGGCCCCGGTTTCGTTGTTTGTCAAAATACGAACATCTGGAGCTTCTATTCCATGTGTCTGGTTTGCATATTTTGAAAGGCAGAGTTGTGGCATATGTTTTCGGCCCGCTCTACCGTCCGCAGTCCTTATAATACATGGACCCTATTTGTATCGTGGATTTTGATGTTGTCGTTGTTGGAGCCGGGCATAACTCGCTTATCTGCAGTGCCTATCTGGCTCAGGCCGGATACAAAGTCGGTGTATTTGAGCGTCGTGACATTGTGGGCGGCGCCGTATCCACCAAAGAGATTGTACCGGGCTACCGGTTTGATCTGGGGGGAAGCGCACACATTCTAATCCGTCTAACACCCATCGTTGACGAGCTTGAGCTTGAACGGTTTGGGTTAGAGTATATCGATCTCGATCCGCTCTTCTTTGCTCCATTCGGGGATACCCCAGTATACATCTACCGTGATGTGGACCGAACCGTCCACGAGTTGAACCAGACCTTTCCGGGCGAGGGTGACAACTACCGTCGCTTCATCGACGACTGGTCCGGGTTTGCACGGACCATGCGTGACATGTTCTTGCGGGCGCCAAGTCCCTTTCAGTTAGGCAAGAGCCTTGTACTGGGCGAGTCGTCGAAGCTTGAGTGGCAAGACGAACTTCGGACTATCATGCGTCCATATGGCCATGTTGTTAGCGAGTACTTTGACAGTCCTGAGCTGCGCGCAATGCTTATGTGGATGGCCGCCCAGTCGGGTCCGCCTCCAACCGAGCCTATGACCGGCCCTTTCGTGCTCTGGCACCCACTCTATCACGAAGGCGGTGTGGCTCGTCCGAAAGGCGGGTCGGGTATGCTCACGCAGGCCCTGCGTGCACACATTGAAGCCCACGGAGGGGCGGTACATACCAGTGCAGCCGTAAACGAGATCGTGGTACGTAACGGCAAAGCCGTCGGCATCCGCAGTGAGCAGGGCGATGCCACCGCTCGCGCTGTACTATCGGGGGCACATATCTTAGAGACGACGACCCGGCTCCTGCCCCAAGAGCACCGCCCCGACAACTTTGCCAAGAAAATACGCGTGGGGAACGGGTTTGGTGCAATGCTGCGGCTGGCGCTCGATGCTCCGGTCGAGTATGCAGCTGCTCCTGGCGTTAAGGCACGCACAGGACTACAGCTCCTGTGTCGCTCGCCTGAGCAGCTCAGCCGAGCTTATGGTGAATACCTGGGAGGACACCCCTCCTCTGACCCGCCACTGGTTGCGATGACATTTAGTGCGGCCGACCCGACCCTTGCACCTGAAGGACATGAGGTGCTATGGCTATGGGGACAGTATTTCCCGTATGAGCTTGCAGACGGGCAGTCTTGGGATGTGATTGCAGACGATGTCGCAAATCGTCTCATCGACACCTTCGAGACGTTCGCTCCGGGCATGCGTGAACATATCGTCGGAGATCTATTTCAGCATCCTGCATGGCTTGAGAAGCATCTTGGACTCTTTCGAGGTAATGTTATGCACGTCGAAATGAGCATTGATCAGATGTTCAGCAACCGTCCCGCCATGGGTTGGTCTCAGTACAAAGCGCCTCTGTCTGGCCTCTACCTTACGGGAGCCAGCACGCACCCTGGTGGTGGCATTATGGGCGCCTCGGGTCGCAACGCGGCCCGTGTACTCCTGCGCGACCTCGATCGTCATCGCGTATAGGTTTCCTACCCCGGCTCATCCACTCCTTCGCCTGCCCCCCTTGGCCTTATGACGCTCTCTTACCTCGCTTTCCATCTCATATTTACGATTCCGCCCATCGTGCTGATGCTGGCCACCGTGCCCCGTCCGCTTGGTGGAGTGGGCGGACGACGTGGGCGCGTGGCTATTCCCCTGCTCTGTCTCATTGCGTTCGTGTACACTACGCCTTGGGATAACTACCTCGTTGCCAATGAAGTATGGTGGTACGGCCCCGATCGCGTGCTATTTACCATCGGGTATGTACCTATAGAGGAGTATGCGTTTTTCATTCTACAGCCTATCTTGACCGGCCTCTTTCTCTATCACTATCTGGCGCGGACTACCGAGCGACGGCCCCGTGTAGACGCAGCTCGCTGGATTGGCGGGGGGATCTGGACGCTTATCTCAGTTGTCGGGTGGTGGATGATTCTGTCCGGGAACGACTCGTTCCTGTACATGGGGCTCATTATCGGATGGGCCGGGCCTATTATTGCGTTCAAGTGGTTCTATGACGGCCCCCAGCTCTGGCAGTATCGGCGCACCATGGCCTGGACGATCGGAATCCCCACTGTTTATCTCTGGATTGCTGATGCAATTGCAATCAATAACGGTATATGGACAATCTCGCCGGAATACACCATTGGTATCGAACCGTTTGGGTTGCCCGTTGAAGAGGCAACCTTCTTTCTGGTAACCAACATCATGGTCGTACAGGGAATTCTGTTGTTTCTGGATGACGCACCTGAGCTCCTCGCTTCCGATCCAGCACCCTCAACACAGAAGAGTCCTGCTGGATGATGAGTTGTGTGGGGGCGTTTTACACCCAGTTCCTCTGTCTTCTTCGCTGTCGTATTCCCTGGCGTTTCTTCTTGACGGTATAAAGTGACCCTCACCTGCTCTCATTTGGCCAGCACGCGTGAGGGCCTATCCTTTTTGGCCACTCATGAAACGGAACCGGCGCCCGCGAATATGAGGGTAATGTGAACGCTAACACGCCGTTGCATCTTATCTCCTTGCTTCATGCTCTTGCTTATCGAGGCGCTGTTTGTCCTTTCATGCCTGCTGGGGCTCGTCGTCATGATATACATCCATAAGCAGTATCCGAAAGGCATTGATCCATCCGACGACGACTCGGGAGATGGTGGGTTGCCTCCCGGTGGCGATTCTGTCCCGGTTGGTCCCGCTCCAGGTATCACGGTTCACCAGCCCGACGAACAACCGGACACGCCACGCGTGTCGTCATAGCGTGTTCGTCACCGCGCTTTAACGACATGGTATCATGTTCTCGTCGCCCACGGGCCCGTTTCTCTGCATTGTAGGACCTACGGCTGTTGGAAAAACCGCACTCAGCCTGTCGCTTGCCCATCGATGGGATGCTGAGATTGTATCTGCCGATAGCCGGCAGATCTATCGTGAGCTCACAATCGGAACGGCGAAGCCTACACCAGATGAGCGCGAAGGTATTCCGCACCACTTTATCGATGAGCGTTCGTTAAGCGAGCCCCCCTATTCGGCCGGTGCGTTTGCTGATGACGCTAACGCACGCATCCGCCAGATCGTTGAGCGAGGCCGGGTCCCGATTATCGTTGGGGGCTCGACACTCTACATCCACGCGCTGCAGGAGGGTCTTGCCGACATCCCTGATGTCGACTCATCTGTTCGGGAGCGCTTGGAGACACGCCTTGATGAGGAGGGGGCACAGGCACTCTACGACGAGCTCCTCGAAGTAGACCCGGCACAGGCCGCCAAGGCAGATCCGACGAAGACGCATCGGGTCATGCGAGCACTGGAGGTCTATCATGGCACGGGGCATACGCTCACCTCCTTCTACGAAAACCAGCCGGAGCCGCCGTTCACCTATCGAACCGTGGTGTTACATCGCGACCGGCAGCGGCTCTACGATCGTATCAATGAGCGGGTTGACCGGATGCTCGATGCTGGCCTTCTGGATGAGGTGCGGCAGGTCATGGGCGGACCGGTGAACCTCGATGAACCGCCGCTTAGCACGATTGGCTATCGCGAACCGATTCAGCACCTGCAAGGTGCGTATGATTACGACGAGATGGTGCGTCTTATCAAGCGCAACACGCGGCGATATGCAAAACGCCAGCTTACGTGGTTCCGGCGTTACGACGACTACGTATGGCGTCACCCCAATGAGGTGTCGGTAGAGGCGCTTGCACGCTGGGCAGGCCGCACAACGAGCACTGCCCATGGATGAAGCCGCCCGGGGATTAGCTCTTTGCGCACAACCTGGCCGCCTTGCGCCTGCATCCAAGACATCCAGCCGTCCAGACTGCGGTAGGTTTCCGGATGCGGCGGCGCCATCGTTCCACCTGAGCGTACGGCATTTACGGCAGCATCTGTCCACCCCAGAAGGCGACGCTGAAGTGGATGATAGGCTACGGACTCCAGCACAAGCACGTGGCGACTCACACGCAATGCTTCTTGCATGACCTGCTGCGGATCGTCGGCATGGTGCAACACAAAGCTGAGCAGTGCGGCGTCGAATGCATCGTTGTCAAAGGGAAGTCGGGTCGCTGTACACTGCACAAAGGAAAGATTCGCCTGCAGGGCATTGTGCACGTCGGTGAGTGTCACGTTCATGCTGTAATGCTCATGGATGTACGC
>NZ_JARWGJ010000054.1:0-47022 GCF_040409695.1 Longimonas sp.
CCACATAGCGCTGTTGGTTACGCTTACTGCAAATCAGGCGGGGAAGCTTCGTCGGCCCCCGGAAGGTCCGTTTCAAAGCGCGACGGGGCATCCTCCGCCAGCAGCCCGCGAGTTGCCCGTGCGCTGTACTGCACACGCACCGGCTGCATGCCGGCCTCTGCCAGAAGTGCTACATTCCCGGTGTACGTGTTTGGCGGTACCGGCACCGGCGTGCCTACCTGCACGGCCGACATCAGCCGAAAGGGGAGGGCCTCTGGCGACACCTGGTGGCGTTGGGCCAGTCGTCCAACGGTATCGCCGGCCTGCACGACAACAGACGACTGGGAGCCCAGGCGCGCCTCGTCTTCAGCATAGGCATCGTACGCCTCCGCGAAGGCCGAGAAGGAGCCGTACGGGATGCGCACGTAATAGGGCGTGGTGGAAGCAGGCAGGCGATCGCTCCGCAGTTCAGGGTTGAGCGCTTTAATCTGATCGTGGGGCTCCCCCACCCATGACGCGATCTGATCCAGCGTGAGCACATGGCGCACCGGTACATGGTCGAATGCGTATCGGGGGCCGGTGGGAACGCGTGCCAGGTCGAAGGCCCCCGGATCCGATAGAATCAGGGCGGTTGCCATGAACGAAGGCACATAGTTTCGGGTCTCATCCGGTAGATCGTCGTAGATATCCCAGAACGTGGCCGGACGGCCAAGGCGTTGCTCGGCGCGGCGTGCTGCCTGCTTCACCCGGGAGGGGCGGAAATTGTATCCGGCAAGCGCGAGGTGCCAGTCGCCGAAAAAAGCGTACAGGTCGCGCAGCAGGCGAGCGGCGGCTCGGGTCGACTTCTCCGGATCGCGGCGTTCGTCGACCCACGGGTCAATGGTGAGTCCGTATTGTCGTGCGGTAGCGGGCACAAACTGCCAGAGGCCGGCGGCACGAGCATGGCTGTAGGCAAACGGGTTCATGCCGCTCTCGACGAGCGCCAGGTACTTCAACTCATCGGGCACGCCCTCCTCGGCAAAGATCTGCTCGATCATTGGAAAATACGTGTCGCTGCGCCGCATCCATGGATAGAGATGAAGACGTGCGTTGCGCAGCAGGAACGCGACGCTCTGGCGCACCCTGTTGTTGACTACGATGGGCACCTCGGTGCGCGTCTCTTCTATGCCTGCGGGCAGAGCATCGTCGACCTGAGGCATGGGGCCAGGCTCCTGGTGGTTGAGCGTATCGAAGAGTGCGGCACGCAGCGGGTAGATATCGCCTTCGGGCAGACCAAGCGTATCGGGTACGCCATGATGCGTTTCGTAGGCGTGCCTGAGCGTGCGCACGAGGGCCTCGGCATCGCGGCGCGCCGTAAAGCCGGGGCGTTTCACATATGAGGCTGCTGTATGAAGCGACGCCTCCAGCAGGCGCGTCGTCGCCCGCGTATCGTTTCGTTGCAGCGCTTCCATGCGCTCCGACTGCAGCCGATAGAGCCGGGCCATGACCGCCTGCGCCTCTGCATCCGATATCGAATCGGCAGTGACCGGTACGTTGGCCGACGGGGTGGGCGGCGCGGCGTCTGTTAACCAGGTGTGCACGGTCGAACCAGGCAACTGGGCCTGGTGGGAGGCCACTGCCCCTCCGATGAGCAAGCCAAGCACAACAGAGAGCAGCGCAGTACGGGGCATCTCAGGTGTGGAAGGCGAGGAGGAAGGCATATGCAGAAACGGGGCAGGGAGCGTGGTGCAGACCACCGGTGGCGATAACGCAGAAAGCGCGTCTCACAACAGCGCGCTACAGGTCTTGCGAAGAGGACGAGTCGGTTGACGCGAAGCGCTGCTGGTAGGCGCCGGGCGTGCAGGCTTCGGCCTCCCGGAATGTGCGAATGAAGTGGCTCACATCCGAAAAACCAAGATCGTACGCCACACCAGTAACCGACTGTCCGGGTTCACGCAGCATCGACTTGGCCTGCTGGATGCGGCATGTCGTAATAAACTGAAGGGGCGTGCAGCCCATTTCGTTGCGAAAGTAGCGATACAGGCTCGACGTGCTCATGCATGCCGCTTCGGCGACCTCATCAATGGTAATGCGTCGATGCAGGTTGCGCTTCACGTACTCTACCGCTGCAGCCATTCCATTAGAATCTGATTGCTCAGCGCTATGCGAAAGCAGCAGCGCGCGCGCTTTCGTACGTAGCAGGCGCACAACCAGTTCAGTGATACCCAGGTCGATAAGCGTATCCTTATACGGCCGGTCTTCAGTAAACACCTGCACGAGGCGCCGCGCGGTTTCGTCGACATCGGAGAGGTGGCGGTAGTGAAGCGGCTGAGCATCGCTGTAGCTCCACGGTTCCGATTCAGGTGCACGGGACATATGCTGATTCATGCGGTCGACAACCTGTTGAATGCGATCATGGTCGATCTCAACAGTGAGGCAGGTTGTAGGGGCATTGGGGGCTGCCTCGGGAAAGTCAATGTAGACCGGTCGGCCCGATGGCAGAATGAGCGTCTCATGCGGCATAAAATCGAACGGATCCTGCGAGGTCTCTTCGTCCGAGGCCTTTTCCTGCGAAGCTTCTTCCTTCATAGCATCGGCGGATTCAGAGGACGGCACCGACGCAGAGCGATCAGTCGGATGCCCGGATCCGTCGCCAGGCACGTGCACGACCTTCTTACCACGGATCATGCCACAGATGAGTGGGTGCGGGCGCTGCAGCCGCACAAACGATGCCTTGTTGTATGTATCATAGATCGACAACTCAGCATCAGGGCCGCCAAAGGTCGTACGGTTTTCGATCAGGTCTACAGGCGGATGCGCCGCTCGTATCTCATCTAACTGCTCAGAAAAATCCATGACAACACTCTAAAGAACCTGTACGAAGCGGATTGGGAGTAATATACAACAGTTTGGGAAAATTTAACAAGTAAAGTGTAAAGAAAGAAGGCTATGTTAAGGTTCATCCAGCAGCGCACTGCATAAAGCGCCTTAGCACGCATGTATTGGAAGCGGTTCCATCATACTGTGTGTGCTGTGCTATACGGGCAGGCGCTCTGCGTGTTGTACCGTAAGCTGTATATTTCTGCTCATACCTAACGCCAGTTACCATGGAAACTGTACAGGAAAAAAAAGCCTATGACCGTCCTTCATTTAAGGACACGTATCTAAACTTTATTGGAGGCGAGTTCGTCGAGCCTGAAGGGGGAGAGTACTTCGACAACGTATCTCCGATTGATGGCAAGCCCTTCTGTCGCGTAGCTCGTTCCCGAAAGGCCGACATCGATAAAGCGCTTGATGCTGCACACGAAGCAGCCAAGACGTGGAACCATGTGTCGGCTGCTGAGCGCAGCAACATCATGCTCAAGATCGCTGACGTGATGGAAGACAATCTTGAACTGCTGGCACGGGTCGAGACCGTCGACAATGGAAAGCCTATTCGTGAAACGTTGAACGCCGACTTGCCGCTGGCGATCGACCACTTCCGCTACTTTGCGGGGGTCGTGCGGTCGGAAGAGGGAACGGTGTCGGAACTGGACCGAGACACCGTGAGCATGCAGATTCGTGAGCCGCTCGGCGTGGTCGGGCAGATCATTCCGTGGAACTTCCCGCTGCTTATGGCGGCCTGGAAGCTGGGTCCGGCACTGGCTGCTGGTAACACGGTGGTGCTGAAGCCTGCCGAGCAGACGCCTGTCGGTATTATGGTCTGGGCCGATCTGGTGAAAGACATTCTGCCTCCGGGGGTCGTTAACATTGTGCAAGGGTTCGGCGTCGAAGCCGGCAAGCCCCTGGCGCAGTCGCCTCGCATCGCCAAGATCGCGTTTACCGGCGAAACAACCACCGGTCGCCTCATCCTGCAGTACGCCTCCGAGAACATCACCCGCTCTACGATGGAGCTGGGCGGCAAGAGCCCGAATGTGTTCTTTGAAAGCGTGATGGATGCCGACGATGCGTTCTTCGACAAATGCCTCGAAGGCGCCGCCATGTTTGCACTCAACCAGGGAGAGGTCTGCACCTGTCCAAGCCGTATTCTGGTGCAGGAGTCGATTGCTGATGATTTCCTTGCGCGTGTGGTGGAGCGCACCAAGAACATCAAGGTTGGCGATCCGCTGCATCCTGACACCATGGTCGGTGCGCAGGCGTCCAGCGATCAGTACGAGAAGATCCTGAACTACCTGCAGGTCGGCAAAGACGAAGGTGCTGAGGTGCTGGCAGGTGGCAACGCCTACAACATGGGGGGCGACGGTATGCCGGGCGAAGGCTACTACATCGAGCCCACCATCTTCAGGGGGCACAACAAGATGCGGGTCTTCCAGGAGGAGATCTTTGGGCCGGTCACGTCGGCCACGACGTTCAAAGACATGGACGAGGCCATCGAGATCTCGAACGATACGCTCTACGGACTCGGAGCCGGCGTGTGGACGCGCGACGCGCATGAGATGTACCGCGTCCCCCGTGCCATCAAGGCAGGCCGTGTATGGGTGAACTGCTATCACACCTACCCGGCCCACGCGCCGTTCGGTGGCTATAAGAAGTCGGGCTTCGGGCGCGAAACGCACAAGATGGCGCTCGACCACTACCGCCAGACGAAGAATATGCTGATCTCCTATGACAAGAACGCGATGGGCTTTTTCTAAAGCCCTGGTTCTTGTGCTGCACTAAGCGGCCCTGTTCTACTGTAGATGCTGCACGCCAGACCCGCCTCGTGTGTGGTCTGGCGGCAGCATATGCAGGATTCAACCTGTCGGATGTGTCAGATGCACACGATTCTTTCTATACGTTCTCTCCAATCTCTGTATAACCTGATATGTCTATTCCACGCGTCACGGTCACCGACGAAGCCCGAGCGGTGATCGATGAGCTTCGCGATGATCACGGACCGCTCATGTTTCACCAGAGTGGGGGATGCTGCGACGGCTCACAGCCGATGTGCTATCCGGCCAACGAGTTCAAGGTCGGCACGAGCGACATCAAGCTCGGCGATATTCATGGCTGTCCGTTCTACATCGCACGCGACCAGTACGAATACTGGCAGTACATGCAGCTTACCATTGACGTGAAGCCCGGCCGGGGGGCCAGCTTCTCGATTGAGATTCCGCTCGGCGTGCGCTTTATCACCAAGTCACGCATGTTTGAAGACGATGAGCTCGACAAGGTGGTGGATGTACAAGACGCCGTGCCCGCAGAATAAATCGCTTTTGGGGTGCAGACGCGGTGCGCATCCGCCTTTTTCTTCTATTTCCTGTTTAACTTACGTGTACAACTGACTATGTGTACAACTATGAAAGCTGCGGTTGCCTATGAGTACGGTGGGCCGCTATCCATTGACGAAGTAGAGAAGCCTGATCCCGGACATGATGAGGTCTCCATTCAGATCGAAACTGCTGGGCTCTGCCATACCGATATCCACGCCGTGCATGGCGACTGGCCGGCCAAGCCTAAAATGCCGCTTATTCCCGGTCACGAAGGGGTCGGTATTGTGGAGCGTGCCGGCAGCAGCGTGACCAACGTGAAGGAAGGCGACCGCGTAGCGCTTCCGTGGCTCGCCTACGCCTGTGGCTCGTGTGAGCACTGCATTTCTGGTCGCGAAACGCTCTGCCTACAGCAAGAAAACGCTGGATACACCATCGACGGCTCGTATGCAGAGTACGCTCGAGGATTCGGCAAGTACGTCAACAAGGTTCCTGATGGTGTCGATCCGATCGATGCCGCTCCGCTCACCTGCGCAGGCGTTACCACATATAAAGCGGTCAAAGAGTCGGAAGCTCGTTCGTCTGAACTCGTTGTCGTTTTTGGCATTGGCGGGCTTGGCCATCTGGCCGTGCAGTACGCACGCATTGCGGGGGCTACCGTGGCTGCGGTAGACCTGGTCGATAAGAAGCTGGAGCTGGCCAAAGAGCTGGGCGCCACCTACACTTTCAACCCAAAACACGACGACGTCGTCGAAGAGCTGCAGAAGATGGGAGGCGCGCATGCGGCCATCAGCACAGCTGTTTCACCCAAAGCATTCGAGCAGGCCTACCAGTCGCTGCGTCGGGGCGGACGCCTTGTGTTTGTCGGGCTTCCCGCTGAAAACCACATTCAGCTTCCGATCTTTGAAACCGTGCTGCAGGGGCTTACGATCAAAGGCTCGATCGTTGGTACCCGACGCGATCTCGACGAGGTTTTCCAGCTCCACGCCGACGGGCATACGACCGTGCTCCGCGAAACTCGCACCCTCGACACGGTCAACGAGTCGTTCGACGATGTAATGCACAGCCGCATGGAAAAACCCCGCATTGTGTTCGACTTCCGTTCGAACTAAGCCCGTCTTAAATAGCCCGTCGATAGCCCGTCTAATTTTTCGGCAAACCCGCTGTCGTGTCTTTCGGGATACGGCTGCACTGCCTACGTTGGGCGGTGTGCGTGCCAGCCTGCACGTGCATCGCCCTTTTGTATGACTGCCTGCTGCTATGCAAGATCAACTCCGCCAGCACCTACGCGCCATCCTTGCCACTTACGACGCCGTGCCCGACGACTTTGAGGTCGAGCTGGAGCGTCCGGCCCAACCCGAACATGGCGACTGGGCAACCAACACAGCAATGCGGCTGGCCAGCGTGCTCAAAAACAACCCGCGTGCTATTGCGGAGGAACTGGCCGCGATGCTGCGTGAGCGCGTCGACCCGGCGCGTGTCGAGGCGGTCGAGGTGGCCGGACCCGGTTTCATCAACATCCGGCTGGCCGATACCTACCTCACCGATGCCCTGCAGGCACTCCTCAAAGCCGGTAGCCGCTATGGGCACACCGATACCGGGACAGGCCAAACCGCCATCGTTGAGTACGTCAGCGCGAATCCCACTGGCCCCCTAACCGTGGGACACGGTCGCAATGCGGTTCTTGGGGATACCGTGGCGAACCTGCTTGAATGGACAGGCCATCGCGTTACCCGCGAGTACTACTACAACGACGCCGGCCGGCAGATGCGCGTGCTGGCACAGTCGGTGCGGGCTCGCTACGAAGAGATCGTGTCGGATGTCGAGATGAAGACGCTCACTTATGACGACGGCACGACGGTCGACGTGCCCGTCTCGTTTCCTGACGATGGCTATCAGGGAGCGTACATTACCGACATCGCCCAGATACTGGTTGATGAGCATGGCGCTGCGCTCCTCACGACCGATTCGCTACGCCCATTTCAAGACCAGGCCGAGGCCGTCATCTTCGAAGAGATCGAAGGCACGCTGCAGCGCCTTGGTATTGAAATGGATGACTACTTCAACGAGCGCCGTCTCTACGACGATGAGCGCGTGAGCGAGACCGTAGAGCGCTTGCGCGAAGCAGGGGTTACCTACGAAAAGGATGGGGCGCTCTGGTTTAAGACAACCGACTTTGGCAAAGACAAAGATACGGTGCTTATCAAGCAGACGGGTGAGCCTACCTACCGTACACCCGACATCGCCTATCATGCCGACAAGTTTGAGCGGGGCTACGACGCGATCATTGACGTCCTCGGGGCCGACCACGTGGCCACCTACCCCGACGTGATCAGTGCGCTCGACGTGCTCGGCTACGACACCAGCCGCGTTGAGGTACTGCTCTATCAGTTCGTGACGCTGATTCGCGGCGGCGAACCCGTCAAGATGAGCACGCGCCGCGCAAACTACGTGACTCTCAGCGACTTGATCGACGAGGTGACCCCCGACGTGACGCGCTTCTTCTTTCTGATGCGCAGTGCATCGACGCATCTGGACTTTGATCTGGATCTTGCAAAGGAAGCCAGCGACAAAAACCCGGTTTTCTACCTGCAGTACGCCCATGCACGCATCTGCTCCATTCGCGACAAGGCCGTAGAGGTCGGGCTGGATGCAAGCGGCGACGTTGACCTGACGTTGCTTACACACGACGACGAAACGGCGCTCATTAAGGCGCTTCTTCGCTTCCCCGAGGTGATCGACCGGGCTGCTGCGCAGCGGGCCCCGCACCACGTAGCCACGTATCTGCGCGAGGTGGCTACCGCGTTTTCGCAGTTCTACGGCTCGTGCCACATCATCGGCGAAGACGAAGCGCTCGGTGCCGCGCGCCTGCAGCTGGCCCGTGCCACCCGCACGGTACTGCAGAACGGACTTACCGTACTCGGCATTAGCGCGCCCGAATCAATGTAGCGTGCTGATGGAACAGATTGCGTACCCGGAATGCCGGTACGCGGATCTGTAGGAGTCTGGCCGGGGTCTCCTGTCGAGGTCTCCTGCTCGTGGTTTTCTGTCACGGGGCGTCGAGGCCGCCAAGTGTTGTGGCAAGCAGCAGCACGTGTTCGGCAGCACGAACCAGAGCCGGTACCGATGCCCACTCGTCGGGCGTTCCACGCGCACCGCCGCGGTCGCCGCCCAGCCCAATTGCAGGAGTGCCGCCGGCGATAGCCACATTCATGTTCGAGGAGCCTGCCGGACTCAGGTTGGGGGCCAGTCCGAGCTGCTCGGCGATAGCACGCGAGGTTTGCACCACATCCGAATCCCGAAAGCCCGGAATCTGGCCGCCAGGAACGAGTGTTTCGGGGACGCGCTCGAAACGGATTTCCGTTTCACGCTCCACCGCGTGTAGCACCGAGTCGACAGCGGCTTCCATAGCGCTGATCACATCAGCATCAAGCGAGCGCACGTCGAGCGAGAACCATCCATTGTCCGGCTTGTGGTTGAAGACCGATCCGCTCTGGAGCATGGCGACGTTGAGATGCGTGTTTTGGTCGGCATGCGCTTCAGGGTGAGGCAGCTGTAGAATGCGGTCGACCGCGCGCCCAATACCCTGATTTACATTGGGAAGCCCGCCACGCAGGGTATGCCCGCCGGGGCCCGCTGCTTCCACGCGCCACCAGTTAATGCCAAGTGCGCCGTAGCTAATTGTTGCGCCGTCGCCCAGAATATCGACAAACGCGACTGCGCGATCGCTGTATTGGTCGTAGGCGGCCCGCATCCCTGCAAGTCCTGTTTCCTCTTGGGCGACCGCTGCGAAAACCAGGGTGTGATGCGGGCGAATGGCATGCTCGATTAGGGCCTCGGCTGCTGTGAGCATGGCCACCGTGGTAGATGAGGTGTTGGTGCCCGGTCCAACGACGCGATCGCCTTCAATACGGGGCGGCACATCGGCTGCGGCCTGGTGCTCGGCTACCGTCGCGAGATCGTCGAGCGTAGAGATGAAGACAAGCACGCTATCGGACACGCCCGGGATGACGCCGACCGCGTTGTTGATGTCGGTGACGTGCGCATCCTGCAGGCCGATCTGCACCATGAGGCTGCGCACTGCCTCGGCTCGCTCACGCTCCTGACCGGAAGGGGCCGGGATGGCCCCGAGCGTAGCCAATCGCTCCGCTGCCGGGTCGGCCTGGGCCTGCACGTGTAAGCGAGCTTGCTGTACGGCAGGATGCTGAAGAGCATCGTCGAGCGAGAGCTGAGCCTCCTGGGCGTCAGCAGGTCTGGGCATCACGAGAAGCACGATGCAGAGCAGCAGTGCGGCACGTACGGTGCATGAAGCCGGTGAAGCAGTCCCTGAACCACGATTTAGCATCTCGCATGGGGAGGTATGACAGAAAGAAGACGAATGGTATGCGGGTCTTGTCAGGACGCGTCGGCTGCTGAGGGATCGGGGGCTGCGTGCCGGCTTCCGTCGCCGCGGCCCTCGCTCAGACGCAGCGGCATCGGGTCGGTTACGCTGCCGGTGTAAAGCGTGCGATGCGGGAACGGGATCTCGATGTCGTGCTCATCAAAGGCTGCCTTTACCGCCATCGGGACCTGCGTACGCACCTGCAGAAAGCTATCTGAGACGGCCCATACCGAAAACTGGAAGTTAATCGACGAATCCCCAAAACCGGTAAACATAACGATGGGATTGGGCTCCTCCAGGCACAGCGGGTGGTTTTCGGCGACCTTAAGCAGCACCTTGCGGACGCGTTCCAGGTCTTCTTTATACGCAACCCCGACTTGCAGGTCAAACCGGCGGATTGGGAAACGACGCAGATTTGTGATCTCCGACTTGATCATGGTTTCGTTTGGGATGCGCACGAACAGGTTATCGAACGTACGCAGCTTTACCGAGAGCAGATCGATCGACACGACCTCGCCGGTTGTGCTTCCCACTTTTACGACATCGCCCACCGCGAAGGGCTTCTCGCCCAGCAAGAAAAGTCCGCTAATGACGTTGGAGGCCGACGTCTGCGATGCAAAACCGATGGCCACGGTCAGGATACCCGCCGCGCCAAGCAGGATGCCCAGGTTCATACCCAGGTCAGACAGTGCGGAGGCGATGAACAGCCCGAAGATCACGTAGAACGCGACGCGCTTGATAAGCATCGTCTGATGCGCGTCGCTTTCGTCGGCGATGAAGCGCACCAGGCCACTGCTGGCAAGGCGGGCCAGCACCAGACCAACGACGACTTTTACCGTGGCCCAGAAGACGCCTACGATGCGTGGGTCGCCAATCAGTTCGTTGAGGGTGGACCAGAGAGCATCGATATCCATGCGCAGCGGAGAGCTATAGAGGAAAGAGGGAATAAGGAGGGCGGGCGCGGTTACGAGCCGAAGAGCGATCCTACAGCACTAAACGTACTGATGAACAAGTTGCGCTTGGATGTCTCACGCGGTTCGGCGATACGCGTACAGGAGCCTGCTTCGTCGGGTGTACCGGGTTCTATGTGAACCTGTGCGGCGGGCGTACTGCTGCTGATATTGTCTGGACCGCGGTCAAGCCGAAGGGCCTGGGTCCATAGCGCATGGGCCTCGTTCTCATAGAGAGCGAGGTATGCGGTAGGCACCTGCACGCGTTCAAGCAGCAGGGTGTCGGAAGCCCGGTTGCGAATGCGCAGTGGCGTGATGGCACGATGGGGACGCACAGGTACCTCGCTCAACTGCAACCGCCCCGTTGTGCGTGAGGCGTAGCACAGCTCGCCCTGACGCGTGTTGGTGCCAAACCACGTGTCAGACGGACGCATGGTTGGCATCTGTAGCAGCTTAACGGCAGGAGCATGCACGGTGTATTGTATCCAGAGGGGCGTGCTTACAAACAGGGTAATGGTCTCGCCTGAGACGATGGAGATGGGGTGTTCAGGACGAATGACCACCGGGCGGTCAGCCAGCTGAGGGTGTAAGGCGCAGCGCTCGCTTGTCTCTTTCATACTAAAGCGTTGCACGGTATGCTGCTCTGGTTCGTCCCAGTTAAAGGCGCTCTCGGCATCAGGGGTAAGCGACTCGTATGTGTTAGCGTCAGCCAGCGGGTCTTGGCCTGCATGCTGCGCCACGCGCCACTCTCGCTCCGTACGCATTGCCCAAAACGAAAGCGAGCCGATAGCCCAGTGCGCCATATGGCCAAGTGGAACAGAGTAGTCCCGCCACCAGGGCGATAGAGCGGACTCAGAGACAGTCATAGCAGGAAGCAAGCACAGTCAGGGGAGTGTGGAGATTGCATGATAGTGCTTAGCGCCGGGAAGCGCAATCGACTGCCCGGTAAGGAGGCATAGTAGATGTTCATGACACATTGGACTCTTAGCCTTTACGGCGAGGGCCTCTATCGGTCTTGGGGATATTGGTAGCAAACAAAAAAGACCTGCTCCGGCTGTGATAGCCGAAGCAGGCCAATAGCGTCAGAACCTGCTCAAGTTAGGAAAGTGGTTGAGCGAGGTCTTCAGAACGAAGAACCGAGTGTCTACTACAGGGCTTGCGTCTGCGAGGTCTCGTTTCCTTCGCTATCGGTAACTGTAAGACGTACCTCGTCGGCACCGCCTCGTGTACGCAGCTCATGCTCTCCGCTCGCAGCCGATCCGCTTACGGAAGAGGAAGAAGCGTCGACGACAGATCCCCCACTCAGCAACTCGGTGGTTACATTCTGGAGATCGCCATCCGCGTCAGAGACAGCCCACTGGACCGTAGCGCGCGACCATGGGCCCGTATTGCGGGTGCTCACGTCGAACGTATCAATGGACGGTGCGGAAGCGGTGCTGTCGTCCCCATCATCGGAGCCGTCATCGCTCCCGTCATCGGAGCCGTCATCGCTCCCGTCATCGGAGCCGTCATCGCTCCCGTCATCGGAGCCGTCATCGGAGCCGTCATCGGAGCCGTCATCGGAGCCGTCATCGCTCCCATCATCGGAGCCGTCATCGCTCCCATCATCGCTCCCGTCATCGGAGCCGTCGAGAAGCGTGTACAGCAGGTCGTTATTGGCGGTGTTGGAGCTCGACACGATGCCTTTGGTAGAGGCATCCGCGAGAGCAGCGTAGACGGCATCCGGACCATCAGTCGGGTTGTTTTCCAGGTGCAATGCAGCAGCTCCGGCTACATGCGGCGCCGCCATTGATGTGCCGCTGATGGTGCGGGTATCGGTGCTGCTACCGATCCATGGTGCAGTGATATCTACGCCTGGAGCAAAGATCTCAACGCAGTCGCCGAAGTTTGCAAACGACGCCTTTGTGTCGGTGTCATCCGTTGCACTGACCGTGACAGCCTCTTCGACCCGTGCGGGCGAGTAGTTGCACGCGTCCTGGGCGCGTCCGAGGCGGTCGCCGTTCCCGGCTGCGATGGTGTAAGTAATTCCTGCTGCAACCGATTCGCGAACAGCGTCGTCGATCGTATCGCTGGCACCGCCGCCGAGACTCATGTTAGCGACCGAGGGGCCACTCGCATTGGCTGTTACCCAGTCTACGCCGGCAACGACACTACTCACAGATCCTCCGCCGTTGCAGTCGAGCACGCGCACGCCGATGAGGTTCGTTCCTTTAGCAACACCCCACTCAGCGCCTCCAACCGTACCAGCTACATGGGTACCGTGGCCATTGCAATCTTCGCCATCCTGCCCATCATCAAACGCATCAAACCCATTAACGGCCTGTCCGCCAAAATCAACGTGGTCTGTGCGAATGCCGGTGTCGATTACATAAGAGTCTACGCCTTCACCGGTGGCGGTGTACGTGTACGTGCCATCCAGAGGGAGGTCGCGCTGGTCAACACGGTCGAGGCCCCATGTGGCGCCTTCCTGCGTTGTGCCAACAGCAAACATTTTCTGGTCGGCTTCGACATAAGCAACATTCGGGTTGCGTTCAAGCGCCTCAGCAGCCTGAGGGGACGCTTTAATTGAGAAGCCTTTTACGGCGTGTTCGTATGTGTAGCCAATCTCGCCATTTTGGGAGGCAGCCAGTCGATTTGCAAGCCCAGGTACGTCGCTGACGTCACGATTAAAGACCACAATGTACTGATCGGGAATCGTTTCGCCAGCAGCACTTGGGGCCTGGGCATTCGAAAGATTTTGAGGTTGGGTATCAGGGGCTGTTGCTTGTTCAGAAGATAGCGGAGTATCATCACATCCGGCAAAAACCAGCACCAGGGCCAGTGTGATAAAGGGTATGTAGCGCGTCATGAGAAAGCGTTGTCAGTTGATAAATAAACAAGATCCAGAATGTTAAGACTGGCATGGTGCTGGGAAACCTACGCCGCTCTGGATGCCAATTGTAACGCTATAGTTTCTTAATATCAAGAAACAGGTAAGGTGCGATCAGAAGTTATTACCCATATGTGGTGGTTTCACCATATATTGCTCATTACTTCATGTTGGTGACGTTACAGGATGTGCTTGAGTGATGACCAACTGTCGGTCACGTACAGCAGTAAAACAGTCTGGTAGCGGTAAGTTGTTAAGTGATTGACATGTGGTTTACATCCTCGCATTCCGCTCAAATCCCCTCTTCCTTATTCCGCTTCGCTCCATCAGTCGCCCTGTGGGTTCGTGTCAGGTTTCTCCCCTTGGCTAAAGGGAGATGTCTACAGGATCACGCCTGCGGCGAAGCTCGAAGGCAAAGGGGTTCGAACGAGAAAAATGCGGTATCCATTTTCCCTGTCATTTAGTGTTCTTCCACTACAAACAGTCGTTAAAAGCGGGTTTCTTTCTTTGATATGCTTTTTCACTTGTGCTACAGTTTAGCGATAGAGACGCGTTGTGGCATTGCTGGACTGGCAGCCTACCGGGCGGAATCTTGTGCACATCGTGCGTGGGCAGCTTGCCAGGCCGGCCAGGTGTTCTCATCTGGCAAACGGTAGCGGTTCATCCAGCGGAGGTCGACGAGGTGCTTCATGCGAAGCGCAGCCGGACGCATCCACCAGATTGACCCGGCGCGCCACAGCCCGCTGGCGGTGCCGGTAGACAAGATGAGCGGGGCCACAGAGTACGGCTTGAACGCGCGCAGCCCGGCACTCTGATATGCACGCTCGGGTGGTTTGCCGTCCTGCAAGTGCTGCAGCATGCGATCTACATTATCGGCGAGGAGCGGCCCTTGCTTTACGGCATGAACACCGATACGGGGCAGATCGGTATACCCGCCAACCGCTGCGCAGTCGCCTGCCGCAAACACGCGCGGGGCCGACGGAATCTGCAGCGAGTCGATAACCTTCACAAAGCCGCTGTCGGTGCACGAAAAGGGCGTACGCTGCCAGAACGGCGATCCTACCGAGCCCGTTGCCCACACAAGCTGCGTGCAAGGCAGGCGCGTGCCGTCGTTGAGCACTGCATGTGTAGGCGTGCGGTGCTGCACCCGGCGCCCGGTGTAAAGGCGTCCACCGGCCTCGGCGAAGAGGTTCGCCACCTGCTGGCTGGCGCCCTCAGGAAAGGACGGTATCAGCCGATCGGCGGGCTCCACAACAGACACGGTGCACTGCCGCGGCGCAGTGCGCTGAATACGCGCCTGAATGTTCAGGCCTAACTCGGTTCCCGCAGCGCCACCTCCGGCAACGACCAGATGCTGCGGCGACGTACGCTCGGGCAGCGTACGCAGCCACGCCTCCAGCCGCTCAATTTTGTGCATTGGCTTGGTGGATACAAGCGCCTCTTTTGCTCCGGGCGGGGGAGGCGGGTTTGATGCGCCTATATCGATTACGGCTACGTCGTACGAAATCGTCGAGCCATAGGCCGTGGTTACGGTGCGAGCCGTCGGGTCCATTCGCACGGCACGCCCCTGGTGCCACGTTACACCCGTCTGCTGGCACCAGCCCTTCAGGTCAATGCGCACCTCGTCACTGGAATATACGCCACCAAGGTACTCAGGTACCATGCCTGAATAGTACAGGTAGGGGTGGTCAGATAGCAGCGTGACGGACACACCGCGCTGCTGCCATGCGCGGGCACGTTCAAACAAGGCTACACTGGCGTGTCCGCCACCGACAATAAGAAGCTCCACGGCGTAACTGGGAGTTAGATGAACGGGGATGGAGAGAAGCGAAGTCCTACTTTGAGGGTTCTACCGGACACGTTGAGAGTCCAACGATCCGGTACAGGGGACAAAAACTAACGGCACCGGTGAAGATGAACGCCACTGCTACAACGCCCAGGACTGCTGCCCAGGTGCCGCCGATCACGCCTGTTGCGTACATCACGCCAATTGACACCGCAATCACGATGCGCAGCGCACGATCTATCGTTCCCATATTCGTAGTCATAACCAGGTAGGTCCGTTTGTTGTAACAAGCAAGAGAACGTTGTTTTAACGAAGGTAACGGGGAAAGTTGTGCCGCGTTACGCATTTATATCGTATCGTACTTTCTTGCTTGATGCAGCACATCGGATGCAAACGCTTTCGCTCTACGCTATCGCGGCCATGTTCATTGCGGCAGGAGTCGCTCATTTCGTGAAGCCCGGCCTCTTCACGCGTATCATGCCCCCTTACCTGCCAGCGCCTAAACTACTTGTGTATGTGAGCGGAGCATTTGAAATTGCGGGCGGCGTGGGGGTTCTCGTTCCGGGCGTACAGGTCTATGCCGCATGGGGACTGATTGCACTCCTTGTAGCTGTGTTTCCGGTGCATATCTACATGGTGCAAGCACCTGAAAAGTTTGACGACATCCCGACGTGGGTGCTGTGGTTTCGGCTCCCCCTTCAGTTTGTTCTAATGGCCTGGGTATACTGGACGGTTCTTGCATAGCTACTGGTATTGCATAGCTACTGGACAGGCAGATAAGTGAAGTTGGGGGCTTATCGCGAATACCCCCCCAACAACACTGCGCCGGACCCTCCTTGCGGAGCGTCCGGCGCAGGTTTGGTCACATTCCTGAGCGGATGTGCTCTGACGCTGTGCATGCTGATAACATGCATGGCGGGATCGGGAGCATACCGCCAGAGCGTGTGATTTAGTCTTCGAGGTAGAACGTGTAGTCGCCGCTTCCGCTATACGACTCCACAACCCACAGGTAGTAGCCTGAGGACCCGCTGTAAGAAATCTCCTCATTTGAGTCAGGCGTAGTCGACGAGGCCACCTGGCTCCAGTTCCATCCGTTCCAGCGGTAGAGATACAGGTCAAAGTCTGCATCGCTCGGGCCCTGCAGGTAGCCGACTTCATTTCCATTGCCTGCGTAGTATGATCCATCCGGCTCGTACGCATCGTCGCCGGTACCGGTCAGGGTGCCGGTGTAGGCTGAGCACGAAGAGCAGGGAGCGCTCGGCGCGCTGCCTCCTCCACTGCTGCTGTCGTCGCCAAGCAGGCTATACAGCATCAGGTTCGGCGAGGTCGATCCGATTCCGGAAAGCACGCCTCCGGTTGCCGTGTTTGTGAGGGCCGAAAAGACCTGCTGCGGCGTAGCACTCGGATTCTCTTCGAGATAAAGCGCGGCGACCCCTGCTGCGTGCGGTGCTGCCATCGACGTACCGCTAATGGTGTTGACGGCGGTGTCGCTGGTATGCCAGGCCGAAGCAATGTTTGAACCCGGGGCCCAGATGTCTACGCACGAGCCAAAGTTCGAAAAGCCCGAGCGCTGGTCTGACGACGTGGTGGAGCCGACCGTGAGAGCTGCATCGACGCGAGCCGGTGAGGCGGTGCATGCATCGGTGTTGCTATTCCCTGCAGCGGCTACAACGAGAATACCGTCGTTTACAGCATTCGTTACTGCGTTATCAAGGGCCGTGCTGGCCCCGCCGCCAAGGCTCATGTTCGCCACAGCAGGAGGCTGATGATTCGCAGCAACCCAGTCGACGCCGGCAATAACGCCGTCCATGGAGCCCCCGCCATCACAGTCGAGCACGCGTACTGCGTGGAGCGTTGACCCTTTCGCAACGCCATACACAGTGCCGCCTGAGGTGCCAGCAACGTGTGTGCCGTGGCCGTTGCAGTCTTGCGCGTTCTGCCCATCGTTAAAGGCATCGGCGCTAGCTACCGCCCGCCCGCCAAAGTCGTTATGGCCGGTGCGAATGCCGGTGTCGAGAACGTAGACGTTGACGCCGGCACCGGTAGCGCTGTATGAGTAGGCGTCATCCAGCGGAAGCGTGCGCTGGTCTACGCGGTCGAGTCCCCACGGGGCATTCGTCTGCGTATCGTTTATCGCATGCACGGTCTGGTTCTGTTCGACAAAGGCGACATCGTCGCGTGCCTCAAGCGCCTGAGCGGCCTCGTCGGTGAGCTCGGCAGCGGCAAAGCCTTCAAGAGCGTGGCCGTACGTATTCAGCACGCGTGCTTCGGTCGACTGAACGGACTGCAGCACCGTTTCGGCATATCCGATGCGTTCGGCTGCGCTCTTGGCAGTTACCTGTCCTTGCTCGTAGACGACAATGTACTCACCGTCAATGGGGGTGCCAGGCTCGTTTACGCCCGGAAGCTCAGTATCAGATGGAGCATCCGCCGGTGGGGTAGCGCTCATTGTGATGGGCGATGCTTCCTCGTCAGCATCATCGGTCACAACAGATGACGAATCATCGCATCCGGCCCATACCAGAGACGCTGCAAGCAGGGCTCCAAATAAAAAAGAACGGAGTAGGGGTTGGGAGTTCATAAGGGGGATTGCATAACGCAAAAGAATAACGACAACACTCGGAGACGAAAACGACATGCGAAGCAGTAATCCGGTGGGATGCCCCGCTTTCCTCAACAAATGTTCGCATCATGTTAACCATTACGTTACACTATGTAAACCATTCATGCATGCTTACTCAAACCATCATAATTGTGGGGCGCTATCTGATTGGGCGGAAATGAACTCAATTTCTGATCTCACAAAAGCTGTCGTCTGGTAGCACACGCGACAGTCTGCACTGTTGGTACGACGCTGTTTGAGTAAGCCAAAAAAGCTGACGATGCTGCCCGTAATCACCAAAAGTACGATTCAGATAGGCTACCTATAGACGAGCTACCTATAGACGAGCTATTTACAGATGAGCTATTTACAGATGAGCTACTTCAGAGGATGCGATGTCTGACGCCTTCTCTACCGTGGTACAGAAAAATGGTGAGGCTGAGCAATATGGAAGATGGCTCATAATGATGCGTCCTGTGTGAAGCTATGCATCAACCGGGCCCAATAGCTGCGTACCGGTAGCATTCGACCCGATACGCCTTGTATATTGCAGTGCATCGCTTCGCCTCCCTTATGCCGCTTATTTGCTATGATCGACCGTTATACTCGTCCTGAAATGGACCGCCTCTGGAGCATCGAACAGCAGTTTCAGTCGTGGCTCGACGTGGAACTTGCGGCCTGCTGGGCATGGAGTGAGGTGGGAGCCATTCCGCCCGAGGATGTTGAGAGGCTCTACGAAAATGCATCGTTTGATGTCGAGCGCATTCGCGAAATAGAAAAAGAGACCAAGCACGATGTGGTGGCGTTTACCCGGGCCGTAAGCGAGACGCTCGGTCCGGAGAAGAAGTGGGTGCACTACGGCCTCACTTCGACCGACGTGGTTGATACTGCCTACATGGTGCGGATGCGGAAGGCGAATGGGCTCATCCGGTCGCAGCTCGACGGACTCATTGAGCAGCTTGCCGACCGGGCGCATGAGCACAAAGACACGCTTACGATGGGGCGCACGCATGGGGTGCATGCTGAGCCAACGACCTTTGGACTGAAGTTAGCCCGGTTCTATGACGAGATGAACCGGCATCGCAAGCGGCTCAGGCGCGCATCCGAAGAGATGCGTGTGGGTAAGCTGTCGGGTGCTGTAGGCACGTTTGCGCACATTCCGCCTGAAGTGGAACGGCTCACGTGCGAGCGGCTCGGCCTGCGTCCGGCTCCGATTTCCACACAGGTACTCTCGCGCGACCGGCATGCTAACTACCTGAGTGTGCTTGCTGGCATTGGCGCCTCTATCGAGAAGATTGCTGTAGAGATTCGGCACTTACAGCGTAGCGAAGTGCGTGAGGTAGAGGAGTCGTTCGGATCCGGTCAGAAAGGGTCGTCGGCGATGCCGCACAAGCGCAATCCGGTTGGATCCGAAAACCTGACGGGCTGCGCGCGGCTTCTGCGTGGCTACATGGTGAGCGAGTACGAGAACGTGGCGCTCTGGCATGAACGCGACATCTCGCACTCGTCGGTCGAACGCGTGGTGCTGCCAGACGCTACGACGATCACCCACTATGCGCTACGTCGCCTAAAGCGCATCATCAAAAATCTGACGGTCTATCCCGAACGCATGCGTGAAAACATGGAAGCCACGTACGGACTCTACAACAGCCAGCGTCTTATGCTGCGCCTCATCGACGCCGGGCTCTCGCGCGAGGAGGCTTACGACCGCGTGCAGCCGCTGGCCATGCAGGCGTGGGAAGAGAAACGCGCCTTTCAGGAGATCGTGCGTAGTGCCGATGCCGTTACGGAATATCTGCCGGTAGATGCCATCGACGAGGTCTTCGATCCCAGCTATCACGTGCGCAACGTAGATCTTATCTTTGAGCGTGTTGGGCTGTCATAGCCCGCGACCCTGTTGCCGGTTTACTAAACTCAGACAGGCTCCCAGCCAAACAGGCAAACGCAGAAGCGCCCCGCTCGGGTTTATCCGCAGCGGGGCGCTTGCGTTGGTAGAGGCGCTTAGTTGATACAAATGCCTAAAGGCTTGCGGTGCAGGGGACACACCATGGGCCTCTAAAAGATAGAGCGGAAGATGGCAACACCAACGGCGATGACGATGGCGTTGGCCAGCGCGATGGGCAGCAGCTTCTTCCAGCCGAGCTCCATAAGCTGATTATACTTGAAGCGGGGGAACGTCCACCGCACCCAGATGAAGAGGAACGCAAAGAAGGCTACTTTCACCATCAGCGATGCAAACTGCAAGAGGGCAAGCCAGATGCTGCCTTCGAGTGCCGGAATCGCTTCAAGGAGCAGCGGCTGGAACGGAATGAGATAGCCGCCGAAGAAGAGCGTCACGATAATGAACGACGCCACAAACCAGTTCACGTACTCAGCCAGGAAGAACATACCGAACTTCATGCCGCTGTACTCGGTGTGGTAGCCGCCAACCAGCTCTTGCTCGGCTTCGGGCAGGTCAAACGGAGCGCGATTCGTCTCGGCAAAAGCCGTCACGATAAAGATGATACACCCGATGGGATTGCGGAATACGTTCCACCCGAGCAGGGCCCATCCGCTGGCCTGGTCTTCGACGATGCCCGATAGGCTCATCGTACCGGCAATGATCACAACCGATATTACGGCCAGGCCCATTGACAGCTCATACGAGATCATCTGCGCGGCAGAACGCAGACCGCCAAGAAGCGAGTACTTGCTGTTTGAGCTCCAGCCCCCAAGCGTAATACCGTATACGGTGATTGAAGTGAGCGCCAGCACGAGTAGCACACCGACCTCCACATCCAGAAGCACAACGCCCTCGGCGAATGGGATCAGTGCCGCTACGCTCATGGCAATGACAACCATCAGCACAGGAGCCAGCGCGTGAATGAACGTGTTTGACGCTGCCGGACGGATGTCCTCCTTCATCACGAACTTCAGCACGTCTGCAAATGGCTGCAGGATGCCGAACGGACCCACCCGGTTCGGACCGGGCCGGTTCTGCATGAATCCGGACACGCGACGCTCGGCATACACGAGCACCGACGCCGAAAGCAACATCGCATTCACTACGAGGAATGCAAATATAAAGGTGGAGAGCAGCGGGTATTCCATAACGGCAAGGTTGGTTCGACAGAGTTCGCAGGAGGGCTGCGAACAGACTGGACGTAGATCACTAACCTACAAGCCGTATAGGCTGCGTGCAAACATGATGTGCTGCTCGTGGAGCCGCTGCCCGGCTAAAATCGGTGTTTTCGGAGAGAGTTCACCATGCAAAACAGCCGCACTTTCAGGCTTCACGATCAGACTGCATTGCCGCACTGCATTGCCGCACTGCATTGCGGTGTCTCTGTTATTCGCGACATCACAAAGCCTGGGTGTGCTCCACAATCGGTGCGGGCGCTATGCTCTAAGCGCCGAAGCAGCTGACGTGCGTAGCGGAGCCGTCTGCTGCTGCGCATACGACTGCAGGGCGCGAAGGGCCTCCGCATCCAGAATGAGTAGCTGGTCTAAGCCCTTGCCGGCACGCAAGATTACCGCCTCAGGAGCATGGTCGCGCAAGCACTTCAGTACGGCTTTACGCGTCATGTTGAAAGAACGGGCAAACTGGCAGAGCTGCCCCATGATCTCGCCGTCTTCTGCCACGCGAATTGGTTCAGATGGACAATCCATAGTTCAAGCCTCTTATTGGTTTGTGGAGATTCAGTTAGCATATTGGGCAGTAACCGTGCCACACCGCTTATGCCGGCTTGCTGCCACTATGTAGACGCGCTTTGTTCTCGGTTCGTTACGCGGCCCACCGGTACGAAGCCTCTACATGCGGGGCGAGCACGTTGCGCAGCCGCTTGCGAGCACGGTGCAGACGCACACGCGCATTGCCCGGTGTGATATCTAACTCACGAGCGACCTCTTCAGTAGACAGTTCGTCGAGGTCGCGCATCGCAATGATCTCGCGATACGAGCGGGGAAGCTCCGACAGCGCCTCATAAAGCAGCTCTTTCTCCTCGCTATGCACCGCATCTCCGGCGGGCGACGTGTATGAGAGCGCGCCAAATGCCGATCCGTGCGTGTCTGATACCATGCGGTTCAGCGCGTCGTCTTCAACGTGAGCGTAGCGATCATCGGTGCGCCCGCGCTGCAGGGCTACATTCTTCGCAATACTGTAAAGCCAGGTCGTAATCTTCGAGGCGCCTTTGAACCGGGGCGCGCTTCGAATCGCCTGGAAAAATGTTTCCTGAAGCAGGTCCTGGGCCGTTTCTGTGTTGCGAGAGTAGCGCTGCAGCACCCCCAGGATGTATTGCCGGTTGCCGTAAATCCACCGCTCAATTGCAGCAGGGGCCCGGTCACGAAATGCAGAGAGCTGCTCTGCAGACAGGCGCTGCGACGCGCTGGGAGACGAAACGTTTGGGGCTGAGGGAGGCATATCCATAACCAAAATCAGGGGCAGATGAAAAAGTGCTTGGTTGCGTCACCCCTCATATAAAACAACTTCGTGCCAGACCGGTCACATAGTGATTTTTAATCATTCATAACATTGTTTATAAACAACTTATAAATAATAATATTGTGTTAAGGGAAGATGCGAGGGATCTGCATTATGTCGATATATCAACACCTGCGTCAGCATGTCGACACGTTCAGAGGCACGGGTCTCGAAGGCGTACCGCTACGTTTTCAGTTGCCAGGTTTGGCGCGCACGCGCTAACAATCTCCATAGCTGCCCCCGCAGCTGCGCTGGTGCTCAAATAGGGCCAGAAGCTGGCGGGTACGTATCCCGTCAGTACATGTCCAGCCCGTAGGCCAAACGAGACGCATGCAAAAGGCCATGCACTGCACACCCGTGATATTGCGGTTCGCAAGCGTTGGGCAAGCAGACAACCCGATGGTCTCTGCTGTCGTACGCTATATTGGCTCTATGCATGAGAGCCAGTGTAACGCCACCCGTAGTGGCAACACGCATGCAACGTGCGCACAGCGCTGCTATCATCCTCCTGCTAACTTCATCTGTATACAGACAATGGCTGGTCGTGAAGCGACTCTCAGCGAGAAGTCGGCAACCACGCCTGATTACCAGGCGCTGTACGACACCGCGCCCGTTGCATACTTTTCCGTATCGCCGGGCGGGTACATTCAGATGCTGAACCAGTACGCATCCGAGCTGCTGGGCTATGAACGCGACGCGCTCATCGGGATGTCGCCACTCATCCTGTATGCGGATACGCCGAGCGGGCGCGAGAAGGCCAAAGCGGTGCTTGCCAACGCACAGTCGGGCACATCTGTTGAAAAAGAAGAACTGCGCATGCGGCGGTCAGACGGCACCCTGCTCTGGGTACAGCTAACCGTCCGCCCGGTAAAAGACGAAGCGGGGCGTATCCAGCGCTTCCAGTCGATCGTAACGGATATTACGGAGCGAAAAAACGCCCGAGAAAAGCTGCGCGCCGCACAGAGTGCGCTTGAGGAGCGGGTCGAAAGCCGAACAGCCGAACTGCGGCGTGTCAACGAAGAGCTGCGGTCTGAGGTGGCTGAGCGGCGCGCGATCCAGGAGCAGCAACAGCGTCAGCTGGCTGCGATGGATGCTGCCATGGCAGGCATGTCGATCCATGAACCTGACGGCACGTTCCGGTATGCCAACCAGGCGCATGCTACCATCTATGGCTATGACGCCCCCGACGAGCTTATCGGGCGGTCGTGGCGCATCCTTTATGAGGAAAGCGAACAAGCCTACATTGAGAATGCGGTCTTTCCGGTTCTTGAGCAGGGCAACAAGTGGAGCGGCGAGTTAACCGGACTGCGCCGCGATGGAAGCACGTTTCCTGCCTATCTGACGCTTACACCGCTTGACGATGGGGGGCTAACGTGCATCTGTGAGGACATCACCGACCGCAAGGAGCGTGAACAGCGCCTGGAGCTTTACACACGGCGCCTGGAGGTGCTGCGCGATATCGATCAGGCCATCTTGCAGGCGCAGTCGCAGGAAGAGATCGCACAGGCGGCAATGGAGCGCCTGCAGCACCTCATTCCATGCAGCCGCTCAAGCGTTATACTCATTAACACAGAGGCCAACGAGGCAACGGTGCTGGCACGCCACAGCACGGCAGCTACCGAGCTTGATAGTGGAACCACGTACCCGCTCAGCGATCTGCACTTTTCCGGGGAGCAGTTGCAAGAGGGGGCGCATCTTATCGAAGACATTCGTACTGCCACGCAGACCCCTCTCATCGAGCGCCTCCAGCACGAAGGCATTCGCTCGTTCATGACCCTGCCGATGCAGATCGACGCGACGGTGCTGGGTACGGTGAACCTGGGCGCCGAATCGCCACGCTGCTTCACCGAGCAAGAGCAACGCATCGCCAAAGAGGTGACCGACCAGCTGACTATTGCCCTGCGACAGGCGCAATTACTGGATCAGGTGCAACAGCAGACCGAGCGCCTGGAGCAACGCGTCGAAGAGCGCACCAAGGAACTGGAGTCGTTTACCTATTCGGTATCGCATGACCTGCGCACGCCGTTGCGAGCAGTAGACGGATTCTCACGCATGCTGCTGGATGCGCACAGTGATCAGCTCGACGAGGAAGGGCAGCGTCTGCTTGGCATTGTCGTGGAAAGCGCCCAACGCATGGGACAGCTCATCGATGACCTGCTTGCACTCTCGCGCCTCGGCAGCCGCGAGATGCGTGCCGGATCAATCGATATGGAGGCACTGGTCGACGATGTAATCAGCGAGCTTAAGCGGGCCCACCCCAACCGCGACATCGTGTTTGAACGTGCTCCCCTGCCTGATACCTGTGGCGACCGGTCGATGGTACGACAGGCGCTCACAAACCTGCTTTCGAACGCAGTAAAGTTTACACGTGGGGAGGCGCCGGCACGCATCCACATTACGCATGACCCCGATGCCGCCGACCCCACCTATGTAGTCGAGGATAACGGAGCCGGATTCGACATGAACTATGCCGACAAACTATTCGGAGTGTTTCAGCGTCTGCACGACGAGGGTAGCTTCGAGGGCACCGGGGTAGGTCTTGCTATCGTAGAGCGTGTTGTGCATCGCCACGGTGGTCGCGTATGGGCCACAGGGCACGTTGGAAAAGGCGCTACGTTCTCCTTCTCACTCCCCACGGAAACGAAGCTTGCTACCTGACAGGTTCTGTCTCCTGACAGGGTTTTCCTGGCAAGCATCTCCTACATGCCTCTCATGTTGCCAGAAGTATCTTACCGAATATTATATGAGCCGTTCTATATTGCTGGTTGAAGACCAGCCCTACGATGCCGAACTCACCTTGCGGGCCCTGCGCGGGCTTGGGCTCGATGAGCAGGTGCATCATCTGCGCGATGGGGCGGAGGCCCTCCACTACCTCTTTGAAGAAGAGCATCCGCCCAGTACCATGCCGCCTAAGCTCATCCTGCTCGATCTCAAACTGCCCAGGGTAAGCGGACTGGAGCTGCTGGCGGCGCTCAAAGAGGATGAGCGTACGCAGTGCATCCCGGTCATTGCGCTTACGTCGTCGCAGGAGCAGCAAGACGTGCATCGCTGTTATGACCTGGGCGTAAACAGCTACGTGGTAAAGCCGGTGGACTTCGCAGAGTTTACCGAGACGGTGCAGCAGATTGGCCGTTACTGGACTACGATGAATCAAACGGTCTGTTGAGTAAGACGTTTTTCAGATAGAACTCGCCTACACGCAGAGCCCTTGTTCGGTATGTCTGACCCGCTTGCTTCTTGGGATGCGCTCGATGTGCTGCTGTTGGAAGACGTAGACACCGATGCCGCACTCATCCGCCACCAGTTGCAGTCCGACGGGCTGTCTGGCACGGTACGCCGCGCCGACTCAAAGTCAGCGTTCATTGCCGAGCTGAGAGCGGCTGTCCCTGATATCGTGCTGTCCGACTACTCGCTGCCGGCTTTTGACGGGCTGGCTGCGCTTCGTTTTGTGCAGGCGTGCTGCCCCGATGTGCCGGTTGTGTTCGTGTCGGGAGCGATTGGAGAGGAACGGGCCATCGAAACGCTCAAACAGGGCGCAACCGATTACGTCCTCAAAGACACGCTTTCGCGGCTGGGGCCGGCGGTGCGGCGCGCGCTACGCGAGGCCGAGGAGCGGCGGGCACGTCAGCAGGCCGAGGCTGCGCTTCAGCAGGCCCACGACAGGCTGGAGCAGACCGTGCAGGAACGCACCGCCGCGCTGCGCGAGAGCCAGCAGCGCCTGTCAACGATCGTCGACTCGGCCATCGACGCTATCATAAATATCGACAGCGAGCGCACCATCACGCTTTTCAACCCGGCTGCTGAGTCTATCTTTGCATGCAGCGCTGAAGCGGCCGTGGGTGCTCCGCTCACCCGCTTCCTGACGCAAGACTTTGCTGCGCTGCTCGATGACTATCTGGAGCAGCAGCCAGATGCAGACGGGCGATACCTGGCCGCATCCGAAGGCATTCAGGCACGCCGTACTTCCGGTGAGACGTTTCCAGTCGAAGCGACGCTGAGCCCGCTCCCGCTCCCCGGCGGAGCCATGCAGCATCTGCTCATCCTGCGTGATATCGACGCCCGGGCGCGCGCCGAGGCCGCTGTCTCGCAGCTTGCCTCCGAGAAAGCCTACCTGCAAGAGGAGATCCGTAGCGAGCGAGGATTTGAGACAATCGTTGGCACGTCGCCTCCCATGCAAGAGGTGTTTACGGCCATCGACCAGGTGGCTGCAACCGACACCACCGTGCTCGTCTGTGGCGAAACCGGAACCGGCAAAGAGCTGGTTGCCCGTGCCGTACACGACCGCAGTCCACGTGCCGACAATGTGCTGGTGAAGGTGAACTGCTCTGCGCTCTCCAGCGACCTGATCGAGAGCGAGCTGTTCGGACACGAGAAGGGGGCGTTCACCGGAGCGTCGGAGCAGCGCATCGGGCGCTTCGAGCTGGCTGATGGGGGCACGCTCTTCCTCGACGAGATCGGAGAGCTGGCGATGTCTACGCAGTCTAAGCTGCTCCGTGCGCTGCAAGAGCAGGAGTTCGAGCGCGTGGGGGGAAGCCGCACAATCCAGGTGGATACGCGGATCATTGCAGCTACCAATGTCGACCTCGAACAGGCTGTTGAGGAAGGACGGTTCCGGTCGGATCTCTACTTCCGGCTCAACATCTTCCCGATCATGCTCCCCCCGCTGAGCGAGCGCGGCGGCGACATCCCGCTGCTGGTCGACCACTTCCGGCAGCTTTTCTCCCAGCGCATGGGGAAGTCGATCGAAGGGGTTAGCCGCAGCGCAATGGCCGTGCTCAAAACATACGACTGGCCGGGCAATGTGCGCGAGCTGGCAAACATCATGGAGCGTGCGGTAATTCTGGCACAGGGCCCGATGATCCGCGCCGACAACCTCTCGATTTCGCAAGCGCCGCAGCCGGTGCCGGGCGATGCGGCATTCCCAACCCTGAAGGAGGCGCAGCGCAACCACATTGTGCAGGCGCTGCAAGCGACCGGCGGCACCGTAGGGGGCGACAACGGCGCCGCAGCGCTTCTTGACATAAAGCGTACGACGCTGCTCTCGCGCATGAAGCGCCTGGGCATCGATGCGGATGCATACCGCGCATAGCCCACGATGCGTTTTCAGTCGGAGCCTAATACATCGCCTCCGACCGAGCCTGGTCGTGGTGGGCGTTCATAAACGCGACCATGCGGGGGGCGTACTCCGTCAGCGACGGACACGTGATTCCGGTGCCTGCAAGTGCTTCCTCAACACGGCGCGTGTCGTAATGCACTTCGTGGTCGAAATAGTCGATAAGCTCCGGCGCGATGCCCAGGTAGCGTCCAGCTGCCGTGCCCATTACTCCTCGTGCGAATGAAGGGCCAACGGGGAGGTAGGCCACATGCATATCGAGCTGATCCACAAACGTCTCCATGATCTGCTGTGTGGACAGCGCATTCGGGTCGGTCAGATGAAACGTAGTGCCATTGTGCGCTGGAGTACGCATCAAATGCGCCATGGCGTTAATCACGTAATCGACGGGGGTTAAGTGAACCGGGGCGGTGCCGTCGCCTACGCGCGCCATCACAGTATACCGTGGCAGGCGCTGCAGGGCACGCAAGATAAAGTACGGCCCGTCGAACTTGTCGGTCTCGCCGGTCTGTGAATCGCCCACCACGATGCCTGGACGAAAAACCATGGTCGGCACGGTATCCATGTGTTCACGCACGAGCACCTCAGCATGGTACTTCGTTTCCTCGTAAAAATTTTTAAAGCCGGTGTTGTGTGTCAGTTCGTCTTCGAGGACGCGCCCTTTGCGCTTTCCAGATACATAGGCGGTACTTACATACCCAAACGTTTGCAACTGCGGTGCGGAAGCCATACAATCAAGCACATGTTGCGTGCCCGTTACGTTAACCCGCCAGCCAATATCGCGCGGGATCGTGAGGTCATAGACGGCAGCGAGATGAACAGCGTGTGTTATGGAGCGAGCAATTGACCCATAGTCATCTCCAAGCCCGAGATCCGGTTTCGTGATGTCGCCCGGGTAGACGGTTGCCCGGTCGGTCAGGTCAATGCGCTGTAATACCGTGTGTGCTTTGGCTTCAAACTTGGGCTGTACCAGCAGAGCAAACTGCAGCGAAGGGTCGTGCGCGGCCATGGTTTCGACCAGTCGCGTGCCCAGAAACCCCGGAAATCCCGTAAGAAAGAGCATGAAAAGAGCGGCGTTTGGAATGGACGTACGAACAGAGAGTACAGGTACTCGCGTCACCGGCACCTGAAACTTCAGGCATGTGGTTCGCGGAGCATTTTCAAGCGCTGCTTCGTGCTGTAAGCGCTTTTTATACCCGTTGAACCCGCTGCCGCATTTTCGGTTCACCTTTTGTCCACGTAGTCGTGCACTGCACGCAAGCAAGTGCACCTGATTCCATAGAGGCTCTCTTATGCCTTCTCCCTTGCAGACATCATCATCGACTGGGTCAACCGGATCAGCTCGGTTGGACGCAGATGCGCGTTCCTCGCTGAACGGGCAGACGCCGGGTGAGCATGTCCAGGCCGATGCAGCATCTTCGGAGGGGAACGGCCCGACCGATGCAGCGCACGCTGCGCACGATGAAGAGGAGAATAAGGCCTCCCCTGAGTCAGACGCAGAGCAGCGCTCACCACTTGCAGACTTTGACCCACTGGCTCCTTACCGGGGCGCGGTGCGCCGCTTTTTTGTGGTGTATCGTCATGTGGTTGGTCTGCTCATGGGCGGACACATCGCCTACGTGCGATCGCTTCCTAAGGTGCAAAAGCGAGGGATGCGGTCGCTCGGAAAGCGCATGCTGTCGTGGGTCCTGCGTCCACTTGTCAACCGCTCGCTGGTTGACCTGCCGTTTCCGGTACAGCTGCGGAAGCGCCTGGAGATGCTCGGGCCCACGTTTACCAAGCTGGGGCAGATTCTGGCCATTCGCGAAGACCTGCTCCCCCCGTCCATCACGCGTGAGCTGGAGAGCCTGATGGACCACCTGCCGCCCATTCCATTTGTGCAGGTGCGCGACATCATCGAGCGTGACCTGGGGGCGCCTGTTGACGAGCTGTTTGCAGAGCTTAGCAATAAGCCGCTCGGATCAGCCTCTATCGCACAGGCCCACCGGGCTACAACGATCGAAGGCGATGACGTGGTCATCAAGGTGATCAAGCCGGGCATCCGCGAAATCATAAAGTCGGACCTGAAGCTGCTGGAGTTTTTCGGGATCTTTCTGAACTGGATCATCCCACAGTACCGCCCGCGACAGATTATCGAAGAGTTCAGTGCATACACCGAGCGTGAGGTTGATTACTCGTTCGAGGCGACCAACGCGGAGGTGTTTGCTGCTAACTTTAGCGATATGCCCGACGTGGTCTTTCCCACGATCTACCGTGAGCTGAGCTCCGACGATGTGCTCACCATGCAGTTTATCGACGGCATCCGTCCGGGATCGCCCGAGTCGCTCCAGCTTTCGCCCGAAGATCGCGAGCGTGTCATCGATCTCGGGTCGGCAGCGATCATCCGTATGCTCTACAAAGACGGGTTTTTTCATGCCGATCTGCACGCAGGCAACCTGAAGATCATCGAAGGCGGCCCCGACGACCCGGTTAAGGTCGGATTCATCGACATGGGCATGGTCGGGCGGTTCAGTCCGCAGGTGAAGCGGCGCCTGCTGTACTACTACTACGCCCTGGTACGGGGCGATGTCGAGAACGTAGCGCGTTACCTGCTCGACATCGCACGCATCGGTGAGGGCGGCGACCCGCAGGGCTTTCGGCGGGCGGTGTCTGACCTCTCGCGCTACTTTGCGAGCCAGGGGCAGACGGGCAACATCAGCATCGCCCAGCTCATCCTGGAGTCGCTCAGTCTGGGCGGACGCTACCGCGTCTTCTTTCCGGTGGAGATGACGCTCATGGTGAAGGCGCTCGTTACATTTGAAGGCGTAGGGCGCACCATGAAGCCCGATCTCGACGTGGTAGCGGTGTCGCAGCGCCACGTGCGTTCTATCTTCCGCGAACGGTTCGATCCGCGCACGCTGGGACGCGAGTTCTTCAGCAACGCCCCGGAACTGATTGACGCAATCGTGCAGATGCCCCGTCTCATGACGTCGAGCGTGGCGTATGTGGAGGAGCGTCTCGACGACCGCACGCCTACAGCCGACCCGTTCCCGGGCTTGCGTGGCAGCATCCTTGGGGGCGCCTGTATCATCGGAGGCGCACTGGGCGTGGTGCAGGGCGGTCCTATCTGGCTCTGGCTCTCGCTCTTCATTATTGGATTTGCACTTGCCCTGTTTAAGACGTGACGTCTCGCTTTCGCTCCCTGTTCATTCAACGCTCGGTCTACCGGTTGCTGCATGGCTAATGACTCTGACTTTACGATCGACATTACGCTCGACCCCAAGGACCTCGAGGAGCTGTTTGAGCCGTTCGATCCGTGGCGGCATGAGGCGCACATGCCCTCAGGGCCGGCGCCCGACCTGGAACGTACCGACGTGCCCCACGACCCGACCGACTGGGGGTACCTATACAGCTTGATTGACGGGTTCATGGGCGACGTGATCGACCGCTACTTTCGGGCGAAGCTCGTTGGTCACGAGAAGATCCCTGACGAAGGTCCGCTCATCCTGGCGCCCAACCACAGCGGCAATGCGTTCCCGCACGACGCAATTGTGCTCGATGCCGCGCTGTGGCGCGCCTCCGGCTACACCAAGGCCGGTAAGTTTCGCAGCGTGTATACGCCACAGCTTGCCGCAACCTGGTGGATGCGCCCATACGACCTCGACAACTGGTGGCGGCGGGGCGGCGGGGTAGACATGACGTTTACCAATTACGACAAGCTTCTGGCGCGTGGCGACCGGGTGATCTACTATCCGGAAGGAGTCCCCGGCATCGGAAAGGGGTTTACGCGGCGCTATCAGCTGCAGCATTTCCACTCCAGCTTCGTCGTACTCGCTGCGAAGCACGATGCCCCGGTCTATCCGGTTAGCGTTGTGAATGCCGAGTGGGTCAACCCGACCAGCGTTACGTTTGAGACGCTCGACCGCATCGTTCAGAAAGTGCTCGGCATCCCCTTTCTGCCGCTCCCCATTGCCCCGCTGGCTCTGCTTTTCCCGTTCATATTCTACCTGGCGTTCCCGTGCCAGATGACATTTGTCGTACAGAAGCCAGTAAACGTGCGGCAGATGCTGCGCGAAGAGGGATGCGAAGACGTAACGGCGCCCAGCCGCGACACGGTGCTCCGTGTAGCCAGGCGGATCCAGGAGCGCTCGCAGCAGCACCTCGACGAAGCGGTTGACACGTATGGCGATAAGCCGTACGACTGGGAGGGGCTCAGGCGTGAGATGAACAAAGTAAAGGGGCGCCGCCTGCGCACAACCCCGCTCGGCTGGCCGATCTCCTTTGTTACCCACGAACGCGACCGGGAGCGTCCGGCAGCACGGAGCTGGCTACATAAGATCTTGCGTGACCTCGACATTGCAGCGTGGTATATGCCGTTCGGGTGGTTCCTGATTGCACTCATCCGCAAGCTTCGCAAGCCGCCCTACGGCTACCGCGGGCTCAGCAAAAAAGAGAAGCGCCGCCGCCAGGGCTCGTACCGGTGGTCACTCGAAGACCGTCCGCTTCCACCGCGTCCGGCTACGGGGATAACCCCGAAAGAGCATCCGGCGTCAGACGACGGAGTGGACCGCAGTGATTCGACAGCGACGTGACAGGGGCTGGACGTGGACAGGGGCTACCAGAGGCGTGGTGTAGCCCTCACACAACTCGTTGGTGCGTAGAGGCGACTCTAAACGTGTAGGCTACGAACGTGTAAGCGGCGCAAACGCGCCAACTGCCCGTCTCTTTGCTATACTTGTTGCTATACTTGCCACGCTGCGCCATTCCAGGCCATGCCACGCTACGGTGCGTTGAGTCTGCAGTTCGAGAGCGCCTATTGCGATACTCGCGGTTGTTAGCTCGTATGATGCAGCTACGAGGCTGGCTGCTGCATACGTAGCTGTTCGAGCACCAGGTCGAGCCGGTCGAGCACCTGGTTGGTCTCATGCATGACCGACTGTGCGGTAGAGCGCGACACGGGTTCGCTGAAGAGTGTGCGCCGCGTATCCGTAAGCACGTCAAGCCGAAGGCGGAGTCCGTGGCGCTGCAGTTTCTTTTGAAGGGCTGGCGCCTGGTTGCGCAGGTAGCGCCGTGTCGCCTGGTAGGCGTGCTCACACACCTCGTGGCGGTTGCGAAAGCTGAAGATGTTCGAGAAGAACATGCGCGTGTCGTCGTATTCTGGTTCGATGAGCACCAGATCGGCATCGGGATGCGTGTGCGCGTACTTTTTGAATCCAGTTGTCTTACGCGAATCGACGATAGCGCGGAAGGTCTGCGAGAGTACAGCTGGGAGCCCGTGGTCGACCAGTCCATGCTCGTTGAGCAGGCGGTTGGCGTGCTCTTTCAGCTGAATGTTAACAGGTACGATCGGGTTGATGCAGAACAGCAGGTCTGCTCCCTCATCGAGAGCCACGCTGGCATGCACAGTGCGACGTGCTACCCCATCAATGTAATACTCCCCATCGATTTCAACCGGGCAGTAGAGTCCGGGCAGTGCAGTGCTGGCCTGTACGGCTTTCGATATCGGCACATGGTCGCGTCCGGGTTCGCCAAACACGGCAATCTCCGACGAATCGAGATGCATGGTCACGATGCGCAGCTTCGTGCGCAGCTCGCGGAAGTCGTTGGTGCGTTCAGGAGGTGTAAGCGCCTGGGCTAAGAAGTGATGCAGGGGTTCGTTCTCAAAGAGCCCCGTAGGTACCACCGACCCAAACGTTGAGAGCAGTCCGACAACCGAGAGGTCGGTCGGATGCGTAGCGAAGTAGCGCAGCGTGCGCCAGAGGGCGCCCGGGAAGCGCAGGAGGCGCTGGGCATACTCGCGCAGCGCCGGGCTGAACATCACTTCGGGCTTCACATTCAGCCGCGGATCTTCGTCCACTTCCGATACAATGGCCTGGCTTAAGGTGCGGGCCGGCACGCCGTTGGCAAGCAACGAACTGATCAGCGCCCCCGAACTGACCCCTACATAGGTATCCAGCTCGTGCAGTGAGAGTCCGTCGATGGCCTCGTCGAGTGCGCACAGCGCCCCAACTTCGTAGATGGCTCCTTCGACCACCCCCCCTGCACAGGCGAGTCCGACCGAAGACGTAGCGGCAGTAGTCATGCAAACTTCGGGATAATAAATAAACAGTGAGCCTATGGATCTATTGTGAAAGCGGTTCCAGCGGACAGGCGTTAGGGTGGATTGGACAAGGTGTGTTTATCGCTCTTGTTACGTGTCTCTCATGGTGCACCTCGTGGGTGAAGCCAGGAGGAGGGGAGACGCTGGAAGAATGCGCTTGTGTGGCCGTCGGTTATGGTGAAGGAGGTGTGCTCTCGGATGACGAAGCGTTGCCTTCTTCAGAGACCGCTCCGTTCTGGGGAGAGGGGCGGTCGATCGCATCCAACAGCGTAGCGAGCTTCTGCTCGGCTTCGTGCAGCTGATTGCGTAGCGTGTCGAGCTCGTCGGCGCGTGGGCCATGCAGCAGCCGACCAAGGCGATCGAGAGAGTGCTCGACCAGGTCGTCTACGCGAACCCGAAGCTGGTCGAACCCTGCGTCAAGCGCGGCGCCGCTCTGGCGGAGCAGCTTATGCAGCACCTCGGCGGATATAGGCTGATGGCCCTGCTTGCCCTCTGCCAGAATGATCTGGGTGAGGGTCTGCGCCGTCAGGTCTTGCCCGGTCGACTGATCAACGACCTCCACCGTTTCGCCCGCCCGCACCAGCTCGGCGATGTCGCTTAGCGACACATACGCGCTGGCCTCGGTGTCATAGAGCTTGCGATTCTCATAGCGTTTGATCAAGCGAGCCATAAGAGAGCAATTGAAGACAAATGACTAAACAATTATGATTATGTAGTTTTGATTATGCAGTGGCCTGTTCGGTTGTAGTGTGCTGCGTTTAACTATTGCTCTTAACTATTGCTCTGTTGTTGCAGTGCAGTCAGTGCAATGTGTGGAGGATGCGCGCTTTTTGGCCCTACGTGGATGCGGAGGACACCGCAAGGTATATCCACGGGGCTGTGTTGCGTGTTGGCGTAACGGGTCGTACGAACCCGCTGTACGACCCGAAGCAGCGTGTTGCATGAAGGGGGGGAGGCCCTTCCAGATCGCACAACCAATGAATAACGCACTGCGTCACCACAGGGGAAACGTAAGACGCATGGGCGGACGGTGTGATCCAGGTGCATGCTGGAAGCGCCAGCCGGCGAACCTAAATCTCGATTGGCTTGTTCAGTCTTGCCCCGAATAGATCCAGACTGCTTCTGCTCTAACGATGCCCTGAGTCACGACGGTGTCCTGAACCAAGGCACTGTCGAATAGGGGTAGTATCGAATAAGATTGTACTGAAGCAAGAAGCAAGCATTGTACCTGTCTCGTACCACCCTGATTTATGGCCCACGCCCCATCTCCAGTAGAGGAAGAACTGATTCAGGAATTTGGCAACATCTACGAGTCGCACGGACTAAAGCGGCTTCAGGGATTGATCGTTGGCCTGCTGCTTACGCAGCGCGATCCTGCGTCGCTCGACGATATGGTTAACCTGCTCGGGCATTCGAAAGGACCGATTTCTATTTCGGTACGCCGCCTGGCTGATATAGGCGTGGTGCGCAAGGTTGACGGTCCGGTGAACCGGCGTAACTACTACGTGGCGCATCCCGACATCTTCTATAACAACTTCAAGTTTAACATGGCTACGGTGCGCCGCAACCGGTCGCTGGCCGAGCGATACCTAAACCGCATACGAAGCAACGAGGTAACCAACAGCGAGACCGTCAAGAATCTGGAGCATATGCACGCCTTCTACCAGCTTATGGAGTCGTTTTATCAGGACTTTTCGAAGCGGTGGGAAGAGGTGAAGCAGGCACGACTTGCCGACGCTGACGCACAGAACCAGGCTGTAGAAGAATCAACAAGCTAATCGATATGCGCTAATCGATGTGCAATGAACATCGGCGTGGGCATATCGGCGTAGAGACAGCGGCGTAAGAGCATACGCGTACGCAGCCCCCCGATATACCTGGCGAGGGCAGATAACTACTCGTAGATGCGCGTACGGAACGATCGCTCGGCACCACCGGGCGCAGCGAACACATCAAACTTCACACGCCCGAGCGTGCGGCCGTCCTCGGTTTCGACATCGACGCGCCAGGTGCCCGGTTGAATATTGCTTTTGAACGTGTAGCCACGAAACCCCTCGATGCGTCCGCCGCGCACGGTATAGGGGATACGGTCGGTTGTCTGCCACACGATGCCCTCATTGGTTTCACGACGCTGCTGCCAGCGATGCACGACGTCTGTTTGTAACGTAGTCGGGGCAAAGATAGCGGCAAAGAAGTAGACGCGGTCGCCTTCTGCATATGCGAAGGGCGTGCTGCTGCGTCGCCAGAAACGCGTCCAGGGCGGCGTTTCGTAGGTAAGCGCATACCCTTCAGAGGTCACCTCTACCTCATGGTAGATGTTGCCTGCCTGCATGGAGAGGGGAACCGGTGGGATCCAGTTCTTGGTGTAGGCGATGTTCATCCCGACAAACAGGGCCAGCATTACGGCGGCTACGCCCCCCACTTGCTGCATCGATTCGAACACGTTCCACCGTTCGAGAAGCAGAGCCAGCCCGCCCACGAGGGCCATACTGAGAAGTCCGCCCGCCACAAACAGCCCATAGCTCATGCTACCCACCAAAATGGGCAGGAAGAAAGTGAAGAAGCAGAAGAGCGCCAGAAAATAGAGCCCCAGCATCAGGTACAGGTTGATGGAGTCGCGCCAGAGAAACTCGTTAGCAACGAGGACGGCAACGAGCACCACCAGGAAGACGGCGGATGCGGTCAGGGAGGCGCTGCGGGTGAAGTAGACCACGTATGCGCTAAAAAGCCCGCCCATGAAAAACTGAACGCCGGCATTGGAGAACGGCTCAATCGTTGTCAGGAAGGGGCGGGCGGGTAAGCGGTGTACTACCCGCAGGGCCGCCAGCACAATGCATCCCCCCAACAGCACGATATAGGCTGCCAGGATCAGATTATCGACGGCATGGTCAATCTGGCGCAGCGTAAGCACATCCCACAGCACCCCACCTCCGAAAAACACCGCCGGTGCGATGTCGGCATAGCGCGTATACAGGCGGCGCGTCCAGCGATAGTAGCGGTTCCGCTCCAGGTAATGAGACCAGCGCATCCACCGGTTCGAGGCGGCTGGTGCTGAAGAAGGATTCATGCGGTTGAGTAGGGAGCGGAGAAATACAGGACGGATGGTAGGCCGCGAACGAGCTATCAGGGGCTGTTACGCAGCCGTGTAGTGGCGCAGCAGGTCTTTGGTTGTAATGATACCAACCAGCTTTTTGCCCTCTACAACCGGGAGGGCCGAGATAGCCTCTGTGAGGAGCAGGTGGGCTGCTTTTTCAGGAGGGGTATCGGGTGTTATTGTTTTGGGGTTCTTGTTCATCAGTTTGCGGGTCGGGTAGGCCAGCGTGCGCACGTCGCGTTGCGTCTCTGCGTTGGTATTCAGGAACGGGCTCAGCGCCTGAAGTACATCTCGGTTAGAAAGCACGCCTTTGAGCACGCCATCTTTGACCACCACGAGGTGGCGAAATCCGTGTTGCTTGAGCAGCTTCTGCACTTCGAGGAGGGGCGTTTCGGGCAGTACGCTCACGACATCGCGGGTCATAATTGCTTCTACGGTATCCATAAATGGCGGCGTTTAAAAAATTAGGAGGATGCGAAAAGCCACGCGGCCGGCATGGCCTGCGGGACGAAAACGTATGACGAAAACGTATACGGTTGGGCTATACGAAGGCTATTATCTAAAGCTATTGTCTGATGTCGAGTGCTGCAATAGGAGGAGGGCGTAAAACGCACAGATCGTACGCTTTTACGCCAGAATCTACATCGGAATCCAAAAGGCGATGATAGGTCCCCCAAGGGTAACAATGAGCACCAGCGCTACGAGTCCGATGAGGGAGCCAGCGCGCACGAAGTCGTTGGTGTTGCACACGCCGCTGGCGTAGGCAATCGCGTTTGGGGGCGTGCTTACCGGCAGGGCCATTGATACCGAGGCGGCCAGTGCGATGCTGATGGCTACGTGTATCGGATCGAGGGTGCTGGCTGCTCCCATAGCAAGCGCTACGCCAATAGGAACCAGCAGGTTAGCCGCGGCGGTGTTTGACATGAGCGTACTTACCAGCACAGTGGTTACAGCCAGCGCAAGGATAACAAACGGCCCTCCGGCGGGCACAAACCCGACGATCACCTCGTCGAGTCCGGTACTCTGCATGCCGGTGCCAAGAGCAATACCGCCTGCAATGAGAATCAGGATGTTCCATTCGAGGCTGTCGAAGTCGGCCTGCGTAAGCAATCCGGTAGCGGTGAATGCGACCACGGGCAAGAGAGCTACAACCGCAGTCGGCAGCCCGTGCCAGCGGTCGGTGCACCACAGCACGATAGTGACTACCATGACGGTGAGCACAAAGATGCTACGGGCATCGAGAGAGGAGGCGTCGGCGTTCATCGTTACGGAGCTACGCTCGGGTGGATACATCCACCGCAGCACAACCCATGAAAGCAGCAGGAGGCCGGTAGCCAGGGGGACGGCAACAACCATCCACTCTAAAAACGAAACGGGATAGCCAGCGCTATTCAAGAAGCCGACTGCAACCGCATTGGGGGGCGAAGAGATCGGCGTACCCATGCCGCCGATATTCGCAGCGAAGGGAACGGAGAGCACGAGTCCGACCCGTAGCGGATCGGCTTTGTCGATCCCGGCAATCATAGGCGTAACCAGGGTAATCATCATGGCCGTAGCGGCGGTGTTGCTCATCCACATGGAGAACACTGCGGTGATCGCCATGAGGCCGAGCATGACGTTGCCGGGGCGGGTGCCGAAGCCCCGCAAGACGAGCTTGGCCAGCGTGCGGTCTACGCCTTCTTTAACAGCGGCTCGTGCAATAATAAACCCTCCCAGAAAGAGAATGATAATGGGATCGGCGATGGGCGCCAGAAAGGTCTCATAAGAGGGCGTCGGGCCTTCGGAAAACCCCAGACCAGGCCAGTTGCCTGGATTGGCCAGCAAGATGATCTCAAGCCCGATGATGAGCAAGGCAGTCGCAAAAAGAGGTAGCGCCTCGGTCGCCCAGAGGAGCGCTGCGGCCACAAAGATACCGGCCATCAGTGCCGTTTCGCGGGGCAGGGTGTCGGCGGTGAGGTAGACGACGAGCAGGGCTGCCAGCAGCGCCAGAATCCCGATCACGACGTTGCGTGATTGCAGCGGACGGCGTATCGAGAGGATGACGCGGATTGCGCGGTCGCGTGCAATCTCGGCTTTGAGAGAGGAGCGGCTCCACAGGTGGCGAAGTCGCCGGTCGGTGCGCCGCAGTAGCTCGGCGGCCGGATCCGCTACGACCTCCTTGATAGAATCTACCGTGTCAGCTGCAAAGTCCCCAATCGGATGGGCGCGGTCGTTGCTATCATCGCCACGACGGTTTGAGCCGGACCCAGCCGGTTTAGAAGAGTTCGCATCAGGAGGTCGGTCAGAAGGCGTTTCAGGCATGGCAGCGGTGCAGGGGCGGTGCGCGGGTCAGAATGAGACCGAAACGATTTCAATGCTACATTGGGGGAGGCGATATTGCAGGTCGGTTAGCGGAAGCTTTATGCTGTGCAGTGCGTGTGCGCTATGCGGATTCCGGGGCGGCCTCGATGGCAGCTCGGTCGAATCGTACTGTGAAGGTAGATCCGTCATCAGTGCTCTTGAGCGCAATGGTGCCGCCAAGCACCTCAGTAAACGTTTTACAGATCCACAGACCCAGCCCCACTGAATCAGTATCGGGGTCGGCGTCAGCGTTGTAGGCTTCAAACAGCTCACCACGTACCGATTCAGGGATGCCAGGCCCAGTGTCTTCAACCCAGAACGAGACGGTATCTTCTTCGGACGAGGTGGTCATGCCGAGCGTAACGGTACCTCCTTCAGGGGTGTACTTAAGCGCATTGCTGCCCAGGTTATTGAGCACCTGTTCCAGCTTACCGATATCGGTATGCAGCATCAGTTCAGGAGCATCAAGGTCAAGTTGCAGGTCATGGTTGCGCTTAGCGGCCAGAATCTTCAGATTCCCTCGCACGCGCTCGAAAACGGACTGTGCGGTGCCGGTATCGGGGTTCAGGGTTACCTGGCCTTCGCCGTAGCGTGCTACGTTGAGCATCGAATGGAAGAGGTCAAGCTGGTATTCGACGGTGTGCTCCATCTGCTGGGTCAGAGAGCGCACGTAGTCCATATTGGGGGCAGGCGCATCCAGCTGCTTTTCAATAGCGTCTACGGCCATGAGCACCGCTGAAGCCGGGCCGCGTGCATCGTGCGAGACGACGCCAAGCATACGGTTTTTGAACCGGAGCAGGGTGTCGAGCTTGGTGATGGTACGCTGCGTGTTTCGCATCAGCTGGCCAGCCCGATCGGAAAACGTAGTCGGGAGGTTGGGTGCGGTGCTGCTGTCGACATATTCCTGGAGCGCGTCTGCCGTACACCGAATTGGGGCCAGCAGGCGGTAGAGCGCCCACAGCGTGCCTGCTGTACCGATAAGCGTAGCTGCGAGCACGGCCTTAAGCACTGGCAGCGCCTGGGCCATCGGGAGGTGCGACAGCGTTACGTATCCAACTGCCCCCAGCAGTGGAATATGGGTGCCAAGAAACGCAACGAGAAAAATTTTGCCGGTATACGACGAAGGGCGAGGCAGGCGCGAAAGCTGCCTATACAGGCGAAGGTCCCGGTTGAGCGTTGCAGAAGACATAGGCCGGTGCAGTTATGAGCAGGTGCGGTTATGAGTGCGGCTGGTACTAAGCGGTTGTTACCCAAGAGCACATTTGTTGGAACAAGGTACGCCGCATGAGTCCTTGGCGCGCCAGGAGCACAGGCCGGCACCGCGTCCCCTGCAAGCTATTTCGGGAGGAGGGCGGCCTCAAACGACCGCGCAGTGATCACTGGCCCTTCGGCGCGCCGAAGCACCGACTCGGCGACGCTGCCCAGCACCATGCGCTCCATACCGGTACGCCCTTCCGTGGCCATGAGTACGACATCGCCTTTGCGCGAGGCCTCTTGCCGGATGGCTTTTCCTGGTGCTGAGGTACGTACAAGCACCTCGTGAGCCGGCGTCTCCATGCCCTCGGGGGTCACCTCCTGAAACCAGTTCAAGAGTCCGGCTTCGACGCGTTCGCCAAGTCCCTCGGGCGGGTCGACCGGGGTGCCACTGCCGTAGACAAGCGGAATCGACGGGTTCTCAATGGCATGCAGCAGCGCGACCGATGTGTTGAAACGCTTTGCCAGGCGAACGCCGTATGCCAGCGCCATACGCGAGGGTTCCGAAAAGTCAACCGGAACGACCAGGCGGCGGGGGCGCTCTGGGGCAAGCATGTCGCTTCCGGCGCGTACGGTGCAGACCGGGCACGGAGCGGTGCGCACCACCTCTTCGGCAACGCTTCCCATGAAGGCGCGGCTCATGCCGCGGCGCCCGGTTGTGCCCATCATAATCAGGTCGATGCCAGCCCGTTTTGCATACCGCACGATCGCCGGCCCGGCGGCTTCGCCGCGCTGCACCTCGTGCTTAACAGCAACGCTGCCCGGGTCGTAGCCCGACTCGGCCATGTCGCTCTGCGTGCGGCTCTTGAGGCGGGTGCGAAGGCGCTCAAGCGGTCCTGAACGTTGCTCGGCAGGAGCAAAGGGATTGTCGTTCGTCACTTGCACAGCCAGAAGGTGAACGGTGGCATCGAGCAACTCGGCCCACTGCAGTGCGCTCTGCAGCGCGCGGTCAGAAGACGTTGAGAAGTCGCGTGCTACGAGGATGTCGTTGATCATAAGAAGAGGCCGTGTCAGTGTGCGGATCCACGAAGGCACGCCACGACGGCGTGCTGTGCGTCCGTAAACATACACAGCACAGCATAGGCTGTCCAGTCATTTGCATGAACCCGTCCTCAGGATATAGTGGGGATGCGTGTGCGCGTTTTCCCCACATAGGCCCTACCGAATAGGCCTTACCACATAGGCCTTGCCGCACCGCCCGCGCAGCGAAGTGCTCACAGGTTTGCGGGGCTGGTGCGGAGCTACTTTGCGGAGCTGGGTTGCGGGGCTACACAGAAGGTTTCTGGGCCACCATGAGCAAACCCGTCCCTGTTTCATTGGGATGCGCAACATCCTTTGCATTCAGGAAAAGGCCCACAGGCAGCACCATAAGATAGTAAAGCGGAAGGATGAACAGCGCTGCCCACGTCGTGCCAAGCATCTGCATAGGTCGCTTGATGAGCCACGACCATGCAGCCGACCCGTACGGCCCATAGGTGTACGTCTGCTCTACGGGAACGAGTCCGGCCCGTCGGAGCTTTTCCGCAAGCGCGTTCATGTTGTACCCGTCGCGCACATGCTCGCCGATGAACCCTTCGTCTGCCTCCCCACCAACGTCGGACCCGCCCTGATCCGACGGGGTGTTGATGACAACGTACCCGCCTGGGCGGAGCACCCGCTCGAAGTGCTGAAATACGCGCTCGTCGTCTTCGATATGCTCCATGACGTCGACCGATAGAATCAGGTCGTAAGGGCCTTCCACCTGGAGCTGCGTGAGGTCGTCTTCAATCCAGCTGATCTGTGGGCCTACACGGGTCTGGTCGGCGAAGTGCTGGGCACGGCGCAGGTAGTCGCGCTTTACGTCGACTGCATCGACATGCACGTTGCGGAACGTGCGCGCCATGAAATAGGCGTACTGTCCGAATCCGGTGCCGGCATCCAGCACGCGTACCGGACGAGTTTCAGGAAAGGAGGATAGCAGGCGCCGCACGGTACGACGCACGTACCACGCGCGCAAGAAGAGCAGGTTCAGCAGGCCGTAGAAGGTTCGCTGTAGCCAGGGATGACGGCTCATCCACTGGCCAAGTCGATCTTTAATCGGGTCGTAATGCATACGAGATGGAGCGCACGTAGGAAATAATTTCGAGGGCCCTAAGGCAGAGGCTCTACGAAAGGCCTGGCGCTTTGTGCCAATCGGAGGGGGCCGTCAAAGTTCAACAGAGGCAACAGAAGATGGCCGAATCGCGCCCTTCTGGGCGATGCAAGGAACCAACGCCCATAGGCTTTATTCGCCTCTGTACGTGATTGTCGAATCCATGCCATGCTGCTTATGGAAGTTACACGGGATACGACGCGGATTGAGCTTGCGCAAGGCGACATTGCTAACCAGCCCGATATGGAGGCGGTCGTGAATGCTGCTAACGCACAGCTGCAAACCGGCGGTGGAGTGGCCGGTGCATTGCATCGGGCTGCAGGGCCTGAGCTGGCCGAAGCCTGCCGTCCTTATGCCCCCATACAGCCCGGTGAAGCGGTCTGTACGGAGGCTTTCAACCTGCCCAACGACTTCGTTATTCATGTACTGGGGCCGGTGTACGGGCGCGACGAGCCTGCAGCCGCGCTCCTGCGGGCAGCCTACGAAAATGCACTCGACCTGGCCGAGGAGCACGAGATAACGTCGGTGGCTTTTCCGGCAATCTCGACAGGCGCATTTGGATACCCCGTGCGGCCTGCCGCGCACGCTGCACTCGGCACCGTGCTTATCAACGAACCCATGCTCACGCATGTAGAGCACATACGCTTCGTACTGTTCAACGAAGAAACCTATACTATCTTCGAAGACATGCTGTCGGATCTGAACGATGATCCACTGGTATAGCGGGCGATCCACCAAGCACCGGCCCGTTCGACATGCACAACACGGCGGTACGACCGTCCCGTCTGTCCCTCACGCTTTCACTTGGCATGGGCACTCCTGTCGCTGCACACACAACACAGGCTGCGCTGCAGCCCCGCGATGCAACGCTGCATGGCACGGTATCGCTTCCGGCACTCTGTGCCTATCTGCAAGACGCCGCCGCCGGCCACGCCGCAGAGCTGGGGGTAGCACAGACCGACCTGCTCGACCGGCATCAATCCTGGGTGCTGGTGCAGCTTCAGGTGGAGGCGACGCGTCTGCCTCGGTGGACCGACACGCTCGGCATAGAAACATGGCCATCTGGACTGCGGGGGCCTTTTGCGCAGCGCGAGTTTCTGCTTCACGTCGACGATGCGCTCGTGGGGCGGGCAACCAGTACCTGGGTTGTGTTCGACCAGAAGCGGCGGCGTCCGGCCCGGCCGCCTCGCATCCTGCATGACCTCACGCTGCCTGACCGGCCCGTTGCGCTTGCGCCACGCGAGGAAGAGATCGTTCTGCCGGACCGGGTCGACCACCAGCGGCACTTTCGTGTACGCTTCCACGACCTGGATCTAAACGCGCATGTTAACAACGCGCGCTACGTGGCGTGGGCGCTTGAAACGCTTCCGCTCGACTGGCTACAAGCGCACAGGGCAGAGGGGTTCACACTCGACTTTAAGTCAGAGACGACAGCCGACATGCAGGTAGCGGCGACTGCGACCTGCTACGCCGTGCCCGACACAGACAAAGTGCGCGTGGTGCATCACCTCGCCGACGCAGACGCCAACACTACCCTTGCACGTGCCGAAACACACTGGATCCCGATTGCTGGTTGATGAAGCAAGCGGCGAACTCGCTTCTTCGGGTAGGGGCTAAGTAACGGCATGTGCAGGTTCTTTTTTCCTTTGCTGATGGTCTTGTGTCAGAATACGCCGTCCTGCCATCCCCCTTAATCCCCCTTCGGCGAAGGGGGAGATGAACGGAAGGGTATCGCCTCCAACTGCTCCCCTGGAGAGGGGAGGGCGAACAAGACAAACCTACATTCCACGATATCCTTATCACTTAGCGTCTACACACTACTGAATCTTCGAGTATGTCATTGCGAGGAGCGCCAGCGCCGCGTCGGTCGCACACCCCCTCCTCGCGATGACTAAGGTGTACATGTGTTTTTGCTGACCTACTTGGCGAAAAGGCATCGGTCTCGTGATCGCCGTGCAGCAGATGAGAAGCATGTCATCGGGTGTGCGCTCGTAGAACCCTCTTTCAATTTCCCTGAACCATCCCAGCTTACTCCGACAATGCGTGTTTACTGCTTCGCCCTCCTCTTCGTCGTTTTGTGCGCCGCCACCGCGCCTGATACCGCTCAGGCGCAGTACGAAGACGTATCGGACTTAAGCGATCTGCGCCGGGTGCTTGACGTTATGGGGGCGGGGTACGCCGACGGGTACGTGCAGCCGGTGACCGATGCCTTTGGGGCGAACATGAACGCGGGCCTCTTCCGCAATGCCGATGTCGATGCCGGGTTCTTGCCGTTCGTGCCGATCAAGGTCTACGTAGGCCTCACGGTGTCGGGGGTGCCCACCGGATCGCTTGACAAGACGTTTACGCCTCCCGCCGAAGAGACGCTCTCAGATGGCACGGTCATTACGTTTGACGGCGACGCCGTTCCAACAGCGTTTGGGTCGACGAACACGCCCGACGATGCAACCCTGACGGTCCGCTCGCCTGACGGCACCGAGGAAACGATCGCGGCACCGCCCGGACTGCTCGACACGCCCATTGCCCCGCTGGCAATGCCGCAGGTGAGGCTTGGCACGCTGTTCGGCACCGATGCCCAGCTCCGCTATCTGCCGACATCGACGCTCTCGGCAGGCGGGGGCAGCTACGGCCGGGTCGGGCTATTCGGGGTCGCGCTTCGCCAGGATGTGAACCGCTGGATTCCGGCACCGCTGCCGCTTAAGCTGGCCGTTCAGGGGAGCTACAATCAGTTCTCGCTCGAAAACGACGTGTCTCAAGACAGCCGTGTCGAGCGGGACGAGGTCATCAGTGCATCGGGATGGGCGTTCAACCTGCAGGCCAGCCGCGGCATCCCCCTTCTTCCTGTTACGCTTTATGGCGGACTGCAGTACGAGACCTTCAGCGTGAAGTACGATTACGTCTTTAACCCGGTCGGCACGTCGTCCGACCCGCTTCGCCTTAGCCTGGACCAGTCGGCATCGAACCGCACGCGTGCCCTTGCCGGGCTGGCTATACGGTTTGCATTTCTGGAGATTAACGCTGACTATGCCTTCGCAGAAAACGATGTGCTCACAACGGGTATCGGGCTTCGGCTCTGATCCACGCTTGGAGGCTCTTCGCGGGCTACAGTCTGCAACAATCTGCAACAAACCGCAACAAACCACAACAAAATAGCCAGAGGGATGCGGAGCGCTCGCATTCCCCTGGCTGTTTGGCATGTAACAGATAAGGTCGAGCATGGATAGACGCTACAGCTCATCCAGCGCATTGCAGGGAAAGGCGCCTTGCTCGTCTTCAGCCGGTGCGCCAAACACCACGGCGCTGAGAGCAGGCACTGTTAGCGTGCGTTCCTCAACCGAGGCAGCGCGCACCGCGTCGTCGGTGCTGCTGGCATGCAGCGGGTGGACCGTTAAGGCAGGCAGCGCGTCGAGGCTGAAGGTCTGCGTTTCATTAGCGGCATTGAACACCACGGCGAGGCCGTCCCAGTCGGCGTCGAGGGCGGGGCCGGCGCAGGTGCCATCCGAGATGGTCATGGCAATGATACCGGGCACCTGGTCGGGGCCAGTGTTGTGAAAGGCAACCCGGCGCTGCACGTCGCTGGCGGTGGGGAGCCGGAAGAGCGGGCTGCTGTAGCGCATCTGCAGCTGCTCAAGGAAGAGCTCGTGGGCTGTCTGCATATGTTCGGTCTCTACAGTGAGGCGCTCATCACGCAGAAGGTCGCGCATGTCATCCCAGCGGTCCTCGTTGTCCCAGGCCGGCGGCAGGCCACGTGCCCACCCGTGCTCGGCGAGGCTGAAGTCAACGAGGTTGAACCAGTCGCCCGAGTCGAAGCTGTTGCGGTCGAGCGATTTCGATCGGAGGATGTCGCTGCCCATCTGGTAGAAGGGCACGCCCTGTCCGTAGTTGATGAACGCATTGCTAAGCATGTGCACGCGCACGCGGTCGTCCATCGAGAAATCGCGAGGGAGCTTGGGCTGCGTATTGTCCCACAGCGTCTCGTTGTCGTGCTTGTCGACGTAGTTGACCGATTCGTGCGGCTCTTCGGCGTAGCCAATCATCTCGTGGCTGCCCTGCACGGTCTGGCCTTCCCGGTTCTCGTACGTGTACGTGGCCAGGTTGCCAGTCATGCCCACGCGAATGCGGTCGGCTGCATCAAACAGCGCATCGAGCGAATCGCCGGTGCCCTCTTCGTCGGCTGCTTCGTTAGGGAAGAGGTAGAGTCCGTTCGCGAAGCCCTGCTGGCGCCCGGTATCGGTGAAGTTGCCTCCGCGGATGGCGTCGCGGATCCGGTCGTTGAAGTTGCCGATGCCAGTGGTGCCCATGTTAAACTGGGTGGCTTGGTCGAAAATGCGGTCGTCGGCCACCTCGCCGAAGTTCCACCCTTCGCCGTAGATGTAGATGTTTTCGCCGTCTACGCCGTCCTCGTCGAGCGTAAGCTCAGCCAGCGCATCGGTCACGTTTTCCATGGTAGAGCGGGGGTGGTGGCCCATCAGGTCGAAGCGGAACGAGTCGATCTTGTAGTGGGTGGCCCACAGCACCACCGAGTCGATGATGAGACGCTCCATCATGGCAAACTCGGCTGCGGTGTTGTCGCAGCAGGTAGAGGTTTCGATTGCACCGGTTACCGGATCATAGCGGTGGTAGTAGCCCGGCACGACCTTGTCGAGGACCGACTCGCGGTTGTCGGCAGAGGCAAAGGTGTGGTTGTACACCACGTCTTGCACCACATGTAGCCCGATGTCGTTAAGCGCGCTCACCATCTCACGTAGCTCCAGCACGCGCTGGGCACCATCCGGGTCGGTGGCATAGCTGCCCTGGGGCGCGTTAAAGTGGAACGG
>NZ_JARWGJ010000055.1:0-14702 GCF_040409695.1 Longimonas sp.
CGGCGATCATCGAAGCCGTACTTGCCGGGCGCGATGTAATGGGCATTCTGCCTACGGGCGGCGGCAAGTCGCTCTGCTACCAGGTGCCTGCGGTGCTCTTCGACGGACTCACGCTCGTCATTTCGCCGCTCATCGCGCTGATGCAGGATCAGGTGGAGGGGTTGGAGCGCAGAGGGATTCGGGCGGCGGCGCTGAACAGTGCCATGTCGCGGCGCGAGCGCGAGCAGTGCCTGGTCAACGCTGAACACGGGCTCTACGACGTGCTGTACGTAGCCCCCGAGCGCCTCACGATGCCGATGTTTCAGGCACGGGCCGACGAGCTCAATGTGGCACTGCTGGCGGTGGATGAGGCGCACTGCGTGAGCGAGTGGGGCCATCACTTTCGTCCTGATTACAAGGAGATTGCCCCGGCCCGCGAGGCGCTGGGCCATCCCCCCATGCTGGCGGTCACGGCCACGGCCACGCCCGAGGTGCGCGGCGATGTGCAGGAGCTACTGGACCTGCGCGATCCGAAGGTTGTCGTGCAGGGTTTCGACCGCCCGAATCTGGTGTGGTCGGTCTTTCAGACGGCCAACAAGCGCGACAAGCTGCGCGACGTGCTCGGCGGCGTGCCCGGATGCGGTATCGTCTATGCCTCAACGCGGCGCCACGTGGAGATGTGGACCGACTGGCTGCAGAACGAGGGGATTTCGGCAGCAGGCTATCACGGGGGGATGGACTCCGGGCGTCGCACCGCTGCACAGCAGCAATGGATCCAGGACGAGGTGCGTGTGATCGTGGCCACGAATGCGTTTGGGATGGGCATCGACAAGCCGGATGTGCGGTTTGTCGTGCACGTCGATCTGCCGTCTTCGCTGGAGGCGTACTACCAGGAGGCGGGCCGGGCCGGGCGCGATGGCGAGCGGGCGTATGCCGTGCTCCTGTACCAGCCGCCCGACGCCGACACGCAGGAGGCGCTCATCAAGGCAGGGCACCCCTCGGTGAAAGAGATTCAGGCGGTGTACTCGGGTATCTGCAACGTCGGCCAGGTGCCACTCGGCAGCCTCCCCGACGCCCCGCTCACCGTCGACATGAAGGCCGTGCAGCGCGTCACGGACCTCCACGCCTCTAAGATTCGCACGGCGATCGACATGCTGGAGCGGGCGGATGCATGGCAGCGACTGCCCAACCGGCGGCATCGCGGCTGGATCCGGTTCCGACAAGCGGCATCGGATATCCGGACGTACGCCCGAGCGCAGTCGAACACGGCGCTGCAGCGCTTTGTGCTCGACCTGATTCGCGGGGTGCATGCGGATGCCTATGCCCGGTGGTGGCCCCTCGACATGGAGCAGCTGGAGCGGCGCATGGAGGTGCCACGTGCACGCATCCACAAGGGACTCGACTACCTGGCGCAGCGCGACCTGCTGGAGTGGCGCGCGCCGGGGCGGGCGATTCATCTGGAGCTGCTGCGCCCGCGTGCCAAGCAGTGGCCCGTGCCCGGCGATGCTGTGGCGGCAGCCCGACAGCGCGCTGAGGAGCGCCTCGACGCAATGATCAACTATGCGGAGTCTACGACCTGCCGGCGCCAGCAGCTCCTGGCCTACTTTGGCGAGGCAAGCGACCCGTGTGGGAAGTGCGACGTGTGCCTTGGGCGCCACGACCCCGATCCGGTTACGCCAAGCGACAGGGGCGAACTGCAGTCGGTGCTTGGCGCGATCGCTCAAGACGAGCCGATGGATGCGTGGCTGCCCGGCCAGCCGCCGTACCGGGCCCGTCGGCTGCTGCGCTGGCTGGTACACGAGGGCTACGTGCAGCCCCCCTCCCCACATGCCACGACCTACGCGCTAACCACATCAGGACGCCGCTTCCTTCCGGACACAAACGGCACACCGCACAGCGACTCTGCAGACGGCGGGCCTGCAACAGACGAGTGAAACTTCACGCATTCACCCAGAAGCACCATCGATGGTTGCGGTGCTATATGCTACACCGGGATACAGACCTCAACGGCGCTCTCTCTGGCTGGCTGACCGGGGCGAGGCGTTTTCGGGTTCACTTTCTTCGTCAGAGGCCGCTTCTTCGGTGGCCGCTTCGTAGGCTCCTCGGAGTCCGGCAACGTCGCCCTGTATCGCTCGTAACGAGTCGACCACCTCCTGATAGATATCGCGATAGACGCTGGGGCGCTCGGCGTAATAGGCGTGCGCCGCTTCAAACTGAGCACGAGAAAGGCCATGGCGTGCCAGCAGGCTGTCGGGCGGCGGACGCGCATCGACAGCAGGCGCATTGGGGCGGGCTTCGCCGAGATGGAGATCGACCAGCACCGTGCGCATGGTGGACTCATCAACGGGGGGCGCTCCGTTCTGGCACCCGCCTGCAGATACAAGGAGCAGGGCGCCCAGGAGCGCCAGCGCCGCGCCTCCCCCTGCTTTTCGCAACCATGCCAGAGCCCGATTGCTCATCTGCTTACTATACTGCTGAGAACGCTGCATGCCGGATCGTTACTGCTCGCCAACATTGGGCCACCATCGGCCCAACATCCGTTCGTTAGTCGGTAGATGCGAAAGTCGGATCGTCTGACTCCTCATCGGCCTGGGTGCGGAAGGTGCGGGCGATGACCTCCATCTGCCGCAGGAAGTCGCGCTTGCCGTACTCTGGAGCGAACACCGATCCGTCGATCATGTAGACGCGCCCGCTCTCCTGGTCGTAGAAGGTGTAATTCACAAAGGGCCCGCCACCGCCCATCTCGCGCAGGCCTTCGCCCTCGTCGGGGCGGCGCACAAAGTGCCAGAGTCCGCGCGTGGTGTAGCCGTAGCGGCCCAGGAAGTCGGTTTCTTCGGTGTTGAGCGGACGGCGGTAGTCGGTGCGCACAAATCCAGCGACGTTGCCGCGCAGGTATTCTTCAGTGAGTGAATCGCGGGTGGCGTAGATCCACTCTGGCGTGATCTCTTCAGGCGACATGCCCTCCTCGTAGTGGATCATCAGTTCGCGGCGGGTGTCGGTGAGCACGCGGCGCATCCAGATGAAGCTGCGCTGGTCGACGGTCGTGTCGACGGCAATCTGGTAGTCGTGCTGCACGTTCACCGCAAAGTTGTGGCGCTGCATGAGCGTGTCCTCCAGATCGAACTGGCGCTCTTTCTCGAACATCTCGCGCTCCATGCGGTCGAGCGTGATTTCATGGAAGGTCGACCGGATGTCGGGGCCGCGCTCCACAATCGCTTCGATGAGCTGCTCGGTGTTTCCGGCGGTCACGTAGTATACGCGCTGACTGCGGCGCCACAGATCCTCGCGCGGCACGACGACGGGCGTGCCGTCGAGGGCGGCCTGCAGCACGTCGTCGGAGAGGCGACTACGCAGGAAGTTGGCAACCGGCGTTTCGTCGCTGAGCGGGGCCACGAATACCACGTTTTTATGCCGCCGCACCATATCGAAGATGCGGTCGGACGCAAGGTTTACCTGGCGCAGGTCGAAGCTGCGCTCGGGCGTGGGAAGCGTTTCGACGTACGGGCCGATGTTCTGGCGTACGGCATCCCCCAGGCCCGTGTCCCAGTGGGTGCTGTCCATAACGACCATGATCTCCCCCTCTTGTCCGGTGGCGCGGGGGCGGTAGTCGCCATCCAAGAAGCCCTCGCACCCGGCGAGCACAGTGGCAGCCAGAAGCAGAACGCCGATGCGACGAAGCGTATACTGAATCATGTTAGGTTCTCTGTTAAGCAAGTGCAAACAGCGTAGAAGCGTAAACCTCTACGTCGTTGGATTGCTCCCTGCAAGAACCGGCCCTTCTTTCAGTTGCCGGGCAAACTGGCGGATGCGCGCGTAGCATGCGTCGTCGGAAAGCGTGTCGTCATCCCAGCAGGCCTCGATCTCTTTGATGAGTGCCGACCCTACAATAAAGCCGTCAGTATGCTGCGAGAGCTCCATCGCGTCGTCGTGGGTGGCGATGCCGAATCCGACTAAAAGCGGATTCTGTGTAACCAGCGAGCGGGCTCGTTTTAGATACGACTGTACGGCCCCGCGCCCGTCGAGTCGCGACCCGGTGAGTCCAGTAACGGACACTGCGTATACAAAACCGGTCGCCAGCTCGTCGACGCGCTGGATGCGTGCGTCGGAGGAGTTGGGCGCAATCAGGAAGACCAGGTCGAGCCCTGCAGCCTGCGCATGCCCGGTGAGCACCTCGGCTTCCTCGGGCGGCACATCGGGCAGGATCAGTCCATCAACCCCGGCCTCGGCGGCGCGGCTGCAGAACGTATCCATGCCGTACTGCAGCACCGGATTGATGTATCCCATAAGGAGCACGGGCGTATCGCTCTCTTCGCGGAACGTAGCGACCGTGTCAAACGCGTCGTCCATCGTAACGCCATGCGAGAGCGCACGGGCGCTGGAGCGCTGAATCGGCAGGCCTTCAGCCAGCGGGTCGCTAAACGGCATGCCCAGCTCGATGAAGTCGGCCCCACCCGCGTCGATCGCGTGCAGGATCGGGACGGTGGCCTCGGGGGTCGGGAAGCCGTTGGTGATGAAGAGGCCCATCGCGGGGGTGCCATCGGCACGGCAGGCGGCAAGGGTGTCAGAAAGTCGAGACATTAGGTTAGGGGTGGAGGGTTGGACGAGGGAGGGATGGTGTGGGGTTACCGGTGTTTGGCGATGGTCTGCATGTCTTTGTCGCCCCGGCCCGAGCAGTTAAACACGATGATGCCCTCAGGGCCGATCTCACGCGCCACGCGCTCCATAGGCACCATAGCATGCGCGGTTTCGAGCGCCGGGATGATGCCTTCTTGCTCAGACAGCACGCGCACGCCGTCCATCGCTTCAGTATCGGTCGCCGACACGTACTCAACGCGTCCGGAGTCTTTCAGGTGCGAGTGCTCCGGCCCGATGCCAGGATAGTCGAGGCCTGCCGAGATCGAGTGCGCGATCTCTACCTGTCCGCGCTGGTCTTGCAGCAGATAGCTCATGGCGCCGTGCAGTACACCTGGTGTGCCTTTCGAGAGCGTCGCCGCGTGGCGCCCGTTGAGCCCCTCGCCGGCGGCCTCAACGCCGACCAGGCGCACGTCTTCATCGTCGATATACGGATAGAATATGCCCATGGCGTTTGAGCCGCCGCCCACACAGGCAACTACAGCATCCGGGCATTCGCGTCCCTCATGGTCGTCGAGCTGGGCACGCGTCTCATCCCCAATAACGCGGTGAAAGTTGCGCACCATCATCGGGTAGGGGTGCGGGCCCACCACCGAGCCGATAATGTAGAACGTATCGCTGGGATTCGACACCCAGTCGCGAATGGCTTCGTTCGTCGCATCTTTGAGCGTACGGCTGCCGCTCATAGCCGGACGCACCTCCGCGCCCATCAGCTCCATGCGTTCTACGTTCAGGCGCTGGCGCTCCATGTCTTCCTCGCCCATGAATACGATGCAGTCCATGCCAAACTTGGCACAGACGGTAGCCGTGGCCACACCATGCTGTCCGGCGCCGGTTTCGGCGATGATGCGCGTCTTGCCCATGCGGCGCGCAAGCAGGATCTGCCCGATCGTGTTGTTGATCTTATGGGCACCGGTATGGCAGAGGTCTTCGCGCTTGGCATAGATCTTCGCGCCGCCGTAGTAATCGGTCAGGCGGTCGCAGAAGGTGAGCGGAGTCGGGCGCCCTACGTACTCGCGCAGGAGCGTGCGGTACTGGGCATCGAACTCGGGGTCGGCCTGGGCCTCGGCGTAGGCGGCGCGCAGCTCTTCAAGCACCGGAACGAGAATCTCCGGCACGAAAGCCCCGCCGTATGGACCGAAATGGCCCGTTTGGTCGGGAGCGGCATAGCGTGTGTTCGACGCAGCAGCAGATTCGGGGGTCGACTCAGTGGCTACAGCAGGAGCGTTGGACATGGGTTAGCGGGGTTGGATGCAGAAAGATAGCAAGAGGGCGCGCACGGGGCCTGCGGCGCCTGTACAGGGTTCAAGGAGGTTTTAGGGGATGCGATGCGGGGGATGCTACGACGGATCGGCCGCTTCTTCGGCCAGCTCGTCCTGAAGCGCGCGAAACGTGTCGAAGAACGCGTCGATCTTATCGAGACTTTTCACGCCCGGGGCCGTTTCGAGTCCACTCGACAGATCGACGGCATACGGACGCATCGTGTGCACGGCGCGCTCAATGTTATCGGCGTTGAGTCCGCCCGCGAGGAAGAGGCGGTACTCGCTTGAGAGCTCGCGCGCCAGGCGCCAGTTGAAGGATTCGCCGGTGCCGCCCCACACGCTGCTGTTGTGCGTATCGAGCAGAAAGGCGTCCACAACGTCGGTATAGGGCTCCATGAGCGCCCGCAGCTGGTCGGAGGCCGCATCATGGCGCACGCGAATCGCTTTGATAACCGGCCGGTCGATCTGCTCACATACGGCGGGCGGCTCCGTGCCGTGCAGCTGCACGTGGGTGAATCCGGCTGTTTCCACCGCGTGGTTCACGGCATCCGCATCATCATTCACAAAAACCCCGACCGAGTTAATGCCATGCACCCATTCCAGAATCTTGGCTACCTGCTTCGGACGGATGTAGCGCGGGCTGTCTTCATGCTGAATGAAGCCCAGGTAGTCCGCGCGTTTCCCTGCCAGGTAGCGGGCCGCTTCAAGATCGGTAATGCCGCAGACTTTGACTTTTACGGACATAAGGGGATGGATGACGGGTTAGAGGGATGGAAGGATGGAGGGTTGGAAGGATGGAGGAGCACGCTTAACCTCCACACGTCCACACCTACTGCTGTTGGGCGATGGCAATTTCGCGCGCTTCGTTGCGCAGGTCGGTTAGCGCCTGGCCAGGGTCGTCGGCGCGCATGAAGTGCTCGCCGATGAGCACGCCGTTTACGCCGTTCTGGCGGAGGCGGACGAGCGTTTCGGGGTCGCTTAGGCCGCTCTCCGATACCCAGCCCAGGCTACGTGGCACGTGCTGGAAGATGTCGAGCGAGTTTGCGATGTCTACTTCAAACGTATGGAGGTTGCGGTTGTTAACCCCGAGCAGCTTCACCTGGTCGAAATCGATCTTATCGAGGTCCTCGTGAGCATACACCTCAACCAGGCACGACAGCCCGAGCTCTTCGGCCTGTGCGTGTAAGTCATAGAGCGCCCCGGCATCGAGCACCGTCGCGATCAGCAGTACGGCATCGGCACCAACGGCTTTTGCTTCAACAAGCTGATACGGATCGATGATGAAGTCCTTCCGCATGAGTGGCGTGTCGGGCACGTGGGCACGGATCCACGCCAGGCTCTCCAGCGAGCCCTGAAAGTGCAGGGGCTCGGTCAGCACAGAGATAGCAGCGGCGCCGTGCTTGGCGTACGACTGTGCAATCTGGGCCGGCTGGAACGACTCCCGGATCACGCCCTTCGAGGGGGAGGCTTTCTTCACCTCCGCAATGAACGACATGCCGCGCTGCTTGAGTGCTTCCTCTAACGAGAGCGGTTCGTGATCGGCAAACAGCGGGCGCTGCTTCAATTCGGATACGGGTGTCTCCTGTTTGCGGTCGGCAATCAGGGTCCGTGTATCGGCAACGATGTCGTCAAGAATGCTCACAGATTCAGTCGGGGTTTAGCGTGCGGAGGACAGCGGGCGGAGGGCAGCGGGCGCCAAAAGGGGCGCGCGTTACTTTGGAGCGTCGTTCGAGACCTCAATGAGCGTGTTCAGGGCATCCAGCGCACGGCCTGAATCGATGCTGTTGCGTGCTCCCTGAAAAGCCGCGTCGAGGTCGTCGAACTGTCCGCTGGTATGCAGCGCGTAGCCCGCATTCAGCAGTACGACGTCGCGGCGTGGCGAGGTGTCGGTGCCCGCCAAGATGCCACGCAGGATCTCAGCATTTTCGTGCGCATCCCCGCCTATCAGCGTGCGGTTCGAGGCGCGCTCAAAGTCATGCTTCTCGGGGCCCACCTCGCGGCTGATGGGCATGTCATGCGGCCCGTCCGTGTTGTACTCGAAGAGGGTGCTGGCATCGGCCACCGAAAACTCGTCCATGCCGTCGTTCGAGTGCACGGTGATGACGTGCTCGCTATCGAGGCGACGCAGGATCTGCACCATGAGCTGTGCGGTCTGCAGGTCGAACGCACCTACGAGCTGTCGGGTCACGCCTGCCGGATTGCAGAGCGGCCCCAGGATGTTGAAGCAGGTGCGCACGCCAAGCGACTTACGTACGGGCATGACGTGCCGCATGGCCGGGTGGAAGTAGGGCGCAAACAAGAAGGCGATGCCAGCCTCATCCAGACAGTACTCGACGCCTTCTTTTTCGAGCTCAATCTCAACGCCCAGCGTTTCCAGTACGTCGGCTGAACCCGACTTCGAGGATACCGACCGGTTGCCGTGCTTGGCAACGGTAACGCCGGCCCCTGCACACACGAAGGCAGCGGTCGTTGAGATGTTAAACGTGCTTGCACCATCGCCCCCGGTACCACAGAGGTCGATGGCGTACGGGTCGTTGCAGGCTACAGAAACGGCAAACTCGCGCATCACGCGGGTAAACCCCACGAGCTCGTCGAGCTGCTCGCCCCGTGCGCGCATCCCGACCAGCATGGCCGCGATGTGCGTGGGGTCGGCAGTGCCCGACATGATCTGATGCATGGCGTCGGCAGCTTCGTCTTCGGTAAGCGCTTGGCCTTGAGCGATGGTGGTTAGGTGGTCGTGCATAGACACGGAAATGGTTCGAAAAAACGGTTGGAACGAGTAACTGTAGCAGCTGTCGAGACGGCGACAGTTTATCCGGCGCTATCGGGTAGAGCGGGCGGGAAGGCGACGCACCCAGTTGGCAATGAGCGTGGGCCCTGCCGCCGTTTTGACGCTCTCAGGATGAAACTGGATGCCTTCAATGGGCCACTCTACGTGGCGAATGCCCATCACGATATCGTCGTCGGTTGCAGCGGTGATGGTGAGCTCGTCGGGGATGGTGTCGCGGTCGAGAATAAGCGAGTGGTAGCGCGTCGCGGTGAAAGGAGCGTCAACGCCCTCAAAGATGGACTGCCCGTCGTGCGTTACCTCGCTCGTCTTTCCGTGCATGAGCGAGGGCGCGTTGACCACGTCGGCCCCGAAGACCTCGCCCATGGCCTGATGTCCGAGACAGACGCCCAGGATCGGGGTGGTTGCGCCCATGGCCTCGATGAGCGGCTCGGTGATACCCGCATCGGCAGGACGGCCCGGGCCCGGCGAAATCACGATGCCCTCGGGGTCGAGCGCCCGCACCTCCTCTACCGTCAGCGCGTCGTTGCGCTCCACCACGATGTCGTCGGTGTGCTCCCCCAGCAGGTGAACCAGGTTGTACGTGAAGCTGTCGTAGTTGTCGAGAACGAAGATCATAGCCTGTTAGGGGTGAAGGGATGGACGGATGGAGGATTAAGAGGCAGGGTCATAGAATACGTCAGCTTCCCGTGCGTGGTTGGCCGGTCTGCACCAGGGGGCGGGGTTGGACATCATTTTTACCAATCCGCCCAAGGTGATGCGTAGGGTCTTCTCCAGTTCGGCAGCTTCTTCTGGGCTAAGAGCTTCTTCTGGGCTAAGATAGCCACTGGCTTCAGCAAACTCATGCGGTGTGCAAGTTTCCATTATCCTTGTGGACGCGCATCCCCCTTTGTCGCCACGCGACATTTCCCCCTTCGCGAAGGGGGAGAAGCCCGACACGAGCCCGTAGGGCGACTGATGGAGCGAAGCGGAATAAGGGAGAGGGGGGTTCGAACAAGACAAAACTGCGGTGCTCGATCATCCTATCATTTAGCGTTTATCCACTACCGAAAAAAGAAACCAGCACATGCCGTTATCAAGCTTTACCCTTCCACATGTGTCTCTTCCAGACCTCGACACCTCCATACTTCCACACTTCTACACCGTCGTCATCAGTCCCGTGGCTTCGCGGACCTGTGCCATAAGCGGTTCGGTTGTGGCGCGGGCGCGTTTGGCTCCGTCGCGCAGCACGTCGCGCACATAGTCGGGGCGCTGCTCCAGCTCGTGGCGGCGTTCGCGCGCCTCAGCAAAGAAGTCCTGGATTAGGCCCAGCAGCTCTTTCTTGGCGTGGCCGTATCCGTATCCACCAGCCCGATACTGTTCTGCGATTTCGGCGCGGCGCTCCGTATCCGCAAACAGCTTGATGAGCGCAAACACGTTGCACTGCTCCGGATCTTTCGGCTCGTCGAGCGGCGTAGAGTCGGTTACGATGCTCATTACTTTCTTCTTGAGGGCCTTGCCCTCGTCGAAGATACCGATGGTGTTGCCATAGCTCTTCGACATCTTCTGTCCGTCGATGCCCGGCACCACCGACACGTCGTCGAGAATGTACGGCTCGGGGAGCGTGAATATCGGGTCGTCGGGGCAGAACGTGTTGTTGAAGCGCTGCGCCACATCGCGCGTAATCTCGATGTGCTGCTTCTGGTCGGCCCCGACGGGCACCTGGGTGCCTCCGTAGATCAGGATATCGGCCGCCTGCAGCACCGGATAGTTGAGCAATCCGGCGTTCGGGGTCAACCCCTGAGCAACTTTCTCCTTGTACGACACGCCGCGCTCTAAACGCGACACCGGCATCAGGTTGTAGAAGATCCACGCCAGCTCTGTCACTTCGGGCACGTCGCTCTGGATGAAGAGCGCTGCCTCATCGGGGTCAAAGCCCAGCGCCAGATAGTCGAGCGCTACATCCATCGTATACTCGCGCATCCGATCGGCGTCGTGCAGCGAGGTCAGCGCGTGGTAGTTCACAATGAAGTAGAAGGCCCGGTGCTGCGTATGCAGGTCGAGATGCTGACGCAGCGCACCGAAGTAGTTTCCAATGTGCAGGCGTCCAGACGGCTGGATGCCAGATACAACCACGGTGTCGGCGTTCGAAGAGGCGTCGTCAGTCATGCGATAGGGGAGTCAGAAAAAATCGGGGGGATGCGAACGGGCGGCGAGCCGCGCCGGCTTAGCGCCGCTTTCGGATGCGCTTCAGCACGTCGAGCCGCTCCTGGCTATTGTCGCGCACCAGCTCCAGGATAGCGCGTGTGCGCATCTGATGCTCTACGTCGTTGCGCTCGGTGCGCACGGCCTCCTGAAACGCTTCTTCCTCCTCAATCAGGTTTGGGAGCGCCGTATCCAGGTCAGGACCGAGGTCGAAGTCCTCGGGCTTCAGGTCGGTGCCGTTATACGCGGCGCCTCCAGCGCTGAACACCGTTTCGGAGAGCTTGCCGACATCGGCGCGGGCGGTTTTGAGGAGCGCGTTGAGTGCATCCACCACCCGGCGATCATCGGCAACCCGCACAACAGCCCGGTAGGCGTGGTTCAGCTCGATGTGTGCCCGCACGAGCGGGTTGATGTGCTCCACGGTCTCTTCGCGGCTGATGGTGCGGCCAATCCAGCCACGTCCAAAAAGGGTTTCGGTAATCGGGTTCGGCATAACAGGGCAGTATGTCGAGTAGGTTAACAGGGTCAAAAACATGTACCCGCTATCGGAAAGCGGGTTTAGGTAGGGCCATCGCAGGTCACCCAACCGTCTTGCTGGGCTTACACACCTGGCTGAGCTTGTACAGATTATAGAAGATCGTCGGTGGCCACCTGTAGCGCCTCGTGTAGCGCAGCGGCCTTGTTGCGCGTCTCTTCGTACTCCGAGGCCGGGTCGCTATCGGCAACGATGCCTGCGCCAGCCTGCACGTAGACGGTGTCATCGCGCACGACCATGGTGCGGATGGCAATGCACGTATCCAGCGTACCTGAAAAGTCGAGGTAGCCTACGGCCCCGGCGTATATGCCGCGTCGCGTGGGTTCGAAGGCATCGATCAGCTCCATAGCGCGTACCTTGGGGGCTCCGCTCACGGTGCCTGCGGGAAAGCAGGCGGCAAGCACTTCCATAGGTGTACGCTCGCCGGCCACCTCGCCCGACACCGACGACACGATGTGCATCACGTGTGAGTAGCGCTCGATGAACGCGTAGCGATCTACGTTGATCGACTGGTAGGTGCACACGCGCCCCAGGTCGTTGCGCCCCAGATCCACAAGCATCAGATGCTCGGCGCGCTCCTTCGGATCTGCAGCCAGCTCCTCGGCCAGCGCGTTATCTTCCGCTTCGGTCGCGCCACGCGGACGCGTCCCCGCGATGGGCAGCACCTCGGCGTGCCCGTCTTCGACGCGCACAAGCACCTCGGGCGAGGAGCCCACCAGCGCCACGTCGTCGAAGTCCAGGTAGAACAGGTAGGGCGACGGGTTCACCTGCCGGAGGGCGCGGTAGAGGTTAAACCGGTCGCCACGGAAGGTGGATTCGAAGCGCTGGGAGAGCACCACCTGGAAGATGTCGCCATCCACGATGTGCTGCTTGGCCTCACGAACGGCTTGCTCGAACGCATCGCGCTCGAAGTTCGAGCTGATGTTGGGCGACGGCAGCTTGAGCGGCTCCGGGTGCGCCGCCGATGCATTGAGCTGCGCCTCCAGCTGGTCCAGGCGTGCGGCGGCATCGTCATATGCGGTGTGCAGATCGGTATCGGGATGCACAAACGTGCTTGCCATGATCACGAGCTGGTGACGCACATGGTCGAACGCAGCAAGCGCATCGTAAAAGCCCCAGACGGCATCGGGCATGCCAAGCGTATCGGGAGGGGCGTCGGGCAGGTGCTCAATAAGGCGCACCGTATCGTATCCCATATACCCGACAGCGCCCCCGCGCAGCCGTGGCAGCCCCGGCGCTGCAAGCTCCGTAAACGGCTCGGTAAGGCGCGTAAGCACGTCGAAGATAGTACCCGATGCGTCGGGGTTAGGTATCCCGTCCACAGCGCGGCGCGTGTCGATCGTAACGGCGGCCCCATGCTCGGTGGCCTGTACCACGCGGTAGGGGTTGCCTCCCAGGAACGAGTAGCGTGCCAGCTTCTCACCGCCCTCAACGCTTTCGAGGAGAAACGGGAAGTCGGCCCCTTCGCGCAGCGCCAGAAAGGCCGACACCGGCGTAAGCAGGTCGGCACTGCGACGCCGATGTACCGGCACCACGAGCGGACCGTCGGTCTCTGTACGCGCCTCGTTGATGCGGGCAGCAAAATCGTCGAACGTCATGAGCAAGCGGGATAAGAAGGCTACAAACGAAAAAAACCCACTGTCTGCAAGGGCGACAGCGGGTCAGCGAGCACGAGAAACAGGGGGCGCAGCATGTGCGCTACCTGTGCGGGGTGGTGTGCCCAGTAACCCGGGTGCACCACCACCATGCAGCAATGTGTTGGGAGCGTTTGTTCATCATGCTACATATATACGTGAAGCGTACAGGGGTTGCAAGTCCACAGATTGAAGATCCTGTTTGGGATTTGCTCGGGGGCTACGGTGTGGGGCTGAAGGGGTAGACGTTCTTCTCGTCGCCCCGTTCATACATCTGTCCTCTCATACACCGACGGAGCATGCGGCGCTGATTACCCCTCGAACAGCGTGTCAAAATACTGGTCGCCGCTGTCGCAGATGATGGTGACGACCGTAGCAGCGGGGTCGGCCTGGCTGATGTCGCACGCAATCTTGAGCGCCGCGCCGGCGCTGGGGCCGATGAGCAGGCCATGCTGCCGAGCCGCACGGCGGGCCTGAGCAAAGGCTTCGTCGTCGGTCACGCGGCGCATCTCGTCGAGATACTCAAACCACATGGTAGGCAGCTTACCGCCTTTGCCGAGCCCCTCTACGCGGGTGTCGTACGGACGCTCAGGTTCGTCGTAGAACGCGGTGGCGATGTTAGAGCATTCCGCATCCACCCCCACAACCGTAACCGGACGCCCCGCCTTGGCTGCCTGCTCTTTAACGTGACGCGCAGTGCCGCTGATGAGTCCGCCCGTGCCCATCGCGCAGACCAGGTGCGTCATGCGGTCGCCTGCCTGCGACCACACCTCAGGGCCCGTCCACTGCGCATGCACGCCCGGGTTCGACTGGTTGTAGTACTGGTTCATCAAGAACCCGCCTGTCTCCTCAGCCAAGCGCTTGGCCGTAGCGCGGTAGTGGTCGGGATGGTCCGAAGAGACGCTCGGGCACTCATGTACTTCGGCGCCGAACGCTTTCATGTAGCCGAACTTCTGCCGGCTACTCGATGCCGGACACGTCAGGATGCACCGCAGTCCGAGCCGGTTCGCTACCAGCGCCACCGCCCCGGCCGTATTTCCCGAACTGGCCTCCACCACCGTGTCGATGTTGTGCGCGCGCACCGCCTCCGTCAAGATCCCCATCGCGATTCGATCTTTCATCGAGCCGGTCGGGTTCATCGACTCCATCTTACAGAGCACACGCTCGTTCTCGATACCTGGGTAGGCCACCATCGGTGTATTCCCAATCAGGCTTAGCACCGGATCGTCGGTGGCAAACGGCGAGGCAATAGACGAAGGCACAACAGAACGCATAACAGGGATGGCTGATGGGTTAAATCGCTACCGAAGTGTATAAAAATTAAGTCACGAATTGAAGTGAAGATCATATGTGTCTAATGGCTTTTGGAAAGCATACGGCCCTGCCCTCCTGCCATCCACCAGCGTTCACGGCCCTGTAGAGCCCGCCCAGACGCCCCACCTCGCAGGCGGTCCGTTTTGCCCCCGTGTATGCCCGGTCGCTACCGCGGCTACCGCAATGCCGCAGGCGATCCACTCCGCGGTCAGCGCCAGGATGTTGCGCACCCCGAGCGCGTGGGCCCCCAGCAGCTCCGACTCCAGGGCCATCAGGTTCCGGTCCCGGGTCGTCGTGTGGACGACGCACTCGAGGTCCTCGCCGCGCTGAGATCGGAAGAGAGTCGTGTAGGGAAAGAGTGTATAGCCAGGTGT
>NZ_JARWGJ010000056.1:0-14648 GCF_040409695.1 Longimonas sp.
GGTAGTGGATAAACGCTAAATGATAGAATGATCGGGCACCGCAGTTTTGTCTTGTTCGAACCCCCTCTCCCTTATTTCGCTTCGCTCCATCAGTCGCCCTGCGGGCTCGTGTCGGGTTTCTCCCCCTTAGCTAAGGGGGAGATGTCCACAGGATCACACCTTCGGCGAAGCTCGAAGACAGAGGGGGTTTGAGCGGCTTGCGATGATTTAAATCATATGTCCATCATTTAACATCTTCCCGCTACCCAGAAGTTATTTGTTGCGCATCTCAGCGAGGTATCCGTAAAAGAACTGACGCTCGCCTACCCGCGCCGTCCAAGCGTAAGCATCGTTTCCATGCGCTCGCCGTCGCGCTCGATGACGAGAGGCAGCTGGTCGCCGGGGCGAAAGTCGAACACGCGCGCTACGTAGTCATCACGGCCGTCAATGCGCGTGCCGGCCACGTTGAGGATTACGTCGTACACCTGCAGACCTGCTTCGGCAGCAGGTGAGCCGGGGTCGACATCACGCACCACGAGCCCGCGCGCCTCCCGCAATCCGAGCGCCCGCGCGATGCGCTCATCGACAGGTACGAGGTCGAGTCCGGTGTAGTGCGACCGGTCTACGCTGCCCCGCTCGCGCAACTCGCTCAGGATTTCGACGGCGCGCGCTGCCGGCACGGCAAACCCGATGCCCACCGACCCGCCCGAATCGGAGAAAATAGCTGTGTTCACGCCGATCACATTGCCAAGTGCATTTACGAGCGGTCCGCCCGAATTACCCCGGTTGATGGCGGCATCAGTCTGAATCATATTGCGATAGAGGCGTCCGTCGCGGCCCGACTGCAGATTTCGGTTGGTGGCGCTAACGACGCCCACGGTAACCGACGGCTCGGCAGCCTCGAACAGGCCAAACGGATTGCCCAGCGCGATCACCCACTCGCCCGGGATGGGCGCGGTGTCGGTGTCGAACGTAAGGTGCGGCAGGGTGCGCGCTTCGATCTTCAGCAGGGCCAGGTCGGTGAGCCGGTCGCTACCAACAAGCTCGGCGGTGTAGGTCTCGCCATCGGGAAAGTAGACCTCGATGTCGCGCGCGTCGCTCACCACGTGCTCGTTTGTCACGATGTAGCCGTCGGGCGACATCACGAAGCCCGACCCCATGCTGCGCGCCTCGCGCTCGCGGTAGGGCTGGCGCTGCATGAAGTGACGGAAGAACGGGTCGTTGAAGAACGGGTCGCGAACGCGCTGCACCCGGCGCACGCCGATGCTTACCACGGCGGGTGCAGCGGTTTCAACAGCGCGCGTCACGGCGTTGCGGCGCGTATCAGCAATGCTGTCTACGGCAACGGAGGGGGAAGCCGCCGGAGTGGTCCCGGTGTCGGGTTGGAGTGCTGCATGCGACAGGGCGGTGTCGGTCGCCTGCGCGGGGGGCGCTTCGACCTCGGCAGTGCTTGCCGGGACTGAGCCGGAGGATGGGGGCGAAGACGCCCGTTCGCATCCTCCTATACCCAGCATACCCAGACTCAGCATCGCCGCAGTGAGCAACGTAACCCAGATGTTGAGGGGCATCGCGTGCGTGTTGCTTTTACAGGGACTACTACTAAAGACTACTACAGAAACTACGGATGCGGGCGCCTGCGCCTCGGCTATGCCAGATGCCCGGCGGCTTCTTTGAGCGCTGCAACGTGGTCGAGACGCTCCCACGTAAACCCGTTGCGCCCAAAGTGTCCGTAGGTGGAGGTTTGCTGGTACTGCGGCTTGAGCAGCTCCAGGCGCTCGATGATGGCGGACGGCGCCAGCTCAAACGTCTCGCGGACCGCGTCGCGCAGGCGGTTATCGGGAATGATTCCGGTGCCGTTTGTGTCGACGTTGATCGAGACCGGCTCGGCTACGCCGATGGCGTAGGCAATCTGCACGAGGGCTTCGTCGGCCAGCTCGGCGCCGACGATGTTTTTGGCTACGTGGCGCGCGGCATAGGCAGCGCTTCGGTCGACCTTCGACGGGTCTTTGCCGCTGAACGCGCCGCCGCCGTGGCCGCCTTTGCCACCATAGGTATCCACGATGATCTTGCGCCCGGTCAGGCCTGCATCGCCATGGGGACCGCCGATAACGAATCGTCCGGTCGGGTTCACATGCAGCACCAGCTCGTCGTCGATTAGCTCCTCGTAGCGCTCGCCAAAGGCACGGGGCAGCAAGACGTTGCGCACGTCGTCTTTGATGCGCGACTGGCTGGTGCCCTCGTCGTGCTGCGTAGACAGCACCACCGTGTGAATGCGGCGCGGCGTCATGCCGTCTTCCCCGTACTCCACGGTAACCTGGCTCTTGCTATCGGGGCGCAGGTAGGGCATCTGGTCGGTCTCCTTACGGATGTGCGCCAGCTCTTTCATGAGCCGGTGAGCGTAGGTGATCGCCATCGGCATCAGCTCCTTGGTCTCCTGGCAGGCATAGCCAAACATGAGGCCCTGGTCGCCAGCGCCCTGCTCCTCTTTTCCATCTACGCCGAGGCTGATATCACTGCTCTGCTCGTGAATGCTGCTAAGCACGCCGCACGAGTCAGCGTCGAAACGAAGCCGCGGATCGGTGTACCCGATGTCGCGAATAACGCGCCGTGCGGTTTCGCGCACGTCGACGTACGACTCGGTGGTCACTTCGCCTGCGAGTACGACGAGTCCGGTGGTTACCATCGTTTCGACGGCAACACGGCTTTTCGGATCGTTCGCAATCAACGAATCGAGAACAGCATCAGAGATCTGGTCGGCAACTTTATCGGGGTGTCCTTCCGATACGGATTCAGAGGTAAAGAGGTAAGCCATGTGGGTTGAGGTACAGGAAACGGGGCAAAGGATCGTGATAAAACAGGCTTGCATAGCGCGCTACGCAGAGCGGTATGCAACGGATCGGGCTATGAACGAGCACCATAGGTTAGGGTTCACCAGCGCCGGATGCAGTACCTGAGTAACCTGAGCCACCTGCTTCGCATGATGGCGCATAGTTTCCTTTGCCGTGCTGCATGCGGTGCATTGTAAATGCATGGTGCTGCATGGTAGTGCACTGTAGTGGATAGCGGCGCCTGCAAGCGATCAGGAGTGCTAACCAGCAGCGCTAACCAGTAGCGCTACTCCTCCAACCCGAAGTGCGACCGCACGCTCTCGTAGTCAGACCAGTCGACGCTGCGAGCCTGTGTGGCTTGCGCATCGGCGACGACGATCTTGACGGTGCGCGTCTGCGCAAAGTCGAGCGCAAACGGGGCCGAGGCCTCGTAGAAGAGCTGCACGAGGTCTACGCGCCAGGCATAGCCAAGCGTGAGCGTATAATCGACCGCGTCAATATCGGGCGACTCGTCGCCGAACGTGTACGGCATGGCCGTCCAGGTGTCGTTGCCCGCCAGGTAGTAGGCCTGCACAAAGCCATTGTCTTCGACGCTGGGCGTGATCTCCGGAAAGTCGTAGTTCTGAAAGAGCACGAGCCCGCTTTCGTCTTCGATGGCGGTGTCTACGTCAAAGGTAACCTCCACAGTCTGAATAAAGGCGCCCTGTGCACCGGCCGGGCCGCGCGGACCCTGAGGACCGGGCGGTCCTACGGGGCCTTCGCATCCAGCCACGAACGCGCTGAGAAGAAACACGAGCAGAAAGAGCGAAACGATACGCATGGCGTTTAGGGGATGTTTATGAGGCAGGGGGTAAGGTAGCCGCCCTGCCGCTGCATATCGTCACATATCGCTACATGGGTACTGCATTTGCACCAATATCGCCAGCACTCACAGATGTACCGAGCGCCTCGTTGTTCAGGTGGATGCGCACGTGGGCGTCTGCGTCGAGAAGCTCGTCGTAGCTCCGGTTGACCACCGTCCAGCTCGTGCCCAGACTCTCCGGCGCGCCGTCTATCGCCCCAAGATAGGCAATCACCACCTCTGGGGCTGAATCATCAGCATGTTCGCCTGCCGCCCCCTCACGCAGATGCACCGGATGCGCCCCGCCGGTTGCAGGCGAGCCGCCGTCTACCTGCACCTGCACGAGCGTCTGCGACGGTGTCAGCTCCTCGAAGCGCACCGTGCCCTCGAATCCCTCTGGCGCCTGCGTGCTGCTGTTTGGCACCGCCTGCAGGGGATACGCTGCGTGGCGCGGCTCTGCAACACGGTTGAGCTGAAAAAGCGTCGGACTCGCATTGTCGTTGGCACCGATGTCGCCCTGTGCAAGCAGCGTGTCGCGCGTCGCGTTGCTCTCGTGGATGTTGACATGTCCGTCGAACGTCAGCAGTGAATCCAGCGACTTCTCGATCACGTGTACGCTTCGGGCTGCACCGCGCGCGTTGTTGTCGAGCGCCCCCAGGAAGAAAGCGATGGGTCCGCCCGTGTCAGCGTCGTTTTCGTGGATATGCACCGGATGGATGAGCGGCGTGTCGACCGTGTCGTCGATCGCTACCGTCACGAGCATCCGCGATGCATCCAGCTCCTGAAAGACCACCTCGCCCGAGAGCCCCTGCGGGAGGGCGCCCTCACTGGATACCGCGTTGAGCGAGTAGGTCACCTGCTCAAGCAGCACCGGCGCATCGCCGCCCACGCCCTGGACCGGGGCCACCACGTCGTCGGCACACGCGGCCATGAGCACGGTGCTTATCAGAAGGGTCGCGGTAAGCAGTGCCGTGAGTAGCGTGCGCACAGGGTCTGACATGTCGGGGATGAGAGCGTACCAGATGTAGACGACGGGCCACGGCTATCCGGCAAAACCCGGCACCTCGTTGTTCAAGAACGGATTGTGCTTGCGCTCCCGACCGATGGTGGTCACTTCGCCATGCCCGGGGTAGATGGTCACGTCATCGCCCAGCGGAAGCAGCTTCTCGCGGATCGAGGCCATAAGCTGCGGCTGCGAGGTCTGTGGCAGCCCCTGCGTGCGGCCGATGGAATCACGAAAGAGCACGTCGCCCGTGAAGGCAATGTCGTGCGCATCCGCCACCAGGCTGATGGAGTCGGGCGAGTGGCCGGGGGTGTGCAGGATGCGGAACGTGGTGCTGCCCACGGTTACGGTGTCGCCCGGCGTAAGGGGCTTCGTGGTGCGCTCCGGCGCCTCAATGGCTACCCCGAAGGCCTGTGCCTGCTCTTCGGCCTGCGCGTAAAACGGCTCGCCGCTCGGGTGCAGATAGAAGGCCTCGTCGTAGGTCGTCTCCAAGTGCGCACAGCCCAGAATATGGTCGATGTGCGCATGCGTCAAGATCAGGTGCGTAACCGTCAGATCATGGCCCTGTACGTAGTCCTCGACCGCGCTGTACTCCGCTGCCGATGAGCACGAGGCGTCAATAATCGCGGCCTCGCCGTCCTCATGAAAGACGTACATGTTGGTCATGAACGGATTGAACGTGAACGACTGAATCGTCATGGCAGGATGCAGTGCTGTGGGTGAGGACAATGGGTGCAGGTGACGTGAAGCTGTGCTGCATGAAGCTGTGCTGCAGTGGAATCATCTTGCACGAGCTATTTTGGGTAGCGGTGTTTTGTATGGCGCTGTTTTGCATGAGACGGTTCCGCAGAAGGCTGTACGACGACAAAAAGAGGAGGATTCGCGCCGTGTGCGTCCCCATTGCTTGAACCGACCTGCAGGCCATACGTACAGATGTGCCGAACCGCCTACACAGACCGGCTTCGCTCTGCAACGGTCTTGCGCCCGGTTTCGCCCGCCTTCGGGTGCGGTCTATCTGCCGTCCTTCAACTCTACAGGTTAACGCGTAGTATGAGGCTCTACCGGCTTCACTGGTTGATGCTCAGCAAGCTCCCTGGCCCCTTCTTTGGGTGGCTGGGCGTGCTCATGTTTCTGCTGCTGATGCAGTTTCTGATCCGTTGGCTGCCCGAAATTGCCGGTAAGGGCATTCCTCTTACCGTCATCATCGAACTCATTGCCTACAACCTGGCGTACATGGTGGTGCTGGCGGTGCCCATGGCCACGCTACTGGCGGCGCTCATGGCATTTGGCCAACTGGTGGAGTCGAAGGCCTACACGGTCATGAAAAGCTCCGGCATCTCGTTCGGACAGCTGGTATGGCCGGCGCTGATTGTGGGGGCGGTGCTGACGGGCTTCATGATGTACTTCAACACCGTAATGCTTCCGGAGGCCAACCACCGCGCTCGCATACTGTGGAGCGACATTCGCGCGCAGCAGCCGGGCTTTGACCTGCGGGCCGGCGTGTTCTACGACGGGATCGACGACTACAGCATTCTTGTGCGCGAACGCCCGCAAGGCTCCAACCAGCTCCAGGGCGTTACCATCTACGACTACACCGAAGGACGCCGCCGCCAGGCCGTGATCCGGGCGTCGCATGGCACACTCGACGCGGACTCGCTCGGACGCGAGATCACGATGGTGCTCTACGATGGCGAAATGCACCGCCCCATGCCGCGCGACGCCGACCACCGCGAGGAGCGCTACGAAAAGATTCGCTTTGCCCAGCACACGATGCGCCTCGACGTGTCAGACTTTGGGTTTCAGCGCTCCGACGAAGATGCGGAGCGCCGCACCTCGCGTACGGCCCGCACCATGCGCATTAGCGGACTGCAGGCCGCCGCCGACTCGCTCTCTCGGCAGGTTGCAGACGATGTCGATGACCTGCGCGCCTCGCCTCACCGTCCGTACAACGACCGCGATGAGCAGCCCACCTGGGGCGTATGGCCGCTGCCCGACACCACGGCCCACGCCTCCGAGGCGCCCGCCCTGCTCCGCGACCTCCCCTCCGACCAGATGTCGACTGTGGTTGATGGCGCCCTGCAGCACGCCCGCTCCATGCAGTCGCAGCTCCGCAGCACCGACCGTGGCACCAGCTGGAAGGAGCAACGCATCCGCACCTACCGCGTCGAGATCATGAAGAAGTACTCCATCGCAGTGGCCTGCGTGGTGTTTATCTTCATCGGAGCGCCTCTCGGACTCAGCATTCGACGGGGCGGGCTCGGCATCAGCGCGGCCTTTGCGATGGGCGTCTTTCTCTTCTACTGGGTCTCGCTCGTGCAGGGCGAAAAAATGTCGACCCGCGGCACCATCGAGCCCTGGTTTGGCATGTGGATCGCCAACCTCATCATGATTGCGCTCGGTCTCTGGCTGGTCGTCTATATCGTGATGGACCTGCGCGCCACCCCGGCCCTGCGCACCCGCCTGTGGAAATGGATCCGTTCGTTCTTTGGGGATACGTAGCGTATGTGCTCTTCGTCTGCCGGTCGCGATGCCGCACGCTCTCCTCTTGTTGCAAGAGGGGTCGTGCTGGCGGTTGTATTTACCGTGCTCGCGGGGCTTATCACGTGGCGGATAAGCATCACGGCCCCGTATCCTGAAACGGAGGTCTTCGCCGGAGTCTACTACACCGCGCTCGACGTGGAGGCCGCCGGCTACCCGGGCCGGGGAATGGCTCACATCGCCCGCGTCGATCTTACCGCGCCCGGCGTTGAGGTCTTTGTGACGCCGATGGATGCGCATGCGCTGCGCCGGGGCCAGCAGTACCGGCTGCGCTACACCTGGCAGATGGCCTGGCAGCACGATCTGGCAGTAGCGGTAAACGGCACGCTCTTCGAGCCGCCCCCCATCGGATACTGGCCCTACAGCACCGCACGTGGCCACCACACTGCTGTCTCTAACGGCATCGTGAGCCATGTGAACCCGAGTAGCTGGCTGCTCTGGTTCGACGATGACCAGGTGCCCCACCTTACCGATGAGCGCCCCGTTCGCCCCGAGGTGCTCGACCGTGCCGTGTGGGGAATTGGCGGACTCGTACGGGAGCTGCGCGACGGGGCCGTGCACGGACGCGTGCAGCGCAGCACCGAAACCAACCGCTATACGATGGTCGCGATTAACCAGGAGGAGATGCTTTTCTGGATGGCTTCGTTTGAAGACGTGACCCGCGCCGCCGCAGCGCAGATCCTGGCGGACCGCGGCGCACGCGATGGCATCGTGCTCGACGGCGGCGGCTCAACGACGTTCTACCTGGCCCGCCACACACAACCGGCCCCGTGGGGACTGCGCCTGGGCGGGATGCGTCCGGTGGCTACGCATGTCGGCGTGCGGGCACAGCCGGTAGAGTGAGGAGCGTGCTGCGCGAGAAGTCGCTTCTTTTGTGCACGGTGAGCGTTCGCCCGCGCGAGGCGCAGCACAACGTAGCCACTGCTGCCTGCTCTGTAAGGCAGGCCGCCGCCACGGCAGCAGCACGGCGCGCATGCCTCTGTCCCCCAAACTACAGGTTCTTTAGTCCGCGAGCGTGAATACGACGCTCACACGGGCCTCAACTTCGATCTCGCCCGGGGCATATGCTTCCGGATCGGGATCGGGGGCGTCGGTGCGCATAACAGCGGCGCGGGCCATTTCGACGCGCGCGGTGCGCGGGAACGAGAACGACTGCTCGTGGATGGTGTGCACCGCACCAACTTGTGCGTCGAGCGCAGTGGCAAGCACATCTGCCTTGGCGCGGGCGTTACGGGCCGCATCGGCAAGGGCATCGTTACGGGCCGCTGTGCGGTCGGCCACGTCGTACTGTACCGACTGCAGGCGGTTGGCGCCCGCTTCGATGATCTGCATGACAAGCGCGGGCACCTGGTCGACATCTTCTACCTCAACACGCACCGTACGAACGGCCTCGAAGCCGTCTTCGACCATGCGGCGGCTGTTCTCGTCCTGCACGCGGTGCGGGCGTAGCTGCAGCTGCTCCATGCGGATGTTCGCTTCGTCGATGCCCATCTCGCGCACGGCTTGTAGCGCAGCGCTCGCGGCATCACTGTTCTGCGTGCGGGCCTCACGGGGCGTTTCAGCGCGCGTTACCACCCCAAACCGGACGGTCGCCTTGTCGGGGGCTACGCGTACGGTGGCCTCGCCCTCTACGTGAACGGTGCGCTCGGAATCGGGCGCCTGGGCCATGGCACTGATGGGAACCAAGAGGGCAAGCGCGAGGAGGCTAATCAGCAGAAGGATATGGCGGGCTTTCATAGATGGTAGTGCGTGCCTGTGGAAAGGGAGTTCAGACTTCGGCAATCTTATAGGCCGGTAGGGCCATCGTGTATGCCGAAGAAACGGATCAAACATACGGCTTCGTATGCGTGCCGGTACACGATTTTGTACAGCAGCCGTGCCTGCGACCTGGAGTCGCTATGGATTCGCTATGGAGTCGGTACGTCACGAATGCGCGACTGCACCGCCTGCATGTCGTCGGGCAGTGGCGCGTTGAAGGTGAGGCGCTCCTCGGTGGTCGGGTGCGTGAAACCGAGATGTGCGGCGTGCAGGGCCGGACGCCCAAGCGTCTCGAACAGCCGATCGAAGAACGTGCGCCGCTTGCCGCCCTGCGATCCGTAGCGGATGTGCGCACCGCCGTAGGTCTCGTCAGCCAGAATGGGGTGGTTGACGTGCGCCGCATGCACCCGAATCTGGTGCGTACGCCCCGTCTCCAGCGTAAACGCCACGCGCGACACGTCGCCCAGATCTTCCTGAACGATATAGTGGGTGGTAGCCGACTTCCCATCTTCGGCAGCCACCACCGCCATGCGCGTACGGTGATGCGGATCGCGCCCAATGGCCCCGGTGATCGTGCCCTCGGGCGGACGCGGCGTGCCCCACACCAGCGCCACGTACTGCCGGTCGATGGTGTGGGCCTTAAACTGCCGGGCCAGGTGCCGGTGCGCCACGTCGTGCTTTGCCACCACCAAGAGCCCGGTTGTGCCCTTGTCCAGGCGGTGCACAATGCCCGGACGAATGACCGGGTGGTCGGGGCGGCTTGGCAGCGCGTTCACTACCGAAAGGCCCACATCGTCATCCGACATCTCGGGCGTGGCCTTGCTCATGCGCTCGCCCTGTACGTGGTGCAAGAGCGCGTTCACGAGCGTCCCGTCGCGGTGGCCCGGCGCCGGATGCACCACGCGTCCGGCAGACTTATTCACCACGAGCAGGTCGTCGTCTTCGTACACGACATCCAGCGGCAGATCCTGCGGCACCGCCTCCATGGGCGGCTTCTCGATCACGCGGCACACAATGCGGTCGCCCGGCTCTACCGCATACGACTTCTTGACATCCGCGCCGTTCACCTTCGCATGCCCTTTTTTGATGCTACGCTGGATTTTGGTGCGCGAGGCATCCGGAAAGAACTGCGTCAAGAACTTGTCGATGCGCGGCATCGCGGTAAACGAATCGGGCACGCGGATTTCAACCACATCGCCGTCGCTTTTGGTGTGGGCGGCCCAGTCGATAGTCGAAGGGTCAGGCATGGGTGGGAGTACAGATGCGTTTGAGGGCAGCGAGGGTGCGGTCGATCTCCGCTTCGGTGACATAGTACGCTGGACTCAGCCGCAGTTTGCCATTCCGGCACGCCCCGATGATCCGTTCGTCGGCCAGGGCTTTGTATACGGATTCGGCATTGTCTGCGTCGAGTGTCACGATTCCACTTTCGGGAGGATGCGGCAGGTAGGCATCCAGACCAAGATCGCGACATCCCTCTGCCAGGCGACGCGCCAGGTGCTGGGTGCGCTTGGCCACGCGGGCACCGCCAAAGGCATCGCGCAGCGTCAGCGCCGCATGCAGCGCCACAATCCCCAGTGCGTTCATGGTGCCGGTGCGGAAGCGGCGGGCATCGTCGTGCAAGGCGAGCTCGTACGCATCCAGCTCCGTCCAATTCACCGGACCGTGCAGCCATCCGATGGGCGGCGTGAGCTGTTCTTGCAGCGCCTCGCGGAGGTAAAATACCGCCAGCCCCTGCGTACCCATCAGCCACTTGTGCGTGCCCGCCGCCAGAAAATCGATGTGCGCGGCCTCCACATCCAGCGCAAACGCCCCGAGGCCCTGAATCGCATCCACACAGAAGAGGATGTCGCGGTCATGGCAGAGCGCGCCGATGGCTTCGAGGTCCGCGCGGAAGCCCGACAAAAATTGGATCCACGACACCGACACGAGGCGGGTGTCGGGCGTGAGCGTGCAGGCTACGTCGTCTACAGTGAACGTGCCGCGCTCCGTGGGAATGAAGTCAAGCGCCACGCCCTGGGCTTCCAGCTTCTTGAATGGAAAGACGTTGGTCGGAAACTCGCAGTCGGGCACCGCAACGCGATCGCCCGGCCGCCAGTCGAGTCCGTCGGCCAGCAGGTTGAGTGCTGACGACGTGTTCGGCGCAAAATCAACGCGCTCCGTATCCGCCTGAAGCAGATCGGCGACCTGCGACCGGGTGTCCTCGATTACACTCAGCAGCGACTCGAAGTCATCAATCTGCGCGGTGCGCGCGGCGCCCTGCCGCTGCTTCAGGTGGGTCTGCATCGCCTCCGTAACGGCCCGGCTTAGCGGGCTCGTAGCGGCGTGGTTCAGGTAGATGCGGTCGTCCGTATGCGGAAAGTGGCGGCGCAGCGCATCGACATCGCCAGGCGGCACGGGAGGATCGAGTGCAGATGTAGGCATTGCAGAACATCGGAACGTGTGGCAATTTGGGCTGCCCATCCGTACTGCCACAGCCGGAGGCGGGTTCAGTCGCGACGTCCGGCGATCTGACGTCCGCGCTCCCCAGCGCCAACCTTGGCTGGTAAAGGACGTATGAATCACTGTTCCCTCTTGTACCACATGATTAAATACTATGGCTACCGCGAGGCTTACCAACGTGCAGTCCTACTGGCACGATGTGGCCAGTGACCAGAGCCTGGATGATCTGCCATACATTGTTGAGACGAACGCCCACGGGCAGCTCCTTTTGCGGCCTCGGCCAAATCGCCACTCGATGCGTCAGGCTGCTATCATGGCTCTGCTGGAACGCCACACCGCTACTGGAAGAAGCTACTCCGAGTTCGCCCTTGCCACGTCAGAAGGCGTCAAGGTACCCGACGTCGTCTGGATGAGTCCGGAGCGATTTGCCGAGATGGATGCCACGGGCGACCCCTCAACGTTGGCGCCTGAGATCTGCGTCGAAGTGCTCAGTCTCGGCAACACGCCGGAAGAGATGGCCGACAGGCGCGCTCTGTACCGTTCTATCGGTGCCGAGGAGGTGTGGATCGTAACCGATGACGGGCAGATTCGGTTCTACCGTGATGCGGAGATCGATCGGTCTGGGCTCGTGCCGGAGTGTCCAGAACGCATCCAGGCTAAACCGAAGTAGCACGGCACGGGGGCGATTCTTATACCATCTGCGCTGAATCATCATACAGGTGTTTGCAATCGGTGAGCGACGAAACTCGCCTTAATGTCGCCGGGGACGCAAGCGGTCCCCGGCTATGGGCTGCAAATCCTTAGCCCGGGATCAGGAGCGAAGCGGATATCCCGGGCGGCCTCCAACCTAACGTGTATATCGAAGTCTCGCACCTGGTATTAGAGGCTCCTTGAATTGGAATCTGCAATCAGAAATGGGACCTCTACCCTACAAATCCTGTTTTGCATACTCCTGCAATCGTTTTGATGCCTGAAAGGTCGTAGCTATGAAACGGCTAACACTTAAGAAAATAGAGGACTCGCTCGGTATCATCCTCTCCGACGACGCCGTGAAAGCGCTGGATGCAAAAGAAGGAGATACGCTGTTTGCTGTGCCGACCGCTGATGGTCTGCATCTGACGTTGCACGATCCAGAGGAAGCAGACGCTTTGGAGGACGCACAGGCGTTCATGGATACGCACGACGATGCATTTCGCAAGTTGGCCTAGCCTAACACGATGGAAGAACCAATCTGGCTTTCGGAGTGGCTGGTGCGTACGCTCCACGCCGAATCGATTAGTCGATTTGGTGGAACGCCTGGTATCCGCGATCAAGGCCTTCTTCAGAGCGCGCTGGCTCGTCCGCGTAACCTGCATGCATACGGTGGTGGGTCTTCCATTTATGAGTTAGCCGCTACGTATGGTGTGGCCATCATTCAAAACCATGCGTTTATAGACGGCAACAAGCGCGCTGGACTACTTGCGATTCGGGCATTCCTTTTTCGGAACGGCCATCGCTTTAGCCCCGACCAGCAAGAGATGGTGCGGATGGCCGAAGATGTTGCTACTGAAGATGTGTCGCGGGATCAACTTGCCGACTGGATCGCGGCGAACTCTGTGAGACGTTAATCTCTCTACATCCATCCCTCCATCCCTCCATCACTCACCCACCCCATTTCCACAGCGCGCCTTCGATCGTGAGGCCCGGACCGAAGGCCATGGCTACGCCGTGCGTGCCGGTTTGTGGACCGCGCTCCAGCATGCGCTTTAGGACGAACAGAATCGTAGGCGAACTCATGTTGCCGTAGTTGCGCAAGACCTGCAGCGAGTCGCGCACCTTCGCATCCGACAGCCCCAAGACCTCCTGCGCCTTATCCACAATGGCGCGTCCGCCGGGATGGATGGCCCAGAAATCGACGGTGGCTTCGTTGGGGACGAGCGCATCTACGTAGTCGGGCAGGTGCTCAGCAATGACGCGGGGCACGCGCGAGGAGAGCCCCATCTGGAAACCCGTGTCGCCGATGTCCCATGTCATGTGATCCATCGAGTCGTCGTCCATCGTGGTGTGCGAGTCGACGTACTCAAGCGCGCCTTCAGGAACGGTATCGCGCTGGGAAACGATGGCTGCTGCGCACCCGTCGGCGAAGAGCGCGTTTACGACCGCTGTTTCGAGCGCACCATCCACCTGAAAGTGAAGCGTACACAGCTCGGCACAGACGATGAGCACGCGCGCATCGGGCTGCGACTGGCAGAAGCTGTGGGCTACGCGCAGCGCATTGAACGCCGCGTAGCAGCCCATGAATCCGATAAAGGTACGCTGTGTGGTGGGCGGCAGTCCCAGTTCTTTTACGAGATGGATGTCGAATCCCGGTGCAAAAAACCCGGTGCAGCTTACGCCAATGACGTGGGTGATGTCTTCGGCGTCGGTATCCGACTGTGCGAGGGCCTGCCGGGCGGCGCGCTGCGTGAGCGGCAAGATCGCCTCGCGGTACTTGGCATTGCGATCGGACGTAGAGGGCGCCGGTTCGAGCGACCATGTAGGCGGGAAGAACGTGAAGTCATCCGGGTCGTCTTTGGCAAAGTCGGCAATGGCCGAGTGGCGCTGGTCGATGGCTGTACCCCGGTAGATGGCCGGGATACGGGCGCGCAATCGCTCGGGCAGCGATGTGATGCGCTGCATGAAGGCAGCAGCCTGAGGCTGCGGCTCGCGCGTCGGGGGCGTGGCCGTGGCAATGGTGTCGAGCACCGTGGGCATAGCATTACTGCATGTTAAGTGGAGGATCAGAGGCGAGGCGCTGCTTGGCTTCATCCCAGAGCGCATCGGCGTCTTCAAGCGAGATGTCGTCCCACGATCGGTCGGATTCGTGGAGTTTCGATTCAATGTACTGGAAGCGCTCCAAGAAGCGGGCGTTCGTGCCGCGCAGTGCGTTTTCCGGGTTTATTCCAACCTGTCGTCCATAATTCACCAGGGCGAAAAGCAGATCGCCAAACTCCTGTGCCCGGGCCTTGGCATCATCAGACGCGTCGGCCTCCCGAAACTCGGCCAGTTCCTCTTCGACTTTGGCCCAGGTGGTCGCTGCATCCGGAAAGTCGAATCCTACCCCTGCGGCTTTCTCCTGCATCCGAAAGGCGCGTAGGAGCGAGGGAAGCTGCGCAGGCACCCCGTTGAGCGCCGACTTAAGCGGGGCATCTGTCGCTCCGTTGTCGGACTCCTGCTGCTTGATGCGCTCCCAGTTGGCAAGCACCTCATCGGGATCGTCGGTATCCACATCTCCAAACACATG
>NZ_JARWGJ010000057.1:0-14568 GCF_040409695.1 Longimonas sp.
GGAGCCCTGCGACTGACGCGGCGATCTCATGCCGTGGATTGGGCGGCTACATCCGGTCTGGCAGCAATGAGATTGCTTCGCTCCGCTCGCAATGACAAGGACGTGAGTTAGTTTAGGTACGTCAGAGGGTACATGCGTTACCCGAAGATTGAGCTGTGACACAGTACTACGTTGAAGCGGTGCCCGTAGCATCGCTTATGAAGCATCGCTTGTGTAGCATCGCGTGCCAACTGCACCATCTTTTGAATTAAGTATCTTAGCCACACTATGAGCACCACCCATCACATCGGCATTCTTCGCGGCGAGGAAACGACCTTTCCGGATGCGCTTATTCCGTTCATCAACGAAAACTACGGCGACCAGAACGTGGAAGCGTCGTTCGTAGAGGTCGGGGCCGTCCGGATGGATGCCGCGCCCAAGTACGACGTTATCATCGATCGCATCTCGCACGAGGTGCCCTTCTACCGCTCGTACCTGAAGTGGGCCGCGCTGAAAGGCACGTACATCATCAACAACCCGTTCTGGTGGAGCGCCGACGACAAGTTCATCGACAATGTGATCGCCGAGTCGGTTGGCGTAGCCGTGCCGCGCAGCGTCATCCTGCCCCACAAAGAGCGTCCGCCAAACACGTCAGGCAAGAGCTTTCGCAACCTGGAGCACCCGATCGACTGGGATGACGTCTTTGAGTACGTCGGCTTTCCGGCGTTTCTGAAGCCGTTCGACGGCGGCGGCTGGCGCGATGTAACACGGGTGACGACGCCAGGCGAGTTTCACGCGGCGTACGACCAGTCGGGCGTCGACTGCATGATGCTGCAAGAGGGCATCGAGTTTGAGTCGTACTTCCGGTGCTACGGAATCGGGCAGAAGAAGGCGCACATTATGCGGTACAACCCGTCGGTGCCTATGCACGAGCGGTACTCGGCCGTATCGTCGGATCCGATTGAGGAGGGGCTCCGCAAGAAGCTGGAGCGCGATGTGCTGGCTATCTGCCGCACGCTGGGCTACGACATGAACACCGTTGAGCTGGCAGTGCGAGACGGCGTGCCGTACGCCATCGACTTCATGAATCCGGCCCCCGACGCCGACTACCACTCCGTGGGTCCCGAGAACTTCGCCTGGATAATAGATGCCCTCGCCGAGTTCGCCGTCGAGAAAGCCCTCGACGATCGTCCGGCCAAGCAGTTTTCGACGCAAGGGGCGCTCTACCCGGGCGTGTCTGAGTCGTAGCCTCGAATCGTAACGCCCAATCGTAACGCCTGCACCCCCTACTGTTGTGGCGCAGATCAATGCTTTGAGTAACGGCATGGGCAAGTTTTTCTATTGTCTTTTCGCTGCGCGACATTTCCTCTTTCGGAGGGCAAACCGCCCAAACACCGTGAGGAAATAGGGGCTGTCAGAGCCGCGTATTCGGCGCCAAGGCGATCAGCAAAGGAAAAAAGAACCCTGTACACCGCGTCGAGAGATCGTATCCAAGGGGAGGCTGGGCTCCGCTATCCCCCAACATTCTGGTGCGACACAGCACCGCTCGTTCGTTGCCTCTTCTTGTTGCTCCCCCTATCCTATGCGGCAGCACCTACAGCCCGCCATTGACCACTACCACGCACTCATCGAGCGTGATCTTACTGCCGCCGAGAACCAGCTGGAGCAGCTGCGCATGCAGCAGCACGAGCGCCGCGCCCTGTTTGGGGGGCGTCCGATGGCCAACAGCCTGCGCCCCACGTTTCTGACGGAGGCGATGTATGCCGATGTACAAGACACGGTCTACCTGATCCGGCAAGCCATCCTCCGCATCGCGTCGACCTTCTTCAACGATGAAACGCTGCTGCGCGAGGAGCTCGGCATGGAGCCGTGGGAGATTGAGCTCGCGGCCCTCCCGACCCGCGTCATCCACCTGGCAGCCAACGCTCGCCTCGACGCATTTCTGACAGAGCGGTCGTTTAAGTTTGTCGAGTTCAACGGCGAGAGTCCGGCCGGAATGGCTTACGTGAATGAGCTCGCGAAGATATACCGCGACCTGCCGATCTTCCAGGCGTTCACCGAGCAGTTTCCGGTGCGCTTCGTGTCGCCGCTGCAGCACTCGGTGCAGGCATTCCTGCGCATCTACCACGACGAGTTCGACGGCGACAAGCTGCAGCCTACGTTTGCCATCGTAGACCGGCTGGAGGATGTGCCTACGACCCACGAGTTCGATCTGATCAAGACGTACCTGCAGCGGCTTGGCTATGGCTGCGTGGTAGTCGATCCGCGTGAATTAGACTGCCGCGATGGCTGGATCTACGCGAATGGCACGAAGATTGATATCCTGTACCGGCGTCTTCTGATGAACGAGTTCTACGAGATCCGAGACGACTGCCAGCCGTATGTGGAGGGCTACCGCGCACAGAAGACCTGCTACCTGAACACGTTCCGCTCCAAGCTTGTCCACAAGAAGGCGATTTTTTCCTTTCTGACCGACGAGCAGTACACCAAGGTGCTCGACGCACCGCAGCGCCAGGCCATCCAACGGCACATTCCATGGACGCGCCGGCTGCGCCCGCGTACCACGGAGTTTCGCGGGTTAACGATCGACCTGCTCGACTTTGCGCTCCAGAACCAGCGCTACTTTGTGATTAAGCCCAACGACGCGTACGGCGGGTCGGGCGTAACGCTCGGCTTTGCCTCTACGCCCTCGGAGTGGGATGCTGCCATCGAGGAGGGCGTCGCGGCCGGGCACGTCATCCAGGAAACAGTCGACATCCACCGCGAGCCGTTTCTCATGCAGACCGACCGCGGCTGGAAGAAGGTGCCCTCTATTATCGATCTCGATCCGTACATCAACGGGCCGCTGATGGGCGGCTGCCTGACCCGCATCTCAGGGTCGGACCTGGCCAACGTGACTGCGGGCGGCGGCACGCTTCCTATGTTCATTCTACGCAATACGTATCATGCAAACTCCTGACGCACGGCCCCTACGCGTGGCGGTGCTCGATCTATACGACGGCGAGCCCAACCAGGGCATGCGCTGTATTCGCGACTTCCTGGAGGGCAAGGCCGATCCTGCGCTCTCGATCCCCATCACCTACGACATCTTTGATGTGCGCCAGCACGCCGAGGTGCCTGGGCTGGACTACGATGCATACATCTCTACCGGCGGGCCGGGCAGTCCGTGGGATGGACTCGACGAGCCCTGGGAGGCCGCCTATTTTAACTGGCTGGATGCGCTCTATCGCCACAACACGACAGCAGCGCCGAAAAAGCACGCGCTGTTTATCTGCCACTCGTTTCAGCTGCTCTGCCGCCACTTCGGCATTGGGGAGGTCACCGAGCGCCCGGCCCAGTCGTTCGGGATTTTTGAGGTGCACCGGCTTTCAGGGGGATTCGACGAGCCCCTCTTTGACGGGCTGAATGACCCGTTCTACGCGGCGGACTTCCGGCGGTGGCAGGTCGTACAGCCGGATCACGAGCGCGTGGCCCAACTGGGAGCCAAGCTGCTGGCTCGTGAGCAGCCCTACCCTGAGTATCCATACGAACGGGCCCTCATGGGCGTGCGCCTGTCGCCCGAGATGGTCGGCCTGCAGTTTCATCCGGAGGCCGACCCCGAAGGCATGCTGGTCCACTTTCGCCGCCCAAAGCAGCGTAGCAAAGTCGTCAGCGCGTTTTCGGAAGCGCGGTACCAGCGCCTCATCGACCGGCTCGACGACAAACAGTACCTGACGCCTGCCTATGAGACCATCATCCCGACGTTTTTGCGCCGCGCGGTAGCGGCTACATACCCGGCAGCGGTAGCATAGCACCGGCACAGCATCGCAGCCACGTCTTCTTCTTCCTGAACGCCCCCCCTCCATGCCTATTGTCCCCCCGTCTCGCATCCTGTCATGGCACGAAGACCGCCTGCACGGACGCCTTCGCATGCGGCGGCTGCGCTCTCGGGCGCTTGGCATCTCCAAGCCCTACTACGTCTATGAAGCGCCCGGCCTGGCCGATGCAGACGCGCCGCCGGTGCTCTACGCCTTTCGCGGCCACGAGCGCGAATGGGTCAACATGCAGGAGGACGACTCGCGCAGCCACGCTACCGCCATCCAGGATATTGACACCTGCGTCGCGGAAGGACTGCTGCCACCGATGATCGTCGTGATGCCCGGACTGAACAGCGCCAACAACCATGTGCCCTCGCTTGGCATCAACATGGTCGGCACGTGGAAGCGTTCGATGCAAGGCCTCGGGAGCGGACAGTTCTGGACCTACTTGAATGAGGAACTGCTACCGTCTGTAGATGCCGACTACCCGCATCTCGCGGACAGTCCACGTCTAATGGCCGGGTTTTCGCTCGGGGGATACACCGTGCATCTGCTGGCGATGAAGCGCCCTGGCTACTTTGCACATGCTGCGATGTACGACAGCCTCTTCATGTGGCCCGGGCACCGCGATCCACGCATCACGTCTAAGAACGCCTCAAAAAGCGCCCCAAAAAGCGCCTCAGAAAGCACAGCAACCGCCTGCACCGATCGCATCTGGGGCGAGGCTTCGATCTTTGACCCGGCGCTCGGGAAACCGCGCGATCAAGACGCCATGCAGCGCTGGAATCCGACCGACATGCTTGCCGCGGCCTCGCCGTCAATGCTTCAGAAGCTTCGTCGCACCACCTACTGGATTGCCTGCGCGCCCAGCGATGGCAGCAAAGGCAACCTGCACCGCGGTCGTTTTCTGCTCAAGCGCTTCCGCGCCAACGACTTGCCGCTCGGGTTCGACCGGGCAGATCCGGTGTTTCACCCTGAGGCTGCCCACACCTGGCACTGGACCGACCGCTTTGTCGTGCGGTTTCTGCGCGAGGCGGTCGGCGATAAGCAGCACGCAGGCTCTGAAGCTGCCGTCGAAGAGTAGGGCGCGCGCCTCAGATGCTGCTGGGCGTTCAGCGGGAAGACCACCTCGTCGGCGGTACAAGCAGCCCGGCTGCCGACGTACCGATGCGGAGCACGGTATGAGCAGCATCCCACAGCGGGAAAAGCACAGTGGGAGCATCGGCGCGCAGAACGTTGGCGCCGCGATGCAACAGGTGACTGATGCCAATGAGGCGAAGCGCAAGCAGGCCAGCCCCCACAGGCCCGGCAAGTAGCGGAGCCATCCACAGCAGAAGCGCCGACGCGTAGTATGCCGTCAGGTGTAGGGCTGGCCCTCGGGCGTATGCACGCCCGGTAGAGGTATGGCGGCGCTGAGCACGCAGCCAGCGGCTCCATGAAGTCGGCGGGGCCGTTGGCACCTGCGCGTCTGCGCGCCATACCGCACGCACGGGGAGCCCCCGCGCATGCGCTGCCTGCACAAACAGATCGTCGTCGCCACTCAGCAGCACGCTGTGTGCATCGTGTCCGCTCACCCGGTGGTATGCAGCCCCGCTGTAGCTGATGTTGCGCCCGACTGCCATGTACGGATGGCCGTGCTGGGCCGCAGCCAGCATCGCGATCTGGGCCGTCCATGTTTCGTATCCCGCCAGCCGCTGCAGCAGTCCGCGTGGCGTATCCAACAGGCTGGGCCCGACAAGCACAGGCGAAGATTGCGCTCCGTCAGCTTGCTCATCACGGTATTTCTGGTGGATGCGGGCGAGCGTTTCGAGCCAGGTGGGCGGTGGGATGCAGTCGGCATCGGTGAATGCAAGATGCGTCGTAGGTGCAGCCTGAATGCCCGCGCCGAGCGCATGCTTCTTGCCCGGCGTGCCGGTATGGTGCACGACCTGTACGTTCGGGTAGTCGGCGGCGTACGCATCCAGCCATGCAGCGCTCCCATCGGAAGAGTGGTCGTTGACCCACACGATGTGCATGGCCTGGTGCGTTTGGCTATGGAGCGCCTGGGTCAGCGCCGGTAGATGGGGGCGTTCGTTCCGCACGGCGATAATTACGGTGAGCGCCGGAAGAGGGCCGGGTTCGCTTGACGACAGAGTGAGCGGGGCGGAAGGGCGGGCGTCCCCATAAGGAGCCACCCCAGGTAGCCCGCTTGCACGAGAAAAGCGACAATGCACAGGGAGGTCAGCATGGAGAGCAAGGCAGCATCGCCAGAGAGATAGCACGAAACGACAGAACGAAACGACAGAACGAAGCGACAGCAGGCAACGACAGCACAGAAGATGCCGATACAAGAGAGCGCATGCATGGTGCGAGTATCGTACCCAGCGGGCACTCCGGGTGCAAGCGCCAGCCGTTATTCGAGCGGCAATCCTCAAAAGTTTTCACGAAGGCGTGTGCGCCGGGCACTTCTGAAGGGAGAAAGTTTTAGTGGATTTGTGGAAGCGCTGCCTGTTTGTGCTTTCTATAACGAAGAGTGCGTTGCATATTACCGGTTGCATGTTTCACAAAAGATCCCGCTATGACCACACGTGCCAACGACTGGCCAGACATGGGACGGTTTTGGACGGTGCCCAACACACTGAGCCTGCTTCGGCTGGTGTTGGTCTTTCCGATTGCCTGGTTGATCTGGCAAGACGGTCCGCTGGAGTGGGTCGTGGGGCTGGTCCTCGTTGCTATTCTAACCGACTGGTTTGACGGGCGGCTGGCGCGCTGGCTTGGTACCGTGTCGGAGTGGGGCAAGGTGCTTGACCCACTTGCCGATAAGGTGGCGGGTGGACTTGCGGTGCTTGCGCTTACGTTTCGGGCGTCGGAGCCGAACCTGCCGGTCTGGTTTCTGGTCTTGGTTGTGGCGCGCGATGCTGCCATCGTAGGAGGAAGTGCCTTGCTGGCACGGCGGGTTGGCAAGATCGTGATGAGCGCCTGGCTGGGCAAGGCGGCCACCACCTGGCTGGCCATCACCGTGCTTGCAGCTCTGCTGCGGGCCGATATGCCCGTGCTCATGGTCTGCGTGTACATGACGGCTGCGCTGCTTGTGGTCTCGTTTCTTGTGTACACCTGGCACTTCGTGCGTACGGCTCGCATGCCCGACGGGCAGCGGAAGGCCTACCAGCTTGATTTGGGCTCGGGGCGAGCCCCCTCCGACACCCCGCCACGTGGCGCGAGCAAAGGGCCCGGCCCCAGCGAGTCCACGGGCAAAAGCCCCGCGGTAAGCGATTCTACAGAGGGCAGTACCGCCCCAAGTACGCCGTCTTCCAACCCTTCATAGGGGGAGCGCGTAACACGCTGCAGATACTGATTGAATAGCACCATATATCTCCGTTTTCTCTTTTCATTGATTTGCCTATTGCTGGCCGCGTATGGGTTTTCTGGACCGATTTACGAACCGCAACACCGAAGAAGAGCAGGAAAAGCTGGATGAGGGTATGGACAAGACCCGGAGCAGCTTCATGGGCAAGCTGAACCGGCTCGTCCGGGGCAAAGACACGGTGGATGCCGCCCTGTTGGATGACCTGGAGGAGATGCTCGTTACCAGCGATGTTGGCGTAGACACTACGCTCGACATCATCGACCACATTGAGTCGCGCGTAGCGCGCGACCAGTACGTGTCGACGAGTGAGCTCAACAGCATGATCCGCGAGGAGATCGCGAAGCTCATGCTGGAGAAAGAGGAAGAGCGTCCGGCTGACTTCAACGCTGAACTCCCCAATAAGCCACATGTTATTATGGTGGTCGGGGTAAACGGCGTTGGAAAGACAACCACCATCGGCAAGATGGCCTACCGGTACAAGCAAGCCGGAAAGTCTGTGATCATGGGAGCCGGAGACACCTTCCGTGCTGCGGCTATCGAGCAGCTCGAAATCTGGTCGGAACGCGCTGATGTACCCATCATCAAACAGAGGCACGGCTCCGACCCAGCCGCGGTCGCGTTTGACACGATCGAGGCGGCGGTTGCACGCGATGCCGACGTTGCCCTTATCGATACCGCCGGGCGCTTGCATACCAAAGGCGGGCTCATGGACGAGCTGAGCAAGATGAAGCGCGTTATGGGGCGCAAGATACCTGACGCTCCGCACGAGGTGCTTCTCGTGCTCGACGCCTCAACCGGGCAGAACGCGATCCGCCAGGCCGAGGAGTTCACCAACAGCGTAGACGTAACGGGGCTGGCGCTTACGAAGCTTGATGGCACGGCCAAGGGTGGCGTTGTTATCGGCGTGTCGCATCAGTTTCAGGTGCCGGTTAAGTACATCGGGGTTGGCGAAGATATTGACGACCTGCAGGTCTTCGACCGCAAAGGATTTGTGGAGGCGCTGTTCGGCGACGAATAGTTGCTTTGGCGTGCTACTCACGCTACTATTCCCAAGCCCCTCGTACCTGTGCTATGCGCTCCTCATGGCCTTGTGGCCGAATACGCCGTCCTGACATCCCCCCATTCTCTTACGCTGTTCGGGGGTTCCCCCTTCGCGAAGGGGGAAATGTCGCGTAGCGACAAAGGGGGATGTGCACCCAAAAGGATGATGGAAAACTTGCACACCGATTAAGTAAGTTTAAGTAGATCGCCAAAAATACGTTTACACTCTGTCATCGCGAGAAGGGAGCGTGCGACCGACGCGGCGCTGGGCGGAGTCCGAGCACTCCAAGAGCACTTCTTCGCTGTGCTCACAGCGTCACGTCGCTGACGCTCCTCGCAATGACACACTTAAAGATTCTCTTTCGGTTATAGTTAACTGTTTCTACTGCGCATGAACATCGTTTTTATGGGGACCCCCGAATTTGCGGTGCCCTCGCTCGAAGCGCTTTCGGAGGCCGGATACACGCCCCAGACCGTCGTTACAGGTCCCGATCGGGGTCGGGGACGGGGGCAGTCGCTGCGCCCGACCGCCGTTAAGAAGGCGGCACAGCGCATCGGTATCGACGACATTGTGCAGCCGGATTCGGTGCGTAGCGCATCGTTCGAAGAAGCGATGCGGTCGCGGTCGCCCGACTGCTTTGTGGTTGTTGCATTCAAGATCCTGCCGTCTTCGTTGCTCGCCATCCCGTTGCAGGGGGCGTTTAACCTGCACGGGTCGCTGCTTCCGGCGTATCGAGGGGCAGCGCCCATCCACCGGGCGGTGATGAACGGGGAGACAGAAACAGGCGTTACGACCTTCTTTCTGGAGCCGGCTGTCGATACCGGCGATATCATCCTGAAGAAGCGAATGCCTATCGGGCCAGATGAAACCACGGGCGACGTGCACGACCGCATGATGCACCTGGGCGCTGAGGCCGTTGTCGAAACGGTAGAACTTATCGAAGCCGGCACCGCGCCCCGCATCCCCCAGAATGACGAAGACGCAAGCCCCGCCCCGAAAGTACACGCCGAGGAGGCCGGGATTCCATGGGATAAGTCGGCGGAGGCCGTGCATAACCACATTCGCGGCCTCTCGCCCATTCCCGGTGCGTGGACGCTTCACGACGACGTGCGTCTGAAGGTGTACCGGTCGTCGCGGCTCGCCGAGCAGGACGTAAATGCAAACAGGGCGCCCGGCACGGTGCTCTCCACCGATGGTGTCTTGCATGTGGCCTGCGGAACCGGAGCGGTTGCGCTTGAAACCATCCAGCAGCCGGGCAAGAAGCGCCTGCCTGCTGAGGCTTTCGTAAACGGGTACGACCTGGCGCCGGGCGACCGTTTCACGAGCTAAGTAGGTCAGCAAAAATACATGTACACCTTGTCATCGCGAGGAGGGAGCGTGCGACCGACGCGGCGCTGGGCGGAGCCCGAGTACTCCTGGGGTGCGATCTCACGGCCTCGTTAGAGCGGTTTATTCTGCTTAGAAGGCACAAGATTGCACACTAAAAGCACTTCCTCGCTGCGCTCACAACGCCACGTCGCTGGCGCTCCTCGCAATGACATAATCAAAGGTTCTTTTGTGGATCCACTTAACTCTCTGGACCTTCCCGTTGCTTCCGCGCACCGACCGACCCCCACCGCTATGCGCCCCACCGCTTCGCAGATTCGCCCGCCCGACGTAGACCACGTGGCACGATCGGCTACAGAAGACGCCCGCGCGCTGTTTGATGAGCACTTTGAGCGGGGCGCTACGTCTGCGTGGACCACCTACCAGCAGGCCCCGATGGCGATCCAGGCCGACCATACGCATTACAGTGAGGGCTTTGCGCTCTTTGCTGCGATGCCCTACGGTGTGGCGATTGCGGCACGGCGGGTGTCGGGCGTAGGGCGCGTAGCCGAAGAAGGCGCCCCGGCCCGTGTGGCTGTGCCGTTCGAGGCCACGCCGCGCCCAGATGATTCGATCGCTGTGCGCATTGTCCGGTCGGTGTTGAACGCCTGCACGGAGCCGCCACCGGCCCTTAACATGGCGATCGTCGACAGCCTGCCCGACTCGTGTCAGGATGCCTATGCTGTGGCGCTGGCGCGTGCTGTCTACCTGGCGCTCAACCACTTTGCCCGCAAAGACGAAAAGGCCCCCCCGTTTACCGGTGCGTCTTTCACGCAGATTGCGCGCGCGGCGCTGCCCGAGGCGCTCGGCCTGCCATACAGCACCGCGTACCCGCTGGCGGTGAGTGCGGCTTCCCATCAGAATGGAAGACTTGCCCCGTTTCTTCTCGTCGATACGCCAGCGCGCGAGGTGATTCCGGTTCCGTCGTCGCATGCCCCTTCGCTGCAATGGGGCTTTTTTGATGCCGGGCCTCCAGCCCAGGAGACCCCCGACGTGCATTATACGCGCAAGCAGCAGGTGCGCGAAGCGCTGGACGCGCTGCAGCAGACTGAGGATTTCGCTGACCTGGCGTCGTTTAACACGCTGGAGCACCGCTCGCTCGACCGGGCGCTGAACCTGGTCGGGCCTCCGCATCAGGCGGTCGTGCGTCACCTCGTCACCGAGAACCGGCGGGTGCAGAAACATGTTGTAGCGCTGCGTCATGGCGACGGACAGATGACCGGGGCGCTCCTTCATATGACCCATACCTCACTCCAGACGGTCTGGCAGGGCACCACTGCTGCCGCAGACTTCCTGGTGCAGCATGCCGAGCAGTATACCGAAGCAGGTCTGTACGGAGCGGGCATGACCGGGCGCAACGGCTATGTGCTCACGATTGGGCGCGTGCCCACGTATCGCAACCACATCGAAACGCTGGCCGAACGGTACGAGTCGGCGTTTCACCACTCCGTATCGTTCCTTCCTCTGTAGCCGCCCCCATACCTGATGCCTGATACCGACCTGACTGCCATCAAAGAGCGTGTGGTGCGTGAAGGCGCCTTCTTGCGCGAGGTGACCGAAGAGATGCAGCGCGTTGTGGTAGGGCAGTCGCATATGGTAGAGCGGCTGCTCATCGGACTCATCGGAAACGGCCATGTGCTTCTGGAGGGGGTGCCGGGGCTTGCCAAGACCCTGACCGTGCGGATGCTGGCGCAGTGCATCGGCACCTCATTTCAACGCATCCAGTTCACCCCCGACCTGCTGCCGGCCGACGTGCTCGGAACGCTCGTCTACAATCAGCACACCGGTTCGTTTACCATCGAAAAGGGCCCCATCTTCTCCAATATCATCCTGGCGGATGAGATCAACCGCTCGCCTGCCAAGGTGCAGAGCGCGCTGCTTGAGAGCATGCAGGAGCGGCAAGTCACGATCGGCGATCAGACCTTTCCGCTCGACGACCCCTTTCTGGTGCTGGCCACGCAGAACCCGATCGAGCAACAAGGAACGTATCCCTTGCCCGAAGCCCAGGTCGACCGCTTCATGATGAAGGTGCAAGTGCCTTACCCGTCGCACCGCGAAGAGCTTGAGATTATGCGCCGCATGGCCCACACCGACGCGCGCCCATCCGTGGAGTCTGTTACAACGCCTGATCAGGTCCTGCGGGCGCGCAGCGTACTCAACGATCTGTATATGGATGAGCGGGTGGAGCAGTACATCGTAGATCTGGTGATGGCCACGCGCACCCCAGCGTCGTATGAGGCCGACCGCATCAGCATGCTTATTGAGCACGGTGCCTCGCCGCGTGCCTCTATCAACCTGAACCTGGCTGCCCGCGGACATGCCTTCCTGCAGCGCCGTGCATACGTGACGCCCGACGACGTGCGCGCCATCGCGCCCGATGTGCTTCCGCACCGTGTGGTGGTGACGTATGAAGCCGAAGCGCAGGGCATTACCCCCGCCGATGTCGTACAAGACGTACTCGACGTCGTTGAAGTCCCATAGCAATAGCCCGTTGTTCGAGCGTCGTTGTTCGAGCGTCGTTGTTCGAAAGGCGCATCGCTGTTCAGATTGACCGTGCTCTCTGTACTCATGCCCACGTACCTTTATGACCGACATATCTGACGATGCCAATGCAGATCTCTCTGTCGACACGTTTATAGCGCGTCTGCACGATCGCACTGAGATGTCGCTAACGCCGCTTAACACGGTCAACGAGCCGTGCGCGACCATCAGCGAAGACCACCTGCACCGTCCGGGATTGGCGCTTGCGGGATACGTTGATCTGTTCACGTACCAGCGGGTACAGGTTCTGGGCAACACCGAAACACGCTATCTGAAGCATCTTGCTCCGAAAGAGCGGCGCGCAGCCTTTGGTAACCTGACGCAGTTCAACATTCCCTGCATCATCTGCACAGCCGATAATACCATCGGCGAAGACCTGGTCGCGATGGCGACCGAGGCGCAGATTCCCGTTTTTCAGACGCCAACGCCCACCGTTGACGCAATGGGCACCATGCGTGCGATGCTCGTCGACCAGTTTGCCCCGCAACAAGCCGTACATGGCTCGCTGGTCGACGTGTACGGCATCGGACTTCTGCTCTCGGGGCCGTCGGGTATTGGGAAGAGCGAGGTTGCACTCGATCTGATCGAGCGGGGACACCGCCTCGTGGCCGACGATGTGGTCATGGTCACCCGGCGCGACTCGTCAATCCTGATGGGGGCAGGCACCGACCTTGTACAGCACTTTATGGAAGTGCGTGGACTTGGTCTGGTTGACATCCGTGCTATGTTTGGGATTCGAGCAATTCGCTTCCAGAAGCGAGTAGAGCTCGTGGTTCAGATGGAGATGGCCGACGAAAACACGTCGTACACGCGGATCGACATGATTGAAGGCACGCGCGAGATTCTGGGCGTTGAGCTACCGCGCGTGCGCGTGCCCATCACGCCAGGCAAGAGCGTTACGGTGATCTGCGAGGTGATTGCTATGAACTATTTACTACGCCATTACGGATACGACCCAAAAGAGGTCTTTCAGCAACGCCTCCGCAACCAGATCCAATCCGGCAGAAAAGGACCCAGACGGGGCATTCAGTACTTCGAGCAGGACTATGAGTAGCGAGACAAGCAGAAAGATGTGTCGTTCCTGTTGATAGGGTACGCTACGCTAAGCCTGGTACAGTGCTTGCGAATCCATGTTAACGGAAGAGACGCAAAAAAATCGGCGTATGGCTGCCATGTGGCGTTAAAAGCTATGCTTTATGCAGTTATGTCGAAAATAAAAGTCTGTACTCAGAATCACGACACGCGCCTGTAACGCTGCCGGTTTGTAGCTTGACATGGTGTTAGCCGCGTTCTATATTGGCGACGTCTCTCCCAGCAAGGTCCCCACCGATTATTTCACCCCCACTCTTTCCGTTGGCTCTGTATGAATCAGGAGAAACAATATTACTATGATCCTGAAACGTGTTCGTTTATTGAAATTGAAGAGCGGCCGGTAGATAAAGCCAAACGATACTCCTGGGTCATTGGTATTGCGTTGCTCCTTGCAGGGGTGCTAACCTGGGCGATGGGCGCCGAGCTTATTCGCACCCCTACCGAACAAGCGCTACAAACGGAAAATCAGGCCTTGCAGAGTCAGTTGGAGCGTGCGAGCAGCCAGCTTGAGCTTCTCTCCGAAGAGATCGACGAGCTGGCCTCACGGGATGAGGAGCTGTATCGCACGCTTCTTCAGGTAGAACCAATCTCGGATGACATTCGCCAGGTAGGCGTTGGGGGGGCCGACCAGTACCGGGCGTTTGACCGCTTTGAGGGCAGTACGGCCTCGCTACTGCGCGAAACAGAAGCGCTACTCGATAAGATGGAGCGACAAGTGGGGTTGCAGGGAGCCAGCTATCGCGAGCTGGTACGTTACGCAGAGCAGCGCGAAAAAAAACTTGCCCAGCTTCCTGTACTTCGCCCTGTGAACGGGCATATCGTATCGAGCTACGGCTACCGTACAGATCCCATTCTGGGTGTGCGCCGCATGCATGCAGGGGTTGACTTCGTGGCCCGAATAGGTACGCCAGTCATCGCTCCAGCTGACGGAGTCGTGCACCGGTCGCGCTACTCGGCGTCTTATGGCAACTACATCGATCTTCGACATCCCGAAACCGGGTACATCACCCGATACGCGCATCTCTCTGAAGCCGCCGAGGGTATCCGCCGAGGTACACAGGTGACGCGAGGACAGGTCATCGGCTACACCGGAAATAGCGGACGCTCAACGGGGCCGCATCTCCATTACGAGGTGCGAACAGAAGATGGGGGGACCGTGAACCCTGTCGATTTCTTCGTGCCTGATATGACGCCCCGAGCGTTTATCAGCCTCGCCGCCCAGACTAACTCGCACGAACTGCACGACCATTACAACGAGGAGGAGATGCTCTCAATGATTGAGTAGCCCCGTTCCCCTCAATCTTATCAGAGCCTGTTTGGGTTTTGGTTTGTAGGCGAGAGCGAGCAGCAATGCGGCGAAAATTGGACCTCGATGGAGGTTCGTAGCTGGGGCTACGGGCCGATAT
>NZ_JARWGJ010000058.1:0-14557 GCF_040409695.1 Longimonas sp.
TCGTTTAGAAGTTCAGCAACGCCCTCAGCCTGTTCCTCGGTGAAGCCAAGCGCCTTGAGCCGCTTTGAAGCTTTCAGTGTGTCGATTGGCATGGCAAGCCAAATATTTTGATCAGGTTCGCGTGCATATACCATGAAGCGCCATGGGGGTTCATGGTACACAGGCAAAGCAACCTGTTACGCGTCCGACAGCACCTCGCGCAGGGCCGCCTGTGCCTCCTGCGGATCGGCAGAGCCGTTGGTAGCACGCATGATCTGTCCCATGAAGAAGCCCATGAGCTGCTGCTCTCCGTCGCGGAAGCGCGCGGCCTCGTCGGGGTTCTCGTCGGCCACCTGCCGGGCCGCCTCGCGCAGGGCTCCTGCGTCGTCGATCTGCTGCAGCCCCTCGGCCTCGACGATCGCCTCAGGGTCGCCGCCTTCAGACATCATGCGCCCGAAGACGTCGCGTGCGGCGCGGTTGGTGATCACGTCGGTGTCGACCAGACGCACCAGCTCGGCAAACTGGTCGGCATCGAACGGGAGGTCGGCGAGCGACTGGTCCTTGCGGGCGGACTGCAGTTCGTTTACAATCCAGTTTGCCACTGCCTGCGGCGCCTCGTACCGATCCATCACGTCGTGGAAGAACGCACGTAGCGGGGCATCGCCTGCCAGCAGGGCGGCGCCGTCGCGCGTGAGCCCAAAGTCGCCGCGGTACTGCTCGTACACGGCCCGTTCAGCCGCAGAGAGCCGGTCGACCGGGTCGCGCTGTGCGGCCATGGAGCGCTCGCGCTGTTCGCGCTTGGCTTCTTCTTTGGCCCTGCGCTCTGCCTCCAGGTCCACCGCATCCGCATCTTCCGTCCAACGGTCGCGCAGCGGCACAATCTGGTTGAACACGAGCGCGTCTTCCGACGAGTCGTCCGGATCCTGCCAGAAGTACCCCACCCGCTCAAACTGGTAGCGCTGCTCAGCGGGGTCGTCAAGCACGCTGGGCTCAATGATGCCAGTGTGCACCTGCAGCGAGTCAGGATTCAGATGCGTTTTGAAGTCTTCCTCGCCGCCATCGGGCGCCGGCACGGTGAACAGACGGTCGTAGAGGCGCGCCTCAAACGAAAGCCCCGCCTGCGCATCCACCCAGTGGATTACCCCCTGCGGCGCAGGCCCCTCGGCCGGGTCTACGTTGCCTCTGGTGTCGGGGTCGTAGGTGCAGTGCAGCTCGAGGATCGTGCCGTCGTCGTCGCGCACCACCCGCTCGCAGGTAATCACGTAGCTGTTGCGCAGCCGCACCGCGCGGCCCGGCGCCAGGCGGTGGAAGCCCTCAGGGGGATTCTCGCGGAAGTCGTCGCGCTCAATGTAGAGCGTGCGTGAGAACGGCACCGGCCGGCTCCCCTCCCGGTCGATGTCGCGGGGCCAGGAGGATAACTCCATCCATTCGGTTTCATCGGCGGTGTAGTTTGTAATGACGACCTTCAGCGGGTCTATGACCGCCATCACACGCGGGGCGCGGGCATTGAGCGTGTCGCGGATGGCGTGCTCGAAACGGCTGATCTCTACGCGGCTTTCGGTGCGCGTTACACCCACATCGTCGCAGAACGCCCGAACAGCGGCCGGCGGCACACCCCGTCGCCGCAGTCCAGCCAGCGTAGGCAGACGCGGGTCGTCCCAGCCGTCTACGTCGCCGCGCTCGACCAGCTGCAGGAGCTTCCGCTTGCTCATGACCGTGTAGCCCACGTTCAGCCGCGAGAACTCATACTGGTGCGGACGTGCCGCGAGCTTCTCCTCGGGCAGGCAGCGCTCCAGAAGCCAGTCATACACGCGGCGGTTGTTGTCGAACTCCAGCGTGCACAGCGAATGCGTAACGTCCTCGATCGCATCTTCGAGGGGATGGGCAAAGTCGTACATCGGGTAGAGGCACCAGTCGTCCTCGCGCCGGTAGTGGTGCGCGTGCTTGATACGAAAAAGCAGCGGGTCGCGCATGATCATGTGTGGCGATGCCATGTCGATCTTAGCGCGCAGCACGTGGGCCCCATCGGCGAACTCGCCGTCGCGCATGCGCTGCAGCAGGTCCAGGTTCTCCTCTACCGAACGATCGCGGTACGGACTCGGCGTGCCGGGCTTGTTGACCGTGCCCCGGTTTTCGCGAATCTCTTCTTCCGTCTGGCTGTCTACGTACGCATCCCCCTGTTTTACCAGCTGTACCGCGTACTCGTAGAACTGCTCAAAGTAATCGGCTGCGTGGTAGCAGTGCTTGCCCCAGTCGTAGCCGAGCCAGTGCACCGCGTCCTTGATCGCCTCAGCGTACTCCTCGCTCTCGGTCTCCGGGTTGGTGTCGTCGAAGCGCAGGTGGCACTGCGTATCGGCCACGTCGGCATAATCTTCCGCGATGCCAAAGTTGAGGCAGATCGACTTGGCATGGCCCAGGTGCAGGTAGCCGTTGGGCTCAGGCGGAAACCGCGTAACGACCCGGCCGTCGTGCGTATCTGCACGCAGGTCGTCGTTGATAATTTCGCGGATGAAGTTGGTAGCAGGCGGCAAGGCGCGGTTGTCACTCACAGAAGATTAGCCGTTATGGATGACAGAAACGAAAACGGAAGATTCGTAGGAATCCAGCCCTGAAAAGATCCGCCCCCGCCCTGCCTGCACGCACGCTCCATGAATCTACAGGGGTTGGTCTGGGTTTATGCGAACGCCTACGTCCTCCCCACGATATGTTCGCGTACAGATGAAAACGTCTCTTAGCGCAGTCTGGGATCGCCTACGCAACACTCCCGGTTCACGGTGGATGTGGATCGGCATAGGCGCTGGTATCCTCTTTATCGGACTTGCCGGCGGCGCCTGGGCATGGTGGACGCAGAGTCCGCCCGATGCGCGCTGGCAGGCGGTCGATCGCATGATTGAGCGCGCTCACGGCCCGGTGCCCACCATCACAACGGATGAGCTGGCCGAGCGCCTGCAGCGTCCGGACTCGGAGCGCCCCGTACTGCTTGATGCCCGCTCTCCGGAAGAATATGCCGTGAGCCATATCGCAGGTGCGCATCTGTACGACCCGAACAACCCCGACACGGCGCTGCTCGACACGCTCTCTTCTGATCAGCCCATCGCGGTGTACTGCTCGGTTGGGCACCGCTCTGCCGATGTTGTCGCGCGCCTGCAAGAACGCGGGTTCACCCGGGCTGTGAACGTGCGCGGCTCTATCTTCATGTGGGCAAACGAGGGCCGCGAGGTCGTGCGCAACGGGGAAGCCGTTGCCGCTGTGCACCCCTACGACACGATGTGGGGACGTCTCCTTGACGAGCCTCTCCGCGCCGATGCACCGGCCCCATACAGCTCCGGCAAGTAGGTCGCGCGCAGCGCAGAACCGGCGCTGATCCTCTGATAAGGGCCGCGCCGCCCTTACTTCGTCGCTCTTGTTGCGTATCGTTGTTATGCATTTCCACAAGCACCACAGAAGCGCTACAGAAGCAGAGGCTGGCCCTTGACTCTGACACTTCGGTATGCCAACTACTGACGTTGTGACAGGCGCTGCGGCTTTGGCAGCCGCAGTTCTTGTTTCGTTACGTTCACTTCGCGAACCTGCATGCTACGCTGACAGAATCACGCAGCTATACTTGGTGGCATCACTTTGGCAATCCATGCTAAACGGAATGCGGCAATACTTGAGAGCTTCCAACAGCTTTCAGGTCTTATTCCGCTCTTATTCCGCTTCGGTTGTTTTACTAAACATACAGCGTAGACCTCTATGAACAACCACTTTAGGCGACTGGAAAAGCTATACGGACGTTCACATGCGGCATCCACACAGGCCACCGTCTCGTTTGGACGTGCTGTGCTTCACGGCGATATGGGTGACGAGCTGCCAGGCACAACCGCCGCCGAACAGCTGCTCACCGACGCCGCCCGGCTGGCTGCTGGATCGCTCCAGAAAGAGCATGTAGTTAGCGCCGAGCAGTTTGAGATCGATGTGAAGCGCCCCGACTACAGCGGCCCTATTCAAGCCATGGCCCAGGTTATCCTTACAGAACCTCCACGTGCCGTTGTCACCTCGCTTCTGCTCGACGCTGACAATGACATCATCGCGGAAGCCCGTGGCACCTTTGCCCCTACCAAGGAGCAGCTGCCTGATCTCTCAGCGGTAGCCAACGGTTCGTCTGAGGAACACCCCGCTGAACCTCCATCCGATGCACCTTTTGAGGACGGCGACTCAGGGTTGAAGCCCGCTTCCTTCATGCCTGTATTTTCCTCGCCATTTGGCGTCGTCTGCCTGAACTGACGACCTTCCTCACACACCGAAGCGGACCAAGTCTTCACTACAAGTCTCCACTGATTGTACCGCTGGCTTACGGTCAGCGTGTACAGCCCCCGCATAACAACAAAGCCCCTACAGATCATTGCTGTAGGGGCTTTATTGTATGAACTATATGACACCACAGGCACAAAAAACGGAGCGCCTCCAAAAGGAAGCGCTCCGTTTTTAAGTCATACTGGCTGGACTTGGGCTTTGGCCCATCTTTACCTTAAAAGTCCATGTCGCCCATGTCGGGCATGCCGTTGCCGCCTTTATTCTTTGACGGGCGGTTCGCTATCACCGACTCGGTGGTGAGCAGCAGTCCGGCAACCGATCCCGCGTTTTCGAGGGCGCTGCGCGCCACCTTCGTCGGGTCGAGGACGCCCTGCTCAAGCAGCGGGCCGTAGATATCGGTGCGCGCGTTATAGCCGAAGTCGCCTTCGCCCTCTTTCACGTGCTCTACAACGAGCGAGCCTTCAAGGCCGGCGTTCGAAGCGATCTGGCGGAGCGGCTCTTCGAGCGCGCGGCGCACGATCGAGATGCCGATCTCCTGATCCTGGTTCTCCACGTCGAGGTTGTCGAGGGCGTGCAGCGCGCGCAGGTACGCAACGCCCCCGCCGGGCAGCACTCCTTCTTCGATCGCCGCACGCGTGGCGTGAAGCGCATCTTCAACGCGGGCTTTCTTCTCTTTAAGCTCCGGCTCGGTTGCTGCACCCACCTTCAGCACCGCTACGCCACCGGAGAGCTTCGCAAGACGCTCCTGCAGCTTGTCGCGGTCGTAGTCTGAGGTCGCGTTCTCGACCTGCTGGCGGATCTGGTTTACCCGTGCTTTGATCTGCGACTCTTCGCCTGCGCCGTCGACGACGGTCGTCGTATCTTTGTCGATCGTAACGCGGCTGGCTGTGCCCAGGTAGTCGAGCGTAGCGTTTTCAAGACGGTAGCCCTTCTCCTCGCTGACCACTGTACCGCCGGTGAGGACCGCCAGGTCTTCGAGCATGGCCTTACGGCGATCGCCAAAGCCAGGCGCTTTCACTGCCGCCACTTTCAGCGTGCCACGCAGTTTGTTTACCACGAGCGTGGCGAGGGCTTCGCCTTCGATGTTCTCCGCAATGATCAGCAGCGGATTGCTCGTCTGCGCGACCTTCTCCAAAATCGGCAGCAGGTCGTTCATCGACGAGATCTTCTTGTCGTGAATCAGGATCCGCGCGTCTTCGAGGTTCACGACCATGTTGTCGGAATCGGTCACGAAGTAAGGCGACAGGTAGCCGCGATCGAACTGCATACCTTCCACGACATCCAGCTCGGTGTCGAGCCCTTTCGCTTCTTCCACCGTAATAACGCCGTCTTTGCCGACACGCTCGAACGCATCTGCAATCAGCGAGCCGATGGCGGTGTCGTTGTTCGCCGAGATCGTGGCGACCTGGCTGATGTCCTGCTTGCCGTCTACTTCGCGGCTCAGAACGCCCAGTTCAGCAACCACCTCCTGGATGGCCCGCTCGATACCACGCTTCAGGTCCATCGGATTCGACCCGGCCGTTACACTCTTCAGACCCTGCGTCATGATGGCCTGTGCAAGCACGGTCGCCGTGGTCGTGCCGTCGCCGGCTACGTCCGAGGTCTTCGAAGCAACCTCTTTAAGCATCTGTGCGCCGATATTTTCGAGGCGATCCTCGAGGTCAATTTCCTTGGCGACGGTTACCCCGTCTTTGGTGACAGTAGGCGCACCGAAGGATTTCTCAATGAGCACGTTTCGGCCTTTGGGTCCGAGCGTGACCTTTACGGCATTGGCGAGGGTATCTACGCCACGCTTGAGCGCGTTACGTGCTGAAACATCAAAAACAATCTGCTTAGACATAGGAGTTCGATATACGGTGTCTTAAGGGTTGAGATAGGTCTTCAGGAGAGATCGTAGTGTAGCGTGTTACCAACAGATTAGTCGGTAAGACGACCCAGGAGGTCAGACTCCTTTACGATGAGCAGTTCTTCGTCGTCGATCACGACATCGGTGCCTGCGTACTTGCCATAGAGCACCCGGTCGCCCTCGTGCACGCTCATCTCGACGTGCTTGCCATCTTCGGTACGACCCGGTCCGACAGCGACGACGGTGCCTTGCTGCGGCTTCTCCTTGGCCGTATCAGGAATGAACAGTCCGCCAGCAGTCTGCTCGTCAGCAGGAATTGGGCGAATTGCAACGCGGTCGCCCAGAGGTTTGAACGTAGACATAGGATGCGGTACGTATTTGAGATAGATGATTGGGCTGTGTGGCGCCTCGGACAGCAGGCCGTATGGTGGAGGCCAGCAGGCGTCCTGAGCGCTTCAATTACCCGCATAGCAATCCGGGTACCGACCGACACGGCCCGCACCCACTTAACACAAATCGCACACAATCCTTCAGGAGAAGCTGGTTGTTGATAGGTGTACGCCAATGCGTCAGTCTTTTCGCACGAGCGTGTTTATTTTCTTATGCCGTTCTGTTCTGCCACCGTGGCAGCCTGACGCTTCTGTCAGACTCACGGCTCCGCACTGCATGGGCCTGCGCCCCGTATCCTCCTGCCCGTATCCTCCGGCTCGTATCTTCCGGGTCGTATCCCTTCTTTTCCTTATCTCCTCTTGCTTTCCACCTGTTAGCGCATTCACAGATGGCTGCTACGATGATAGTGCGGATGAGTCGCTTATTTTTCAGCCAGCGTGGATTCGGTGAGGTGCTGCAGGGCCTTGATCTGGCGCTGCTCGCGCTGCTCGTTTTCGTAGAGCGAGGGCGGAGCTACGCGCTCCTGGCATTGCGCCTTTGTTAGCGGGCACCGCTCGCAGGTCAGGTTTACGTCGACACGGGGGATGTTGGGATCACGCGAGAACTGCACCTGATTACGGAAGGCGTCATCCATAAGGAAGCCGATCGACACGCATGAGTTGGTCGTGTCTTTTAACGCAAGCGGACGTGCGGTCGACAGCGTGAGGAACTCGGCGTCTGTGTTGATGAAGTACGAGCGTTGAGCGCGTACAACGGCAGGAGCGTCGGGATTATGCGGGCGATTTCCGTTCGACTGCGCTGCGGAAAGGTCTTTCAGGAGCTGTATAGCCGGCCACCGCTGACAGTAGTGCTCGCGCAGTCCGATGCCATGCGGAACCGGAATGCCGGACAGGTTCAGCATTTTGGTAAGGTGGTAGTCGGGCGACCCTTGCTCGTGGTGAAAGCGCAGGAAGAAGAACGCCTGCAGGTCGAAGTGATGCGGCACGAGCTGCGTGAGGCGATAGTAGAGCATCTCGGGCGTTGCCTGGAAGCGATCCATCTGCTCACGCAAGAAATCGCCGCCATCCCACGTAGGCCGGTCAAACCACGTGCGTATTGCTGCCAGGAGCGAGGACTCATTCAAGATGAGCGCACCCGCAAAGTACGATGCTTTGAAGTTGTTAAGTACCTGCTCGAACGACTCCGCCCGGATCCACGATGACGTGCGCGCCCGCTCTTCCAGTCCGAGCACGTTGTAGCCCAATTCACGCGCGTAGATGAATGCGCGCTGGATCGGCATCAGATCGCCGTTTACGTAGAGCGTGGGGGCTCCTCCGTTGACGAAGACCGACCGAAAGGGATGAAGGTCGGGATGGTCGGGCAGCGTCTGGGCGTCGATCGTGTAGTTGAACTCGTCTTCCAGCAGCTGGCGCAGCGTGGTATCTGACAGCGGTGCGTCGGGCGACCAGCCGTGGTCGCGGCGGAACGTATCGGCAGCGTCTTCGAGGTCCGGAAAGTAGTTGTCGTGCAGCTGCTGGTAAGACCGCAGCGCAGCGAAGAGGAAGTGCTCAACCTGCATGTCGTAGGTGCGTCCCACCTCCAGAAAGGTGCGGATGAGCGCGCCGGCCCGCGAGGGCGCATCCGACACGAGTGCAAACACGTCGTGCGGCGCCAGCCCAAACAGCTCGAACGGAAACTCCTGGATGAAAGGCGAGCTGAACATCTCTTTGAGCGGATCGAGCTTGTCGTCGACGCTCAGCGATACGAGGTCGTCGTACGTTACGTTAAACGCCTCGGCCAGCGCCAGCAGCTTATCCGGATTCGGATACTTCTTCCCCTTCTCGATTTCGCTGAGATAGGAGACCGACAGCCCCGAGCGCTCCGACACCTCTCTCAACGACGCATTCTGCTCCTGCCGGAGCGTACGCAGCTTCAGTCCGAGGATAAAGCGCAGGTTTTCAGGACGCATGGCCATAGAAAGAGGTCGGCAAGTGGTGGGGAAATTAGCAGCAATCAAATTATTCGCTCTCAGCGAAGTTTCTTTAACCAGCTGTGAATACGCCTCAGGATGGCCCAAGAATATCCCCTGGTAGCGAAATTTCGCTTGACAAGTAGTTTCGCAGTTCGTATTCATGGTAGTGCATTCATGATCGACATCCCCGGGGCCAAACCATTAAGAGGGCTTATGACTACTGCATCGCTCGACGTTCAACCGTCAACTACTACATGGACCAAGCTCGCCGACGGCGTTGAAATCAACGAGGAAGCGCTTACGCCACAGGCCAAAACGCTTCTCACTGACGATGTCGTCGCCCTGCTGGCAAAGGCGCACCGCCGGTTTGAGCACGAGCGCCAGACACTGCTCGCGGCGCGTCGCACCCGGCAGGATGCGTACGACGACGGCGAATTGCCTGGCTTCTTGCCCGAAGAGGAGCATCCAGACGCTCACACCGACTGGCAGGTGAACCCGCTCCCTCAGGATCTGCTGCAGCGCCGTGTGGAGATCACCGGGCCCGTCAACGACCCGAAGATGGTGATCAACATGCTGAGCCGCACCGACGACGGGCACCGGGCTGATGCTGCGATGCTCGACTTTGAGGACGCGATGAAGCCCACCTGGCCCAACGTGATGCAGGGCGTGCAGAACGTGAAGGAAGCTGCCGAGGGCGCCCTGAGCTTCACAAAGACCGATGCCGACGGAAACGCGGTCAAAGAGTACGCCATCGACCCCGACGACATGCCCCTCCTGATGGTACGGGTGCGCGGCCTGCATCTTTACGAGTCGAACCTGCTTGTCAACAACATTCCCGTGTCGGGCGGACTGCTCGACCTGGTGCTTACGGCCTATCACACGGCGCAGACGCTCATTGATCAGGGCAAAACGCCAAAGTACTATATCCCAAAGGTTGAGCATTACGAAGAGGCGCGCTGGTGGAATACCGTGCTATCGTTTATCGAGGCTGAGCTGGGTATCGACGACGGCACCGTCAAGACAACGCTCCTGATTGAGACGCTGGAGGCGGCCTTTCAGATGGAGGAGATTCTCTATGAGATGCGCACACATGCAGCGGGCCTGAACGGCGGACGCTGGGACAAGATCTTCAGCGATATCAAGGTGCTTAAAGCGCACGACGACCGCATCATGGCCGACCGCAACTCCATCGGCATGAACCGGTCGTGGATGTCTAATTACGTGAAGCAGCTTATCCGCGTCTGCCACAAGCACGGCGCATTCGGCATGGGCGGCATGGCCCCGCAAACGCCCGGACGCACCGAGGCGATGCGCAAGCAGCAGGTCGAGAAGGTCGTTGCCGATAAAGAGTTTGAGGCGTCGATCGGCCACGACGGCTGCTGGGTGTCGCACCCGTACTTCATCGGTCCGGCCATGAAGCCGTTCAATGAGAAGCTGAAGGCGAAAGGCACCACGCATCAGCTCGACGTTATTCCTGATCTGCCCGACCAGCCCGACCTGCTCCCCAAATCTACCAGTCCGAAAACCCTCGACGGCGTGCGCGTGAATGTGCGCGTGGCCATCGGGTACATGCAAGGCTGGGGTAATGATTATGGATGCGTGGCGTGGGACAACCGCATGGAAGATCTCGCCACCTTTGAAATCTCGCGTGCCCAGGTGTGGCAGTGGCTACACCACGAAGTCACTCTTGATGACGGCACCGATGTTACGCCCGAGCTGGTAACCCACGTCTTTGACGAGGAGATCGCTGTCATCGAATCTGAAGTCGAAGACGTCATGGAGGGCGCCTCCGATGAAGCGATTGAATCCACGAAGGCCTCGTTTCGGACTGCGCGCGCCTGTGCCGAGGATATCTTCCTTGAAGATCAGTTCCGTGCGTTTCTGACATGTGCCTCCGAACGCTTTGGCGACGAAGCGCACAAGGAAGCGCTTCTCCGCGAAGATTCATGCGTGTAGGCGCAGGGGCCCTGTGCCCCACTCCCCCTACGGCCCGGCTGAGCCTGTTAGCCCTCCCGGTTCCGAGCAGTGAACCCCACCGACCAATCATCGACTTGTCCTTTACGGGACATCACCTTTACTACGAGGTACTTTTATGACAGACGCAACCACCCCAACCAACAAAGAGCGCATCGAAGCGCTTGAGCAAGACTGGGCCCAAAATCCCCGTTGGAACGGCATTGAGCGCACCTATACCGCCGAAGACGTAATCCGCCTGCGTGGCTCCTTCGACATGTCGTATACCCTCGCCGAGCGGGGCGCCGACCGCCTGTGGGACCTGCTCCACAACGAAGACTATGTGGCGGCCCTGGGTGCACTCACCGGCAACCAAGCTATGCAGCAGGTAAAGGCCGGACTCAAAGCCATCTATCTGAGCGGCTGGCAAGTGGCGGCCGACGCCAACCTGTCGCGCCAGATGTACCCCGACCAGAGCCTCTACGCTTCGAATAGTGCGCCCGATGTGGTGCGCCGCATCAACAACACGCTGAAGCGTGCCGACGAGCTACATCACGCTGAAGGGAATGGCGACGACACCTACTGGATGGCCCCCATCATGGCCGACGCCGAAGCCGGACACGGGGGCGTGCTGCATGCCTTCGAGCTCATGAAGTCTATGATCGAAGCGGGCGCTGCCGGTGTTCACTACGAAGATCAGCTGGCTGCTGAGAAGAAGTGCGGCCACCTGGGCGGCAAGGTGCTCATCCCCACGCAGCAGTTTGTGGAAGTGCTTACCAGCGCTCGCCTGGCTGCCGACGTGATGGGCGTGCCCACGCTCATTGTAGCCCGCACCGACGCCGACAGCGCCACGCTCCTTACCAGCGATGTCGACGAGCGCGACCGTCCGTTTATTACGAGCGAGACGCGCACCAGCGAAGGCTTTCACCGCATCTCGGGCGGACTGGAGATGGCTACCGCGCGCAGCCTGGCATATGCGCCGTATGCCGACTTGCTCTGGTTTGAAACGTCGAAGCCCGATCTGGAGGAGGCGAAGGCCTTTGCCGATGCCATTCATGAGCAGTATCCTGGCAAGATGCTGGCGTACAACTGCTCTCCTTCTTTCAACTGGAAGGCGCATCTCGACGACGATACCATCGCCACCTTCCAACAGGAGCTGGGCAAGATGGGATATGCGTTCCAGTTCATCACACTGGCTGGCTTCCATGCCCTCAACCACAGCATGTTCACGCTCGCCAAAGGGTACAGCGAGCGCGGCATGGCAGCGTACTCTGAGCTCCAGCAATCCGAGTTCGCGAGTGAGGCTGACGGCTATACCGCCACGAAGCACCAGCGCGAGGTGGGCACGGGCTACTTCGATGAGATCAAGAACACGATCACTGGAGGCGAATCCGAAACAGCTGCCATGAAGGGCTCAACCGAAGAAGCGCAGTTCGCCTAAACGCACCTCGTCTAAACGACGTTACCTAAACGACATCGCCGGAGCAGACTGCGGCACGCCCGCCCGTCTGCGAATGTCACCTGCTGCAGGGACAGCCGCCACGCGCGCAAGCGCCGGTCGCTGTCCCTGTAGTAGTTTGCATAGCGGTGAACTGGAGCGTGCGCTCTCCTGATAGATTTTTCTGGAGTAAGCAGGGTGCACTTGCGTGTCAGCAGCTATGCTGTTGCCGCCATCAAGATGGTAAACAGGATATAGAAGGGGATGCCGAACGTCCCCATCAGCAGAAACGAGGTGAGCAGCGCGGCCCGGTTCGACAGCTCTCCGCGAAACCAGAGTCGCCATCGCAAGGTGAGCATCGGCCAGTTCATCAGATGGCACGCGGCAAACAGCAGGCAGATTACCGTGAGCTCAGTCGTTGGCTGCAGTGGCAGGATGTGCGCCACGGGCACTGTAAAGATAAACAGTCCAAGAAAGACAAATGCTGCCAGTACAGAACCGATGTGCCGATCCATAATATCGCTCGTCTGCAGCAGAGGCGGACGCCCTGACTGAGCGCGAGCGGGCCGTACGGGGCGTGACCGGTTGGCCATAATGAGCGTGCTGTTTGGGGTTCAGCAGTGAATGGTTACTTAACGGCGCATCCAAACTCTTGTGCCCTTCATTCCAACTTCTATAGAAAGAGCGGCCTTTCATCCCGTAAAGGTGTTGCAAAAGAGTGGTGCAATCCCCATCTTGAGACGAGATACCTTACGTCATCCCCCTGCTTTCGCTAAACAGTTACTTCGCTATGCGCCCTTTTTCTGCACTGCGCACCTCCGTTCCCCTGCTGGGAGCGGTTTTTCTGCTGATTGTTGGCACTGCATGCCAGTCGTCTGAACCCGGCATTGACCCTGCTGAGCTTGAGGGCCTGGAGGGTCAGGTCAGCGCCCTGCAGAGCGAGATTGAATCGCTTGAGAACGAGCTTGCCGCGCTGCGCCGCGAGAACTCACAGCTTCGCAGCCGCCTCTCCGACCAAGAGCAGCGCCGTGGCGAGACCGTAGAGGTGCTCTCAACGGACCTCTTCTTTGAAAGTGGCAGCGCCCAGCTCACCCCGGAAGGCGTAGAGCGTCTCGTAGACGTAGCCCAGAAGCTTCGTGGGCAGTTTTCGGATCGCGTGGTGCGCGTTGAGGGGTACACGGACAACAAGCCCATCGGCGACCGGCTCAGCCGCATCTTTGCCAGCAACTGGGAGCTCTCTGCCGCACGCGCTTCTGCAGTCGTGCGCCACCTGCAATGGACCCACGAGCTTTCGCCTAACCGGTTTGAGGTTGTTGGATTCGGGCAGTACCAGCCCATCGCCACCAACGAAACCGCCGAAGGACGTAGCGAGAACCGGCGCGTGCGTGTTGCCGTGCTTCCTGCAAACCAGCCGATCACTGCTGGCGAGTAGGTGCCAAGAGTGCAGGAGCCAGTGAGCCCTCTCTGCAGCACATGCCTTTACCAACGGTCACCTGATTTTGTATTTGCCCGGTAGCACGGCTCTACCATGGCCTCCTTTCGTTCTCGTGTTGCCACCGCGGTAAAGGCGCTGCTGGCGGTGCTTGTTGTGGGCTACCTGGTGCTGTACGTCGACCCCGCTGCAATCTGGGCCACCGCACGGTCCGCCAATTCGTGGCTCCTGGCCCTTGCAGTGGCTATGGTGCTGCCCAACCTGTGGGGCAACGCCCGGGCATGGGCCGCGCTGATGCATCCCCTCATGCCGCGCATGTCTACCCGCGTGATGTGGCGCGCCGTCATGGCCGGGTTTGCTGTCGGGTTCTTCACTCCCGCACGAGTTGGCGAGTACGCGGGTCGCGCTTTTAGCGTGACGTATCCCAACAAATGGTCGGTTACCGCTACCGTGCTTCTGCAGCGCCTGATCGATCTCGTGATCGGACTGTGGGGCGGTACGCTGGTCCTTGCGTACGTGTGGACAAGCGGATCGCTGCCCGAAAACGTAGGGTGGGGCATTGGCTGGGAGGTCGTTCTCGGTGCAGGCATTGGGTTTGCCGGAGGCGTAACCGCTCTGCTCCTCGCCCCGCGTATGGTGCTCGGCATCGTCCGCTGGCTCCCCGATCGCTGGGTGTCCTGGCGCGCGCATCTCTCGTTCCTGGAGCGCCTCTCCATGCGATCCGTGGCAGCTTCGTTTGCCTGGTCGGCATTCCGGTACCTGGTCTTCATCGCACAGATGGCGGTGCTCGTACAGGCGTTTGATCCCGAGGTCGCGTTTGCGGGCGCTTTCGCCGGATCCGTTCTGGCATACTATATCCGGTACCTGCTACCTGCAGTTACGCTCATGGACCTCGGCGTGCGCGAGGGGGCAGCGGTGTTTTTTCTGCCGCTGTTCGGCGCCGACCCGGCCGCTGCGCTCAACGCGGCCCTCGCTGTATTTGCACTCAACATTGCAGCCCCCTCGCTCGTAGGTGTGCTGTTCATACGTGGCCTTTCCTTTAAGCACGCCGCCGTTCCGGCAGCGCATGCCGCGTCTTCAGCACCCGATGACCAACCCTCCTCGTCTGCATGACGCCTTCCTCGCTCTGGCTCTTCGTGGGCATCCCCCTTGGCCTGTACGTCGTAGGCATGGCCCTGCTCGCTTACGGACGCCTGCGGAGCGCCCGAAACGTATCCGCCGACGCGCCCCCTGCGTGTATCTCAGTTGTGGTGCCTGCACGCAACGAAGCCT
>NZ_JARWGJ010000059.1:0-14460 GCF_040409695.1 Longimonas sp.
GCTCCCCGTCAGGATGCGGGCACCGGTGCTGTGTTTGCTTTCAATTACGAGGCAGACATTGACGCCTGGGCTCCCGCACGTGGGCTCGCTCCCTTCGACGGCGTTGACCGTTCGCGATTCGGTAGCGCCGTTGCATTTGACGGCACCAACGCCTGGATCGGCGCACCCAATGCCGACAGCCGCCGCGGAGGCGTCTACCGCTACACCTACGAAGACATGCAGTGGACCTCGGCCCAGCGCGTCTTTGTGCCGGAAACTGAGTCCGGCTTTCAGCTGGGCGCAACACTCGCTGCCAACAGCAGCGTAGTTGCTGCCGGGCTGCCGGGTGGAGCCAACAGCGCAGGCAAAGCCGCTATCCTGAAGCAAGACGAAGGCACCTGGATGGCTCACCAGCATGTTGAAGGAGCCCTCGATGCCGGACTGCAGGCTCACACGGGCGAAGAAGCAGTCTGTGAAGATGGCACCGCAGGCGCGTTCGACTGCGACCGCATCGACATGCTCTCGTTCTTGCCGATCCATGAAATTGGAGGCGAGCGCGGCATCAGCACCAACGATGTGTGGGGCTGGACCGACCCGGAAACCGGCCGTGAGATCGGCCTCGTAGGACGTACCAACGGGCTCGCATTTGTGGACGTGACCGACCCGGTAAACCCGGTCTTCATTGGCGATCTGCCAATGACCGAAGGCGCTCGCTCCAGCGCCTGGCGTGATACGAAGGTCCACAATAACTTCTCGTTTACCGTCTCCGACAACGCAGGCGAGCACGGCATGCAGATCTTCGATCTGACCCAGCTGCGCGAGCACTACGACACCGAAGAGCCGGTCACGTTTGAGCCGACTGTGCTCTACGATCGCATCAACAGCGCGCACAACGTTGAGGTTAACACCGAGACCGACTTTGCTTACATCGTAGGCAGTAGTGGAGGCGGTGAGACCTGCGGAGGCGGCCTGCACATGGTTGATATCAGCGATCCGCTCAACCCGGACTTCCGCGGCTGCTTCGCCGATGAGCGTACCGGACGCAGCGGCACAGGCTACTCGCATGACGTGCAGTGCGTGATCTACGACGGTCCCGACGAGCGCTACCAGGGCCGTGAGCTCTGCTTCGGATCCAACGAAACAGCGCTGAGCATCGCGGATGTGACGGATAAGGACAACCCCGAAGCCATCTCGGTTAGCAGCTATCCGAACGTGGGCTACACCCACCAGGGCTGGCTCGACGAAGACCACCGCTACTTCTACATGAACGATGAGCTCGATGAGCTGCAAGGGCTGGTCGATAACACGCGCACGCTCATCTGGGATCTCGAAGATCTTGAAGACCCGCAGATGGTCAACGAGTTCTTCTTCGAGACCACCGCGAGCACGCACAACATCTACATTCAGGATAACCTGATGTACCTCTCGAACTACCGTGCCGGACTCCATCTGGTTGACATCACCGACCGTGAGAATCCGACCGTGATCGGGCAGTTCGACACGGCACCGTTCCAGGAAGGACCTGGCTTCTCGGGGTCGTGGAGCAACTATCCGTACTTCGAGAGCGGAACGATTCTCGTGAACAGCATTGGCGAAGGGATCTTCATGCTGCGCCCGCAGCAAGATCCGTTGTAGCCACTGCGCGGTGTGCTACAGTACAGCGCCACGGCCAGCACCGTGATGTACCTGGTGCAACGGCCTGGTGCAACGCTGTGACATCGCGTACACGATATGGAAAGGGGGCGGCTATTCTATACGAGAAGCCGCCCCCTTCCCGTTGTGAATAACAGTTGTGAACAGCACCCCTGCCCCTACTTCGACCCGTCTCACTCAATCTCATACCGGCTATGCGTTTCCGCCGCCTCTTTCTCGCTACGGCAGCCTTGCTGCTGATAGCCACCCTTCCTGCGCTTGCCATCGCAGGGCAGAACCATACCGTTGATTCCCCCGATGCGCCGCGTCTCTACGTCGCCAACCAGGGCGAGGCGACCGTATCCATCATTAACATGGACACCCACGAGGTTGAGACCACCGTCGATCTCACCGAGTTGGGCTTCTCATCCAACGCCAGTCCCCATCACGTGATTGCCGAGCCCGATGGATCGGCATGGTACGTGTCGCTGATTAGCGAGAACACCGTGCTCAAGTTCAACGCCGACAACGAGCTCGTCAGCCAGGGCACGATGGAAGCGCCGGGACTGATGGCGCTTCATCCCGAGCATGATCAGCTCTTCATCGCCCGCTCCATGATGGCCGTCAGCCCGCCGCAGCGCATCGGCATGGCCCCGCGCGATGATCTCGCTGCGCTTGAAGAGGTTGATGTGTTTCTCGACCGTCCGCACGCGCTCACCATCCCTTCCGATGGAGCGTTCGTCTACTCCGCAAGCCTGGCTACCAATCAGCTTATCGGACTCAATGTAGAGACGCAGCGCGGCCAGCTTACTCCGCTCAGCGGCATGACGCACGTCATCGTGCAGCTGGCACCGGCTCCCAACGGCACACAGATCGTGGGTACCGGACAGCTTACCGCGCAGCTGCTCTTCTTCGACCGCGCTGGCGACGGACGCCTCACACTGGTCGATGAGGTTACGGTAGGTGCACAGCCCTGGCATCCCGTTTATAGCCCCGACGGAAGCCGCATTTACGTCCCTAATAAACAAGACAATACCATTAGCGTCGTGGATGCGAACGAGCGCACCGTCATCGAAACGATCGCCGACGACTCGTTTGTACAGCCGCACGGAGCCGTGCTCTCGCCCGACGGGCGCTACCTCTACGTCTCGAATAACCATCAGCGGCAGATGATGGAAGAGATGGCACGCGATATGGGCATGGACGCGCATGCGATGGAGGATGAGCATGGAGATGATGAGCACGGGGACCATGGTCACGAGCATCATGATCACGGTGATGATCACGGCCATGATCACGAGCATGATAGCGAACACGAAGAGCACGATCATGCCGAACACGACGGGCATGATGGGCACGGCCATGAAACCGATGACCGTCGCGGAACGATCAGCGTAATCGACACGGAAACCTTCGAGGTTGTCCGGGTCATTGAAGTGGGCGTCTACCCGACCGGCATCGGGACGCAGGTGAACTACTAAGGAGCGATCTTGTGGTGCCTTCCTGCTCTCGTTCAACACCCTCCATCGTCATTCAATGCGCTGTATGATTCGTCTCTGGTCTCTGTGTACATTGCTCATCGCCGTTGCATTTGCTCTGTCTGCCTGTGGAGGCAGTGGTGCAGCAGTCGATACCGACTCTGAAGAACCAGCCCCCATGTTCGAGCGAGCCATCGCGCCGTTCACCGTGCTGGATGCGGAAGGGGAGCCGTACGCCCATCCGTTTCTGGGCGGATTCACCAATCCGCGTCCGCAGTTTGTAGACATCAACGGCTCTGGGGCGCCCGATCTTTTTGTGCAAGAGCATAACAACCAGCTCATGTTCTTCCAAAATGAGGGCGGCAGCGAGGGCGACCAGCTTGTGTGGGAGACCGATCGCTTCCAGGAGCTGGAGGTAGGGGAGTGGTTCCGCTTCGTGGATGTGCGTCAGGATGGCACGTACGACCTGCTCACCGAGTCGCCATACAACTTCATCCGCTACTACCGCAACGTGGGTACCGCGCAAGAGCCAGCGTTTGAGCTGGCTGCTGATACGCTCCGCGACGCACAGGGGGAGCCGATCTTCTCGGATCGGCAGAACATCCCCAACATCGCCAGCCTCAGCTGCAACGGCATGCCCGACCTGCTACTCGGACGCATGGATGGAACCATCACCCGCTACAGCGCCGACGCGTTCGACGAGGCCGGAGTGCCGGTCTTCCGCCACGTCACGGATAACTTTGAAGACATCGAGATCGTCGAGGAGTTTGGGCCCACGCCATCGGCTGCGCACGGAGCCAACTCCCTCACGTTTGCCGACGTCAACAACGACGGCGTCATCGACCTGCTCTGGGGCGACTTCTTCGAATCGAGTCTGCTCTACTTCGAAAATCGCGGTTCGTGTGGACGGCCCGACCTCACGGGCGACCCCGTTCCCTTCCCCCGGCCTGAGCCGGTCGCTTCCAGCGGATACAATGCCCCCGCACTCACCGACTGGACCGGCAACGGGCAGCTCGACCTGTTCATCGGCGTGCTTGGAGGCGCCTACGATCCAAACTCCACGCTGTCCGATAACTTCTACTACTACGAAGCGCATGACGATGGCACCCACACGAAGCGCACCGAACGCTTTCTGAATGGCATTGACGTGGGAAGCGAAACCAGCGCTGCATTTGGCGACCTGACCGGGAACGGCGCCCCAGATATGCTGCTGGCCAATCGCATCGCTCCTGATGATCGGCAGACCTCGCACGTGTTCTTCTTTGAGAACACGGGTACGGCGTCTGACCCTCAATTACAGAAGCGGCACATACTTGACCTGCCGCCTAACTACCACCACGCCCCAGCGCTGGCCGACCTGACCGGCAACGGACAGCTTGACCTGGTCGTGGGCATGTGGAACGGGAGCCTGGCTGTGCACGAAAACGTGTCGGAGGCGCATGGCGGCTCCGTTGCCTTCGACCCAGAGCCTGCTTTCACGTTCGAACTGCCCCGCAGCGGCAACGCGAACCCGGCACTGTTTGACGCAACCGGCAACGGACAGCTCGACCTCGTAGCCGGGGCCTCCAACGGACGTCTGTATCTCTTCGAAAACACCAGTGCCAGTGGGAACGTCTCGTTTCAGCTAAGCGAGGAGAGCGATCTGTTCGATGCGGTGAAGCGAGATCGGCGCAGCGCTCCGGCCTTCGAAGATCTGACGGGCAACGGCCTGCTCGATCTGGTTGTCGGGTCAGAGCAAGAGGGGCTCGTTGTGCACCGTAACATAGGCACGCAGGAGGCGCCCCGCTTTGCCGAGGAACCTGAGCCGCTCCCCATCGCCGCTCCCGCCCAAGCCACGCCCTCATTCGTGCGCTGGTTTAACGACGACCGCCTGATGCTGATGGTGGGCACAGAAAGCGGTGGCGTGGAAGCCTACGAGATGAGCGCCCCACTGCCGCAGCAATAGCTTTCCTACGCGACCTCACGTTTTTCCTCGGCAGCGATGCGAGCCGCGGTGTCGCGAAACGGACGAAAGGTGCAATCGAGTTCGGTGCGGGCCCGGGTAGTGTCGTAGCGCATCGTCTTGGCAGCCGTGCGAGCCATGCTGCGCGAAAAGCCTGGAGTAGAGCGCGTAACCCACGCCCACGCCTCAGCTGCGCGTCCGGCTGCACGGAGCCACAACGCCGGAATAATGCGCCTCGGGGCCGACACGCCGTGCGCTGCAGCGAGCGTGTGGATGATGCGAGCCCACGACATGTTCTGACTTCCCAGAATGTACCGCCGCCCGGTTTCGCCGTGTAGCATAGCCCGGCGCATCCCTGTGGCTACGTCTTCAGCATCAACCACACAGGTGCCTCCGGGAGGCACCCCCGGCAGACGCTCGCGGCGCACCGCCTCAACCAGGCGATGCGTGCTTGCATCCGGGCGTCCCGTGCCGAAGACAAGCGCCGGGTTCACAATCGTCGCATCGAGCCCCTCCGCAATCCCCCGGTGCACCTCCAGTTCCGCCTCGCGCTTCGTCTGCGCGTATGCCGAGCGTCCGGGCGTGCCTGCCCACGGCGTCTCCTCTGAGATGAGAACGTCCGAGTCGTCGGGGCGGCCCAGCGCGGCAATGCTCGACGTGTGCACCAGCCGCGCGACGCCCTCCTCGCAGGCTGCATCCACCACGTGAGCGGTGCCGTGCACGTTGACCGGGCGCAGCGTGCGGAGGTCGGCGCCCAGGTCGACGCGCGCAGCCACATGATAGACATGCGTGATGCCACGGACGGCCTCGCGCACCGACAGCGGGTCGGTCAGGTCGCCCACGACGTGCTCCACCTGCTGCGCTGTTTCGCCCAGCGCGTCCAGCGGAGAAGAGGCACGCCGCAAGATACGCACCGAGGCATCTTGCGCGACAAGCTGGCGCACCAGCGCCGATCCGATAAGGCCGGTGGCTCCGGTAACAAGAATACACATGAGGGATAGCCTACAGGCAAAAGTAACAGAGAAACGCGTGCAAAGACGAATGCGCGTGCACGGACAAAAGCGTGCGCAAAGGCGTCAGCAAAGTGCCGCGATGCGTAGAGCAGTCAAGCAGGCATGCGCCCGCAACGCCCGCCCACCAGCAGGCAGGAGCGCACCGCTGAGCACCAAAAAAAGAAATAGCTACGCATCCAGGTCAAGCTCAATGAGGAGTGCGTCTTTATCGACGGCATCGCCCGCGGCAACGTGAATGGTTTCGACTGTGCCGGGGGCCGGGGCCGACAGCTCGTTCTCCATCTTCATCGCTTCAAGCACTACCAGCCCCTGATCGGCCTCGATGGCGTCGCCCTCCTCGACGAGTACGTCAAGCACCAGCCCCGGCATGGGCGCGCGCAGTTCAGCTTCGCCCGCATCGGCCGCATCCTCTAACCCAAACGACTCCAGCAGCATGGCTCGTTCGTCCTTCACCCGTACCATCGTCATGCGTCCGTTAATGGTAACGCGATAGCGGTTGCCGTCAACCGACTCCACCGCGGCCGACACGCTCTCGCCGTCGACCAACAACGACAGATAGCCGTCGCCGACACGCTCTACAGAGATGTCGTGGGTGGCATCGTCAACGGTTAATCCCTCGTCGGTAACGGTCAGGTCGAAGGAACGGGCGTCAAGTTCGGCACGGTACGAAGTCTCAGACATGGGCAGGCGTGGTTAGGTTTTTGTTCAAGGCGTGACGATAACATACGAACGCGCGGACTCGTTCACAGTTTGAGTTGCGTAAATCTGTTTTGATTTCCCTACTGGTGCATGTCCGATACCCTCTCTGCCGATCAAGTGCTCTGGGCCTACACGCAGGGGCTCTTCCCCATGGGCTCCCCCTATGCACAGACTATCCAGTGGTATGCGCCAGACCCGCGCGGGGTGATTCCGCTCGACACGTTCCACATGCCTCATAACCTGGCGCGGCATGTACGGCGGGGCACCTTCGAGGTGAGCGCCGACATCGCCTTCGAAGAGGTCCTGGCGGCATGCGCCGATCGCGAGGAGACCTGGATTACCGCGCCCATCAAAAACGTATACATCGAGCTGCACGATCGCGGCTTTGCCCACAGCGTTGAATGCTGGGCCGACGATGAGCTCGTAGGCGGACTCTACGGCGTGGCGATGGGGGGCGCGTTCTTTGGCGAGTCCATGTTCTTTCGCCGTTCCAACGCCTCAAAGGTCGCCCTTGCCCACCTGGTGCGCCAGATGCGGGCTGGAGGGTACACGCTTCTCGATACGCAGTACACCACCTCGCATCTGGAGCGCTTTGGAGCCTGCGAAGTGCCCCGGCCCCAGTACCTCAGCGCGCTCCGCGAGGCGGTTTCGCTCAACCCCGTGTGGTGGCCCCTGCCCGACGAACCCTTTGACACCCTTCCGGATATGAAGGAAACGCCGCCCGAGTGGTAGCCTCCACGCATCATACTGTATGCCGCCCCATGCCACGCTGCACGTCAGGAACGCTCTTGCGGCATCTTTTGGGATGCGCACCGGGGCCGCCCCCTCGGATCCTTTAACCTCGACCTTGCCCGCCGCCTTGCTATGCTTCGTTTTGCCGTGTTCACGATAGGGCTTTTCACCCTGTTCGCATGCAACACCAATTCATCCTCGCCCGAGTCTTCCAATGAGCACGGCACACCGGCAGCTTCTGCATCTACAGCGAGCGAAGAAGCACAGACCGCCCCACCCGCGCCCGACTCGCTTACCGAAATACGGTTTGATCGCCTCACCGCCCACGCGCGTAGCGAAGCGCTGCACGAGGCCTCGCTGGGCCGCGCCATGCAATCGATTGGGCAGCAGCTCATCGGATCCCCCTACCTCGAACACACGCTCGACACAACCCCGGACGAGCGGCTGGTAACGCGTCTTGATGGATTCGACTGCGTCACGTTTGTTGAGGTCGCGCTTGCGCTGGGGCGGGGTGTTTACGCGCAGGACTACAGCTTCGCCGGATATGCCGACCGCCTGCAGGAGCAGCGCTACCGCGACGGCGCCACGCCGGGCTACTGCGAACGCCTGCACTACTTTAGTGAGTGGATTGCTGATAACCACGACCGTGGCATTGTGCGCGACATCACAGCCGATCTGGGCGGGGAGCGGGTCGACCGGTCGCTTACTTTTATGAGCGAGAACCGCGAGGCATATGCCCGCTTTGCCAACGACGACAGCCTCTACGCATGCATCCAGGAGATGGAAGCCAGCCTGCAGGCCCGGAGCCACCACTGGCATGTGGTGCCCGAGGATCAGATCGATGCCGTGGCCAGTCAGATCGAAGCTGGTGACATCCTGGGCTTTGCAACCGACATCGGTGGGCTCGATATTGCACACACCGGACTGGCGTTTCGTGGCGAAAACGGGCAGCTCGGCGTACTACATGCCTCGCTTAGCGGCGAAGTGCTTGTTTCGCCCGATCTTCAACGGTACGTCCAACAGATCGGCCATCAGATCGGTATCGTAGTAGCACGTCCGCAGGTCCGGTAGAACCGAAAAGGAGAACCCGTACGGCAAAATCCGTACATCCCGTGCAAATCGGGAGCTGCGGCTGTAGGCCCTGTCATAACTCTCTAAGCTCTCTGTTACGAACACAACGTGCTCTGCCATGAAAGATATCCAACGGATCGGCGTCTACACCAGCGGGGGCGATGCACCCGGCATGAATGCCTGCCTGCGTGCGGTTGTGCGTACGGCCCTGGCCAGCGACCTCGAAGTGATGGGCATTCGGCGCGGATATGAGGGGATGATTGAAGGCGACTACGTGGAGATGGACCGCCGGTCGGTCTCGAACATCGTGCAGAGTGGAGGAACTGTACTCAAGAGCGCGCGCTCTCCGGCATTTAGGGAGCCTGAGGGACGTGCTCGCGCTGCCGAAATGCTAAAAGAATACCGCATCGATGCACTCGTTGCTATCGGAGGCGACGGTACGATGCGCGGTGCACATGCACTCCACGACGAGCACGACGTGCCCGTTGTAGGCTGCCCGGGTACGATCGATAACGATCTGTACGGCACCGACACGACGATCGGGTACGACACTGCGCTCAACACCGCTATCGAGAACATCGACCGGGTACGCGACACGGCCGACGCGCACAACCGCCTCTTCCTCATCGAGGTGATGGGGCGCGATGCCGGATTCATTGCCCTGAACTGCGGCATCGGTGGCGGCGCAGAGATGGTGCTTATCCCCGAAACCATCACCGAAATGGAGGTGGTAAAAGAGCGTATTCTCTCGCTCATGTCAGCCCAGCGGCGCTCCACCATTGTAATTGTGGCCGAGGGCGACGAGCTCGGCGGCGCCCGCGGCATTGAGCAGGCCCTGCTCGACGATGAGGACTTCGACGACATCGACCTGCGCTCCACGATCCTCGGGCACATCCAGCGGGGCGGCTCGCCCACAGCCAGCGACCGTGTGCTGGCCAGCCGCCTGGGCGTGGGCGCCGCCGAAGCCCTGCTCGACGGACACTCTGAAGTTATGGTCGGCATTGTAAACCACGAGGTGAAGCTGACGCCGCTGCGTAACGTGTGGGGGCGCAAGAAGAGCATCGACTACGACCTGCTAAAGCTCACGCAGATTTTGAGCTAAACGCGGCATGCGGGGCACCTCTGCAGCGGCAGATTGGTATCATTCGCATCCAGATTTCTTGTTACGACCTACCTGCCCATGCCCACGCCCCCCCCTATCGGAGAAGTTGCGGGTAAACGCGAACACATCGAGGCCATGTTCGATGCGATTGCGCCCCGCTACGACCTGCTCAATCGTATTCTGAGTCTCGGCATCGACCAGTACTGGCGGCACCGCGCCATCGACCTGCTGCGTCCAGAGCGCATCACACGGCTCATGGACATGGCAACTGGCACCGCCGACCTCGCTATCATGGCCGAAGACGAGCTGCACCCGCGCGAGGTGGTGGGCGTCGACATCTCCGCTGAAATGCTACGCTTCGGCCAGAAGAAGCTCGACCGGCGTGGACTCAACCCGCGCATCCAACTGGTTCAGGCCGATGCGGCGGCGCTTCCGTTTTCCGACGATAGCTTCGATGCCGCTCTTGTGGCCTTCGGCGTTCGCAACTTTGAAGACCTCAACGCCGGACTCCGCGACATGCACCGCACCATTCGTCCGGGTGGGGTGCTGGTGGTGCTGGAGTTCAGCCATCCGCGCGGAGCGCTCATGGCACCGCTCTATGACTGGTACTCGCGCAACGTGCTGCCACGCATCGGCGGCACGCTGAGTCCCGACGCCGGGGCGTATCAGTACCTGCCCGACTCGGTTGCGGCCTTCCCCGACGGCCCCGACTTCCTCGACCGGATGCACGAAACCGGCTACACCGACCTGCGGTGGGAGCCCCTCACGTTCGGGATCGCCTCGCTCTACCGCGGACGCGTACCCGCTCATGACTGATTCCAGCATGGATTCCAGCATGGATTCTAACGTACCAACCGTTGAGGTTTGCGTTGAGGGCGCAGCGGCGCAGCATGAGGCCCTCACAGCATTGCTTGAAGCACGCGGCGCACACGGGTTTCAGACCGATACGGTGTTTCGGGCGTACGTGGCTGCTCCGGATTGGAGCGAGTCCGATATGCAGGCTGTGCAGGACTGGCTCGACGCGCAGGCCCCTGAGGCGACGCTATACACCAACACCATTGCAGCGCGCAACTGGAACGCCGAGTGGGAGGCCTCCGTCGAGCCGCAGCACATCGGACCGTTCTTCGTGCGTCCGTCGTGGTCCGATGCCGCACCTCCCCCCAACGCATACCCGCCGCTCGTCATCGACCCAAAGATGAGCTTTGGCACCGGCTACCACGCTACCACGCGCCTGGTGCTGGAGCTGATGGCCGAGGTGCTGCTGACCGATGCCTATGTGCTCGACGTGGGGACCGGTACGGGCATCCTGGCCATTGCTGCGTGCCGGGCCGGGGCCGAGCGTGTCGACGCCTGCGACATCGACGCAGGGGCCATCGAGAATGCGGAGGAGAACATTGAACAGAACGGCGTGGCCGACCGCGTTACGGTGCGCCATGGCACGATGCAGGCGGTGCCCGAGCGTCCGGTAGATGTCGTGCTTGCCAACATCCACCGGAGCGTTCTCATCGACCTGATGCCCGAGTTTGCGGCTCGGGTGCGTCCAGGAGGTACCTGCATCTGCTCGGGCTGCCTGATCGAAGATGCTCCTGCAATGCGCGATGCAGCACGCGAACATGGGTTTGTCGTATCCGCAGAGCGCACCCACGCGCCCTGGTGGGCCGTGCAACTGACGCGAGAGGGCGCCCCGGCAGTGGCCACGTAGCAGAAGCCACCAGAACCGATTTCCAGTTTGTCTGGTGCTTCATGACACCCCCTTGAATCCTCTCTGCCAAACCCTGTACAGAGGAACAATGCGCTTACAGGCAAGGTGCACAATACACATTCACCTCCGCCTGTTTTCCGCCCGCTCAACAAGCTACTGCTGACATGGCCGTGTCCCGACAAGCCGTCCTCAACGCCCTCAAGCACGTCGTTGAGCCCGACCGTGACCAGAACATCGTGCGTCTCGACCTGGTGCGCAACCTGCAAGTGAGTAACGACCGCGTGTCGTTCACGGTCGTCTGTCCCGAGCCGGGCACGCCCTTCGAAAAGCAGGTCGCCGAAGCCTGCACCCGGGCCATCCACGACGAGGTCGACTCCTCGCTGGATGTTGACGTTGAGGTGGATGCAGAAATGATCTCATTGGGCGACGACATTGCCGTGGGCGATCAGAGCGGCGATAAAGAGCCTGAAAACAAAGGCGTGCAGAACACAATTGCCGTGGCCTCGGGCAAGGGGGGCGTGGGCAAGAGCACCGTGGCTGTGAACCTCGCGATTTCATTGGCCAAGCAAGACTACAACGTTGCGCTGGTGGATACGGACATCTACGGCCCCTCCATTCCAACAATGATGGGAATGCAGGGCAAGAAGCCGCGCGTGAACGACCAACGCAAGATCGTGCCGCTCGAAAAGCACGGCATTAAGCTGCTGTCGATGGGCTTCATGGTCGACCCAAACAAAGCCGTCATCTGGCGCGGGCCCATGGTTACGAAAGCCATCCGCCAGTTCCTCGGCGATGTACACTGGGGGGAGATCGACTACATGGTGCTCGACCTGCCTCCCGGCACCGGCGACATCCAGCTTACCATCGTGCAGACCATTCCGTTGACGGGCGCGATCATCGTATCCACCCCGCAAAACGTAGCGCTCGACGATGCCCGCAAGGGGGTGGCGATGTTCGACAACGTGGATGTGCCGGTGCTCGGCATCGTTGAGAACATGGCATACTTCACACCGCCCGACCTGCCCGACCGTAAGTACTACCTGTTCGGTCAGCACGGCGCGCAGGATCTGGCAGACGAGCTGGAGGTGCCGTTCCTGGGTGAGATTCCTATCGAGCAGTCGGTACGCGAGGGCGGAGATGAAGGCGAGCCGGTCGTGCTCCGCAACCCGGATTCGCTCTCGGCACAGGCCTTTCGGCAGATTGCCGAGCGCTCGGTGGAGCAGGTTGAGATTCGCAATGCAACGCAAGACCCCACGGACAAGGTAGAGATTCTCTATCGATAGCGGCCCTCTCGGTATCGCTCAAACCACGACCCGCACGCTACGCTGCATCGAATACTACGTCGCATCAAATTGCACAAGGCGTGATCTTTTCCAGAGCGTCTCCGTATGCCTTGTGCGAGGTCACTCCATGTGGCTCCGCCCGACTGCTTATCGTACAACCTGTTGGTATTATGTCTGATTCTGCTGCCCCAAACGCTGAGGCCTCCATCGATCCGGAAATGCGCGATCAAATTGAGGAAGCGCTCGACACCATCCGCCCGTACCTCATGGCCGACGGCGGCTCGGTGCGCCTGCTCAACGTGACCGATGACAACGTCGTCGAGCTGGAGCTTCTGGGCGCGTGCGGCACCTGTCCCATGAGTACCATGACGCTGCGCGCGGGCATCGAACAGGCGCTCAAGCGCTCCGTGCCGCAGGTGCAGCGCGTAGAAGCCGTCAACGCCACCTCGCCTGCTTGAGCTCCCCCCTTTCTCAATATGCAAACGCCCGCTCCGGCTGTGTGCCTGAGCGGGCGTTTTAGTTGATTCACGTGCTGGCAAGCGTTACTTTTTTTTCAAAATTTGGTCTTGTCTTTTATAAAATCAAATCTACCTTTGTGTATAAACGGTGTTAACAACTGTAGGAGCGTACAAAAATGCGTGGTCTATTAGGTGTTTTCACAGAAGTTGCTATCGCGTTTCTGTCGGTATTCGGAGTGTTCGCACCACCACTTCCCCATGAATCCAGCGGTGACCCCCAACTGATATTTGAGGAGGTGTACCGTGTTGGTGTTCTTGAAGGGAAGGACACAGAAATGTTTGGTGACATACGCGCTGTGGCTCTTACCTCAGAAGGTTACCTCTTTGTTGGAGATAAAGATACAGGATCCATTCATGTTTTCAACAAAGATGGTGATTACCATGCCTCATTTGGAAGTGAGGGGCAAGGGCCTGGGGAGTTCAGAAGCATTACATCTTTTGCACTTTCCGCTGAGGAGGACTCTCTTTACGTACTTGACAGCCAGTTGCGGCGTATGTCGGTTTATACGACCGACACTTTTGAGCACCAGCGAGATGTGCAGCTCGGTTTTCAAAGCACCTTCCTCCTGGATCAACTTGGCGTCTATCAACAGGAAGATTTGTTCTACACCGTTGGTCACGTGATTGGGGAACGTACCCTTATTCATTTTTTCGATAATCAGGGAGAGTTAGTTCGATCCATTGCTGAAATGCAATCGATTGATGACCCTCGCTTTGATGACGAAGTCATTTGGAATCAGGTGAATAATGGAGAAGTAGTCCAAGCAACCAACGGAGATCTATTTGCTGCACTACGTGCCCCATATCGTATATGGCGCGTTTCAAGTGATGGGACGCCGATCTGGAAACGCCAAGACGATGTGCTTCCACCCCCGTGGGAGGAGCATATCCTTTTTACCCCGCAGCAGTACGAGGTGACAGCCTACCCAGAGATTTATTCGCTCCACCAACTTGGGGAGGACTATCTCGTGGTGGTATACATCAATCCCGAACAAGATGAAGGTCACTATGATCTTCTAAATCCCGAAACAGGAGAACAGGTTGTCAGGCACGCTTTTCCACCTGAACAACGCCTACGTGACTTGGCAACCGTTGATGGTGAATACTGGTGCGCGATAGAGGTGAGTGAGCCGTTTCCTCAAGTGCGGATTGCCCGTTTGGAAGTAAGCCAATAACAAGCCAGTTAGTATGGAACCATGACTTACCATCGATGCGAATCAGGGGTTGAGCGCGAGGATGAGCACGGCAGCAGTAAGCCGTCCGAAGACATGAACAAGCAAACCGGAGTAGGAACGCACCTTTGAGGCGT
>NZ_JARWGJ010000060.1:0-14328 GCF_040409695.1 Longimonas sp.
GCCTCAAAGGTGCGTTCCTACTCCGGTTTGCTTGTTCATGTCTTCGGACGGCTTACTGCTGCCGTGCTCATCCTCGCGCTCAACCCCTGATTCGCATTAGACGATACCTACAACTTTATTCGGTAGTGGGTAGATGCTAAGGATAAGGCTATCAGACACTGCAAGTTTGTCTTGTTCGAACCCATCCCCCTTTATCCCTTCGCTTCATCAGTCGCCCTACGGGCTCGTATTGTTTTCTCCCCCTTGTCCACGGGAGAGATATCCATAGGATTACACCTGCGGCGAAGTTCGGCAGACAGAGGAGGAGAGCCGGATCCGATAGTGTCAGCTACACGACAATCACTTACCATTGAACCGTTCCCCTCTATCCGTTATAGCGTCAAGATTGAGGGAATACCTCCTGTAGGCGAAAACTTACGCATCGCTGGCTTCGTGCACATACGCCTGTAGTGTAGACGCAAGGCTTTTTGCGATCACATACTGAAGCGCGCCGTGGTTCCACGTTCGACGCGTTTGCAGTGAGCAGCAGTAGATGGTGAACAACGTTGCCTTCTCTTGGCCTGTATGTGATGCTCCTGGTAGTACGCGCCGGCCTCAGAATGGCCCCAGCCGTGGACAAAGCGGCTGTACCTTTACTTGTTCGCTACTTCCCTATACCTTGCGTTATACCTTCGGATCCGAGCGCTTTGCAGACGGACTATACCTATGAATACACAAAGCTTCAAGACATTTAGCGCCAGACCGCGCGACATCGACCGCGACTGGCATATTGTAGACGCCGCCGACATGACGGTTGGGCGCCTGGCCTCACGTGTTGCCCACGTGCTGCGGGGCAAACACAAGCCTATCTACACGCCTCACATGGACACGGGTGACTTTGTGGTCATCGTGAACGCTGAGAAGGTGCGGTTTAGCGGCCAGAAAGAGACGCAGAAAACCTACCGCAGCTACAGCGGATATCCGGGAGGCGAGAAGGAACTGACGCCTGCCGAGGTGCGCGAAGACCATCCCAAGCGCATCATCACGATGGCTGTGAAAGGCATGCTCCCTAAGAACAAGCTGGGGCGCCGCATGCTTGAGAAGCTCAAAGTGCATGTGGGTCCCGATCATCCGCATCAGGCCCAGCAGCCCACCCCACTTGAGTGGTAACCGCGTCCTGTAGCGGCTGCTCCTGTGTGTGTTTACTTGTGCATTGTACCAACCCCAGTATCTTATGGCTTCTATCAAGCAATTTAACGCCGTGGGTCGACGCAAGACCTCCACGGCCCGTGTTTACTTACGACCAGGCGACGGCACTGCCTTCACCGTGAATGGCAAAGACGCGTCTGAGTACTTCCCCGTAGCATGGCGCCGCCGCGAGCTCGACCAGCCGTTTGTCGTTACCGACACGGTTGGGAAGTTCGACGTCGTCGTGAACGCTTCGGGCGGTGGACTGACCGGACAAGCCGAAGCGGCCCGTCTGGGCATTGCCCGCGCGCTCGTTGAGTTCGACGAAGAACTTCGCCCGGCGCTGCGCAGCGCCGGCTACCTGACGCGTGACGACCGCATGGTTGAGCGCAAAAAGTATGGTCAGCCAAAAGCACGCAAAAAGAGCCAGTACTCCAAGCGTTAATCACACGCAGGAGCCCTTCCTGGCTTATCATCAATCATACGGCCCGATGGTTCGTGGGTTGACGGCATACCTGTGCCTGTGCCTATGTGCACAGCAAGGTACACGCCGTTTCGCGTGCCAGACGACGGTCGTAGTCGTCTAAACCCGATTTCCTACACGCTTACATCAACGTTATGGCTACCCCCGACGAATCGCCCGAAACAACAGAGGCGCCGCAAGAAGCGCCTGAATCTGAAGAAACAAATGCTGCCGCGCAGGCTGAAGAGACGGCCGCTAACGAAGCAGCCTCTGATGACGCCGCTTCTGAAGAAGCGTCCTCTGAAGAAGCATCTTCCGAGGAAGCCGACGCCCAGGAGAAAGAGGTCCAAGAAGAAGAGGCCTCGGTTGCTGAAGCTGGCGAGCAGAAAGCTCCAGAGCACCGCGTTACGATCGAAGAGCTGCTCAAGGCCGGCTCGCACTTCGGACACCTGACCAGCCGGTGGAATCCGCGCATGAAGCCGTATATCTTCATGGAGCGGAATAACATCCACATTATCGATCTGATGCAGACGCAGGCGCTGCTCGACGAGGCCGCGGACGCCGCGCGCCGTTTTGCGAGCAAGGGGCGCAATATTCTGTTTGCGGGTACAAAGACGCAGGCCCAAGACATTGTGCGGGAGCATGCCGAGTCGGTTGGTATGCCGCATATGGTGAATCGTTGGCTGGGCGGTACCATGACGAACTTCCAGACCATCCGAAAGAGCATTTTCCGGATGGAAGAGATCGAGAAGATGGAGCGTGACGGTACGCTTGATAAGCTCAAGAAAAAAGAGAAGCTCATGCGCCTGCGCGAGCATGAGAAGCTCGAAAACGTGCTGGGCGGCATTCGCGACATGCCCGACACACCGGGTGCGCTCTTCATTGTTGACGTGAAGCGCGAAGACATTGCAGTCAAGGAAGCCGTTAAGCTCGGTATTCCGATCATCGCGATGGTCGATACCAACGGCGAGCCGTCAGACATCGACTACCCGATCCCCGCGAACGACGACGCACTGAGCTCGATTGAGCTCATTACGTCCACCATCACACAGGCCATTCAGGAAGGCCTCGACGAGCGCGAGATGAAGAGAAAAGCGAAATCCAAATAGAACGCTTCCTGATGCACCACGGGCCGAATCGTTTGAAAGCGACTCGGCCCGTTCTGCATCCCCGATCATCTGTACACAAGACGACTGATTTCCTCCGATTCTATGAGTATCTCTGCACAAGACGTAAAAGAGCTTCGCGATGCCACAGGTGTTGGCATGATGGACTGTAAGAAGGCCCTGGAAGAGGCCGACGGTGACTTCGATAAGGCCGTGGAGTTGCTTCGCAAAAAGGGACAGAAAGTGGCTGCTAAACGGGCCGACCGCGAAGCCGAAGAAGGCCTGGTTGTAACCTCGATTTCCGAGGATGCAAGCACAGGTGCCATTGTTGAAGTTAACTGTGAAACAGACTTTGTGGCCCGGAACGACGATTTTCAGTCGTTCGCCGACCGCGTTGCCGATATCGTGCTTAACGAACAGCCTGGCGACCTTGAGTCGCTGCATGCTCTCAGCTACAATGGCGAGCGGACCGTGAAAGAAGAACTGGTCCGCCTTACCGGACGAATCGGTGAGAAGCTTGCCATCCGTCGCTTCGATGTGCTTGAGACTGAAGAAGGCGACGTGGTATCGTACATCCACCCCGGATCGAAACTGGGCGTGCTTGTTGTGCTTACTGGAGAAGATGAGCAAGCACAGCTCGACGTGGCCATGCAGATTGCGGCGCTCAATCCCGTGGCTGTGTCGCGCGATGAGGTGCCCGAATCGGTACAAGAAAAAGAAAAAGAAATCGCTCGCGACGCTGCTATTAGCGAGGGTAAGCCCGAGCATATCATCGACAACATCGTGGAAGGGAAGCTGAACCGCTACTTCCAGGATAACGTGCTGCTCGAGCAGGACTTCGTGAAAGACGCCTCGACCTCGGTACAGGAAATGCTCGACGAGGCCGGCGTTGAGATCAAAACGTTCGTCCGATACGCACTGGGAAACTAACGCCCGATGCAGGCCCCTCGGAGTCCGACCGGGGGGCCTGCTGCTGGTTGCGCGAGCCACTGCGTCATGCCTTTCTCTCAACCCCTGAACACTTTCCGGTTTCCACTATGTCTACCGGCTCTTCGTACACGCGTGTCTTGCTGAAGCTGAGTGGTGAGGCGCTGCTTGGCACTGAGCGCGACTTCGGGATCGACGAAACGGTGATCCGTAACTACGCACAGGAGATAAAGAGCGCGGTAGACCTGGGCGCTGAAATCGCGATCGTCATCGGTGGGGGAAATATCTTTCGGGGCGTGCAGAACGCCATGAAGGGCATGACGCGGGCCCATGCTGACTATATGGGTATGCTGGCCACGATGATCAACGGCATGGCGCTCCAGGATGCGTTGGAGCAGGCCGGGCTACAAACCCGGCTGCAGTCCAGTATTAAGATGGAAGAGATAGCCGAGCCGTTTATCCGGCGCCGGGCCATCCGCCATCTCGAAAAGGGGCGCGTCGTGATCTTCGGGGCCGGCACAGGCAACCCCTACTTCACGACCGATACGGCTGCTGCGCTTCGCGGACTGGAGATCGACGCCGAGATGATTCTGAAGGGGACGCGCGTAAATGGCGTGTTCACCGCAGACCCTGAAAAAAACGACGATGCCAAACGCTTCGTGCGCATCCATGGCGATGAGATGATCCGCCGTAGCCTCCAGGTAATGGATATGACAGCACTCACGCTATGTCGCGAGTCCGCAATGCCCCTGCACATATTCGACATGGGGATGTCTGGTAATCTGAACCGCGTGCTACAGGGTGAAAACGTTGGAACACAGGTGCACTGGAACGAGGAAGCCGAAGCGCCTTACGTAGCAGAGGAGGCGTAGCACGCGTACATGCACTGCGGCCTCCCACACAAACAGTTTTTCCATAACGGGTTGATTTAGTTATGTCTGACGATCCCATCCAAGATAAGCTGGACAGTGCTGCCGACCAGATGCAGGAAACGGTCAAGTACCTGCGCAGTGAACTGAATACAATTCGGGCCGGGCGGGCGACCCCTGCGATGCTCGAAGGAGTGAAAGTCGACTACTACGGTAGCCAGACGCCGCTCAATCAGGTCGCTAGCGTAAGCGCGCCGCAGGCCGATCTGCTCGTTGTGCAGCCGTTCGATCGTAACGCAATCGACGACATTGAGCGGGGCATTATGATGGCGAACCTGGGATTGAACCCCTCGAACGACGGTTCAAATATCCGGATTCCCGTCCCCCCGCTTTCCGAAGAACGCCGCCGCGAGCTGGCTACGACTGCCCGTGAGCGTGCTGAAGAAGCCAAGATCTCCATCCGGAATATTCGCCGCGAAACAAAGGATGCGATCCAACGCACCGTAAAAAAAGAGAATCTCTCTGAGGATGTGCGCTACGGCGCTGAGGAGGAGCTGCAGGAGATTACGGACACTTACGTCGAACGCATTGATACGCTCACGGAACGGAAAGCAGATGAAATCATGGAAGTGTGAGTAACATAGGCGTATGCGTGCGCTTATCACAGATACTGTAATGGTTCTGTGGTAGCGCACTATGGCCAAGCAAAGGCGCCGCTGCGCACAGCAAGTTGCGTCGTACGCTATATCCAAAGAAAGAGCGCTTTGTGGAGCTGTAGCTGTGAGTTGCGCCACCGCGAAATACGTAACGTAACACGATTATACGGAGGGGTGCCCGAGCGGTCGAAGGGGCTCGCCTGGAAAGCGAGTGTACCGTTTACGCGGTACCGGGGGTTCGAATCCCTCCCTCTCCGCATCTATCACGACAAGAGCATAGACAGCCGGGCTGCTGCACACAAGCAGTCCGGCTTTTGCGTACTGTGAACAACCCCCGGCTATGCACGGGCCATTTTCTCCTCCACACAGATGGTTTCAGGGCGTTTATGATTCATAGCATGACCGGCTTTGGCCGTGGACAAGCCAGTGGGCCCGACGCAGCAGTTACCGTAGAAGTGCGCTCTGTAAACAAGCGTCACCTTGACGTATCGGTGCGGGGGCCGCGCGGGCTCAGCGAACATGAGCTGGCTATCAAGGAGGCTATCAAAGGACAATTTGACCGAGGGCAGTTCCGGGTCTCAGTCGACGTACGCGGTCAGTCGTCGTCTATCCTGCCCGTTGGTCCTGAGAAAGCCCGGTCCATTGCCGAAGCGCTACGTGCGCTGCGTGAGGCCGCAGACATTCAGGCACCCGTTACGCTCGACCATGTGCTCGATGTTGCACACCGTTTTCTTGACGATCCGAAAGAATCTGCAGCGCCGGCAATCTCTGATGAGGTCTGGGCCGACGTGCAGGCGGCGCTGCGGGACGCGCTCGGCCGTCTCGGGGCTATGCGTGCCGATGAAGGCGCTGCCCTTCATGAGGACATGACCGAGCGCCTTGATGCGCTTGCATCGCTATTAGAAACAGTTGAGGAGCGCGCACCGGTACGGGTCGACGAAGCGCAGTCGCTTCTGCGCGCACGGCTGAGCGACCTCATGAACGATGATCGCCTCGACCGGGATCGCCTCGCCACCGAAATCGCTGTGCTGGCAGACAAACTCGACGTACACGAAGAGTGCGTGCGCCTGCAGTCGCACATTCGGCAGTTTCGAGAAGCACTTAACGATGACGAGCCAGCCGGGCGGCGGCTCAAGTTCATCATGCAAGAGATGCTGCGTGAGGTGAACACCATCGGCGCCAAGGCCAACGATGCCACTATTTCGGAGCATGCCGTTCAGATGAAAGAGATCATCGAACAGCTACGCGAGCAGATTCGCAACGTAGAGTAGCTCCCGCATCCCCCAACGCTAACACTGCCCTGCACTGTATGTCGAAACGTGCCATTATCGTGCTCACCGCCCCGAGCGGAGCCGGAAAAACGACGATCGCACACCGCGTACTTCAAGCACACGACACACTACGCTTTTCGGTGTCGGCCACCACGCGCGAGGCTCGTCCAAACGAGACAGATGGCGAAGACTACCACTTCATGTCGGCTGCTGCTTTTCAGAATCAGATCGAAGCCGGAAAGCTGCTGGAGTACGAAGAAGTCTATCCCGGTCAGTTCTACGGTACGTTAAAGCAAGAAGTCGACCGTTCCTCGCCCGACGCCCCTGTTCTGCTCGACATCGACGTGCGCGGTGCGGCAAATGTCAAAGAGATCTACGGGAGTGAAGCCCTCGTCATTTTCATTGCACCCCCCTCGTTCGAGGTCCTTAAGCAGCGCCTTACCGGACGGGGTACCGAAGACGACGCATCCGTGCAGAGCCGCCTGCAGCGGGCGCGCATGGAGATGACACGCTCCGATGACTTCGATGCAATTGTTGTAAACGACGACCTCGATGTAGCGGTCGAAGAAACTTTAGCGCATATCAACCGGTTTCTTTCAAGCTAAAGCACAGGGCGCATGCACAACGGCTATATATTCGTTTGTCAGCGTTAAAGCCCTGTGGTCTCTGTGTACTGTCTCCTTTGGTTCTCACGACCCCTATGGCTATCGAAACTGTCGACATCGACGAACTGGCTTCGCGCACCGGTAACATCTACGAAGCGGTGGCAATCATGGCAAAACGAGCCCGCCAGATCTCGTCGGACCAGCGGGCAGAGCTCGACGAGAAACTGCAATACTTCGAAGGGTTCGGACCCGAGATGGAGGATGCACGCATGCAGGAAGAGCAGGAAGAGATCTCCGTTGAGTACGAGCTCAAGCCCGAGCCGACCGAGATGGCGATCGATGACTTCCTGAGTGATAAGCTCTACTTCCGTAAGCCGGAGTAACAACACTCGTAACAACACGTGCCTGTCTCCCTTTCCCGTTCACGCACGGCCAGCTCGCGCTATGTCTTCTCTCGCTCAACTCGATGGACGGCACATTGTCCTGGGCGTGACGGGCAGCATTGCTGCGTATAAGGCGGCCTCGCTGGTGCGTCTGTACAAAAAAGCCGGTGCAGAAGTGCGCGTGCTCATGACAAAGAGCGCGGAGCAGTTCATTCCAGCGCTTACACTGGGCACGCTCGCTGACCATACCGTGCATTCGGAGATCTTTCCGGAGCACGATTCCGACAGCTGGACGGCCCACGTTTCGCTTGGGCTCTGGGCCGATCTCTTCGTGATTGCCCCGGCCACAGCGCAAACCGTTGCCAAGCTGGCGCATGGCTTCAGCGACAACATGCTCACTGCGACTGCACTGTCGGCACGTTGTCCCATTCTTGTATGCCCGGCCATGGATCTGGATATGTACCAGCATCCGGCCACGCAGGCTAATTTCGAGCGCCTCCGCTCGTTTGGATATGAGGTGATGCCAGCTGATTACGGAGCGTTGGCCAGTGGGCTGGAAGGGCAGGGGCGTCTGCCCGAGCCTGAAGCTATTGCGGCGCGTACAGCGGCCCGCATCAGCGAAGTCGACAGCGAAGTCGACAGCGAAGTCAACGCTGATACGTCCGCGCAAAGCGCGCTGAGTCGGGAAGAAGGCGACGGTGCACCGTCGGGAACGACGGGACCGTTCTACGGAAAGCATGTGCTGGTAACGGCAGGGCCCACCGAAGAGCCAATCGACCCGGTGCGCATGCTTACGAATCCATCAACCGGAACCATGGGGTTTGCCCTCGCTGAAGCGGTCGCTGCGCAAGGAGCCACCGTCACCCTCGTAAGCGGCCCCACCCATCTCGATACCCCTTCTGGCGTAACCCGCGTCGATGTGCGTACGGCTGCAGCGATGAACGAAGCCGTGCAGGCGCGTCGCAACACGGCCGACGTAGTGTTCATGGCTGCCGCGGTTGCTGACTACACGCCTGCGCATCCGTCAGATAGCAAGAAGAAAAAGACGGAAGGGACGCAGACGCTTACGTTAAAGCGCACGCCCGACATCCTTAAAACGCTGGGCGAGCACAAGCGCGACGGCCAAGTGCTTGTAGGATTTGCGCTCGAAACAGACGACGCGCGTGCTAACGCACAAGACAAGCGCACCCGAAAAAATCTTGATTGGATCGTGCTGAATAAAGCCACCGACCCGGGTAGCGGGTTCGGCACGGGAACCAACGCCTGCACGCTCTTCGGTCCCAACGGATACGAATCGCAGATTGCCACAGCCCCGAAGCGCGACGTTGCTGTATCTATTGTAGCGCAGGTTGCTCGCCACACCCCCGCGCTTCAACCCGCTCCTACGTCATGACTCCCGATGCTCTTCAGACGTTGCGTGAGGCCCTGCGGCACGAACGCAGGCTCTTTGGCCGCTTCGTCCCTCTCCCCGACGCACCCGATGCCGCTATGCCCAACTACGACCTGTTCGGAAACGCTGTTGACCCGGCCGAAGACCCCTCGCGTCCGCCCTCCGAACGCATTACCGCCCTGATCCCCGACACGCCGCCGTACGACGAGTTGGCCGCGCTCGATACGCTTAGCGAAGTCGAAGCCTTCGCCGCCAACCAGATGCTCATCGAACTGGATGAGACACGCGAAAACCCTGTTTTTGGGGTGGGCGACCCCGAGGCCAACCTTGTTGTTATCGGCGAAGCCCCCGGGCGTGACGAAGACAAGGAAGGAGAGCCGTTTGTCGGGCGCTCCGGGCAGCTTCTCGACAAGATTCTGGAAGCGATTAACTTTTCGCGGCAAGACATCTACATCACGAACATCTTGAAGAGCCGTCCGCCCCGCAATCGCGATCCAGAGGCAGAAGAGGTGGAGGCACACATCCCTATTCTGTACAAGCAGATTGCCCTCATCCAGCCCAAGATCATGCTGTGCGTTGGGAAAGTTGCGGCAAACACGCTGCTCGACCGTCGCTCCTCGCTGTCGTCGCTGCGTGGAGACGAGCACGATTTCTACGGGATTCCTGTGATGGCCACGTACCACCCGGCGGCACTGCTGCGCAATCCAAACTGGAAGCGCCCGACCTGGGAGGACGTGCAGCTGCTTCGAACACGCTACGACGAACTCACGTCGTAAGCAGCCACTGCCTACAGCAGTTTGCTTCATCGCAGGCGTGCATGCCGAAGTGCGCGTGCAAAAGCACGAACGCAAAAGCGCGAACGCAAAAGCGCGAACGCACAGGTATGAACTTACACGCTTGGCTTCTCGTTTGGTCACTGCTCGTTTCTGTTCTTGCGGATGCGGTATGCTCCGCCCTAACGTGGCGTACATGCCGCGCATAGCCTACGTTGCATCAGCCTATGGCCCCCTCCTCCGACAACCCACGCTTCAACATCGACCCCGACGATTCGGGACAGCCCTCGTATCCCCTTGACAAGATGCGTGGCCGCGACCGGGCACGCAGCCGTTCACAGGCCGATGAGGTGCATAAAAAGTCGGGACGCGTACCTCCACAAGCGACCGACGTCGAAAAGTCGGTGCTCGGTGCTATGATGCTTGAGCGCGAGGCCATTCCCAAAGCCATCCAGGTAATCTCAGCCGATGCGTTCTACAGCGGTAAACATGAGAAAATCTACCAGGCCATCGAGAGTCTGTTTGAGCGCGGTAACCCGGTTGACCTGGTAACGCTTACGAACGAGCTTAAGCGCAACGGAAAGCTTGAAGAGGTGGGGGGAAGCTACTACCTCTCTGAGCTCACCACGGAGGTGGCCTCGGCGGCCAACGTGGAATACCATGCACGGATCATCGCGGAGAAGTCGCTTCTGCGCAAGATGATCGAGACGATGACGACCGTCGTGGGCGAGGCCTATGAGCCTGGCGCCGATGCCTTTGAGCTGCTTGACGAAGCGGAGAGCAAAATCTTCCAGATCTCAGACAACCAGCTACGTAAGGCCGCCTCGCCGATCAACGAGGTTGTGAAAGACACACTGGAGCAACTGGAGTCCATCCATGGGCAGGAAGGTGGGATTACGGGCGTGCCCAGCGGCTTCCGCAAGCTCGACGACCTGACCAGCGGCTGGCAGCCGTCGGATCTGATTATTATCGCGGCCAGGCCCTCCATGGGGAAAACTGCGTTCTCGCTGGCCTGCGGACTCAATGCAGCGACGCATCCGGAGCGACCAGCCAGCGTGGCGATCTTCTCGCTGGAGATGGGAGCGAAGCAGCTGGCACAGCGGCTGCTTACCTCTGAGGCCCGCGTAGATGCACAGCGTGCCCGTACCGGACGCATGAAAGACGAGGACTGGCAGAACCTGGCGCGCGCTGCCGGAAAGCTCTCCGATGCCAGCCTCTTTATTGACGACACACCCGGACTGAGCGTGCTTGAGCTACGGGCCAAGTGTCGTCGGCTGAAAGCAGAGCACGACCTTAATATGGTCATCGTCGACTATCTACAGCTGATGCAGGCGTCTGCCTCGAAGCGAACCCAGAACCGCGAGCAAGAGATTGCACACATCTCGCGTTCGCTGAAAGGGCTGGCTAAAGAGCTCGACGTGCCCGTGCTGGCGCTCTCGCAGCTCAACCGTGGCGTAGAAAATCGCGGCGGCGACAAGCGCCCCCAGCTGTCCGACTTGAGAGAATCGGGGAGTATTGAGCAAGATGCTGACGTTGTTGCTTTCATCTACCGGGCAGAGCGCTACGGCATCACCGTCGACGATCAGGGCAACTCCACCGAGGGGCTTGCCGAGATCATCATCGGAAAGCAGCGTAACGGCCCGATTGGCACGGTTGAACTGGCATTTGTAGATCGCTACGCCCGATTCGAGAATCTCACGACCCGTTACAGCGATGACGACGGTTTCAGCGATGGTGGAGGCGACAGCCTGCCGCCCTTCGACGGAGGCGGCGGGGCTGCCATTCCAGAACCTCCACCCGGCGACGACGCTCCTTTCTAACCGTCTCGCAGCACATGGCGGCTCAGGTGCGTGCGTTGTGGTACTACGTGCCTGCAGAGTCTGCATCTGCGTGCTGAACGGCAAGCAAACACTTCTCAGCAAAGTAGCTCGGACGTGCCGCAGCGTCATGAAGCAGCGTGTGCAGCGAAGTCTGTTGGATGCGGACGTGGCTGTCGTGGCGCTGAAGGGCAGCAATCTCATCCGACAGGTCGCCGCCTTTTAGCGTGATAAGTCCGGGGGCCCACTCGGAGTCCTCGGGTTCAGATGGCAGTTCAGACACCGCACGCGTGTGCCACTGCCACAGATCAGCCAGCGGAGCAGTAGCGCGCGAGACCGAGTAGTGGGCGGTATCCGGCCAGTTTTCGGCGCGTCCGGCCCAGGCAAACAAATTCTTGAGACCCAGCCGCCGGGCCATGCTGCGCACCGCTTGCATCTTCTTACCGACCGAATCAACCGCGATCACCTCCACCTCTGGATAGGCAATGGCCAACGGAATGGCCGGAAGGCCGCCGCCGCTGCCCCAGTCTACGATGCGCGCCCCCGTGGGAAAGTCACGTACTCGCAGCGCCAGCGTGTGCAGAATATGCCGCTCGGTGATGGCATCGATTGTATCGGGCGAGATGAGGTTTAGCGTTTTGTTGTAGCGGCGCAGCAACTGTTCATACGATCGCAGTTGCTCGTGTTGCGCCTCAGTGAGCCCGTCGTACGGATCAAAGGTCTCGGTCGGCTCGATGACGTTATATGAAGGCAGGGGCATGGGTCATGAACGAAAGGAAAGTAAACAGGAGGAGCCCATGCCATACGACCCACGACGACACAACCGCCAGTCGATGCGGTTGCCCGATTACGATTACGCGCAACCCGGGGCGTATTTCGTGACGATATGCACCGCCGACCGTGCCCACCTGTTCGGGCATATTTCGGAGGGCGTGATGCGTTGCAACGACATCGGCCAAATTGTCGAGGACGAATGGAAACGCACCCCGGAGGTCCGTTCCAACGTCAAATTGGATGCGTATGTGGTCATGCCAAATCATGTGCACGGCATTGTCGTGATTACACACCGGATGGTCCCCAGAGGCGAATCGCAATTCGCCCCTGGGGAACGAAAATTTGAATCACCGTCACATACCGTGGGGGCCATCGTCCGTGGATTTAAGGGGGCCGCCACGCGACGCATCAACGTGCATCGGGGCACGCCGGGCCAATCGGTCTGGCAACGCAATTATCATGTGCGAATCATACGGGCGCAACGGGCTCTCTATCGCATCCGCCGGTACATCAAAAACAATCCGGCTCAATGGCCTCGCGACCGGAACCGGGGAGGGTACGTTACGCCCCCACCGCCACATCGTCGGGTATGCCGTCGCCTGAAGACAGGGTGCGTTCTTTGGGCAGCGGTTCAATGCCCTGTTGCTTCAAAAGCACCATCAGTACCGAGATGTCGGAGGCACGTACGCCGCTCACGCGCGAGGCCTGGCCGAGATTGGTGGGCTCGACCTTGCTTAGCTTCTCGCGCGCCTCAATCGAAATCGTATCGAGCGCGTGGTAGTCGAAATCATCCGGGATGGGCCAGCGCTCCTTCTCCTCCATCTCTTCGACCATCTGCTGCTGCCGGTCGAGGTAGCCCTCGTACTTCAGGTTGATCTCTACAAGACGAGGCGCGCTTAGCATTCCGGGCGCTTCCGTGACAAGCTCGTCCCACAGCCCTGCATGGCGAATCATAGCCTCCGTATCCACCTGTGGACGCTTACAGATCTGAAGGATAGGCCCGGCCTGGTCGATGGGCGTGGTACCGACCGACTTGAGGTAGTCGTTCACCTGTTCGGGCTGTACGCTTGTGGATTCGAGCGCCCGGCGCGTTTCGCTGATAGCGCGCTCCTTGGCCTGCATGCGCTCGTAGCGTTCTTGCGATGCAAGCCCCAGATGGTAGCCTATTTCAGTGAGGCGCTGGTCGGCGTTGTCCTGACGCAGCAAGATGCGGTGCTCGGCGCGCGAGGTAAACATGCGGTACGGCTCGTCGGTGCCTTTGGCGACGAGGTCGTCGATGAGCACGCCGATGTACGCCTCCGACCGTTTCAGCACGATCGGGTCGTGGCCGTTCAGCGTATGTACGGCGTTGATGCCGGCCATAAGTCCTTGCGCGGCAGCCTCTTCGTATCCGGTGGTGCCGTTGATCTGCCCGGCAAAGAAGAGCCCGTCGACGTATTTCGTTTCGAGGCTGTACTGGATCTGGTAGGGCGGGAAGAAGTCGTACTCGATCGCGTAGCCCGGACGCAGCATGTGGGCGTTCTCCATGCCGGGAATGGTGCGTAGCGCTTTGAACTGCACCTCTTCGGGCAGGCTTGTTGAGAAGCCGTTCACGTACACCTCGTGCGTATTGTAGCCCTCCGGCTCGATAAATATCTGGTGACTGCTCTTCTCGGCAAAGCGGTCGATCTTGTCTTCGATCGACGGACAGTAGCGCGGCCCTTTCGCCTCGATGCGTCCGGTGAACATGGGGCTGCGGTCGAAGCCCGTACGCAAGAGGTCGTGCGTGTTGGGGGTGGTTTCGGTGAGCCAGCAGCTCAGCTGCTCGTCGACAGAAGGCAGCGCATCTGTCATAAACGAGAACGCGGTAGCATCTGGATCGCCGGGCTGCTCCTGCATCATGCTGTAGTCGAGCGTGCGGCCATCGACGCGGGGCGGCGTACCGGTCTTGAGGCGTCCGCTCTCGAAGCCAAGCTCATGCAGGCTGCCCGTGATGCCCTGCGACGCGCCCTCGCCCATGCGTCCGCCACCGAAGTTGGTTTCGCCCACGTGAATCACACCGTTGGCGAAGGTGCCGGTCGTTAGCACTACGCGGGGAGCGTAGAAGGTTTTGCCGAGGCTGGTGGTAACGCCCTCAATGCGTGAGCC
>NZ_JARWGJ010000061.1:0-13460 GCF_040409695.1 Longimonas sp.
TGGCTCATGGACCTGCAGGTGATTCTGGAGGGCGATCTCTACACCAGCGGCCCCGAAGTGGGCGAGCAGCAGGCGCTCTTTCCGGATACGATGACGCCCGACGCCAAACAACTGGCGCTGGAGCTAAAAGACGAGCACGGCTTCGTGAACGTGGACAAACTCTGCGACAGAAACCCTCGTCTGAAACAGGCGCAGGCCCTGGCCGAGCGCTACAAATTCCTGCACTGGGAGCTGGAGTACGCCGACCTCTTCGAGCAGCGCGGCGGCTTCGACCTCACCCTCGGAAACCCGCCGTGGGTGCAGGTGAACTGGGACGAGATCGGACTGCTAAGCGATGTGGAACCGAAGGTCGATGTGCGCGGCTGGTCCAAAAAGAAGGTGTCGGATAACCGGGTCCGCCTCATTGAAGAAAACGACCTGCGCGCCCCGTATCTTGCCGATTACGAGGAAACAGAAGGGATGCAGGCGTTCTTCGGTGCCATGCAGAACTATCCCGATCTGCATGGAATGCGCTCGAACACCTATCAGATGTTTTTGCCGCAAGGATGGATGATCGGGCGCAATGGGGGCGTGACGGCCTACCTGCACCCGGAAGGGGTCTACGACGATCCAAACGGCGGGGACTTTCGGCAGGCGCTGTATCCACGTCTACGGGGTCATTTTCAGTTCATCAACGAGCTGAATCTGTTTGCAGAGGTTCATCACCAGACGACGTACAGCGTCAACGTGTACCAGAATGCGCCGCGTGAAGTCGTCCGGTTTACCAACATCGCCAACCTATTCACGCCAAAGACGATCGACGCGGCATTCGCACACGACGGCAGCGGGCCTGTGCCCGGCATCAAAGACGAAAACCACGATTGGAACACGCAGGGCCACGCGCAGCGCATCGTAACGGTGGATGACGAGGTGCTGTCGCTGTTCGCCACGCTCTACGACGAAGACGGCACCCCCGCACGCGAGGCCCGGCTTTCTGCGGTGCACTCGCAGCAGATTCTTGAGGTGCTCCGGCGCTTTGCCCGTCAGCCGCGTACGCTGGGCGATCTCGAGGACGAGTACTTCTCCACGCAGCACTGGAACGAAACCAACGCACAGGAAGACGGCACGATTGAGCGCGACACGCAGTTCATCGACGACGTGGACGACTGGGTGCTCTCCGGTCCGCATTTCTTTGTTGGGACGCCATTCTACAAGACGCCGCGCAAGGGATGCAAGAACAACCTCGATTACGACGTCCTCGACCTGACCGAGCTTCCGGCGGACTACCTCCCGCGCACCAACTACGTCCCCGCCTGCTCCCGCGCCGAATACCAGCGCCGCACGCCGAAGGTGCCGTGGACGAATGAGGACGGGGAGCGGGAGGCGGTGACGACGTTTTATCGGGTAGTCAACCGCGAAATGGTGCCGCAAAGTGGAATGCGAACCTACGCTCCTGCAATTGTACCGCCTGGGATAGGTCATGTCCATACTGTCTTAGGGACAATCTTTAAAGACTCAGGTCACCTGTTGGATTACACAGGTATGGGAATGAGCGTGCCTGTTGATTTCCGGGTCAAGACCACAGGCGCGAGCCACGCGAATATTTCTCTCATTAGTCAACTCCCAGTTCTCTCATCGGGCAGCTGCTATCGACACCAGATCCGCCTTCGCACCCTCCTTCTCAACAGCCTCACCACGCACTACGCCGACCTGTGGGCCGAGAGCTGGGACGCCGCCTACACCGACGACGCCTGGACCAAAGACGACCCGCGCCTGAACGCCGACACCGCCTTCGCCGATCTGACGCCCGAATGGACGTGGGACACGCCGCTGCGCACGCGGTATGCGCGTCGGCAAGCGCTGGTCGAGCTGGACGTACTGTCCGCCATGGCGCTGGGACTGACCCTTGAGGAATTGCAGACCATCTACCGGGTGCAGTTTCCGGTGCTGCGCAAGTACGAGCAGAACACGTGGTACGACCAGAACGGGCGCATCATCTACACCAAAAACCGCGGCCTGACGGGCGTCGGCTTCAAGAGCAAGAAATGGCGCGAGGTCAAAGACATGCCCACCGGCACCGTGGAGCACGTCATTGAAGACGACACCCAACCCGGCGGACCGGTCGAGCGCACCATCGTCTACGAAGCCCCCTTCACCAAATGCGACCGGGAGGCGGATTATGAACAGGCGTGGGGGGCGTTTGAAAACAGAACCGGCGGTGCGGTGCAATAGGGCCTGGTTCGTTGTGTCAATGTTTCTCGCGCTGCTATGCAGGTGTAGGGAGTCATTGGAATTGCGGTATCGCCTACTCCACTATCCGAAACGCCCAAGCAAAATGAATAGTCAATCCCTCGGTACCCTGACCAACGTTGACCTCCGTAAGATATGGCCGGATGAGGCTCAGGATTTTACCCCTTGGTTGGCCGCGGAAGAAAACCTCGACCGCCTTGCCCACACAATCGGCCTCGACCTTGAGCTTGAAGGTACAGAGGAATCCGTAGGTCCCTTCAGCGCCGACATTTTGTGTCGAGACACCGTCGACGATCAGATGGTGCTCATTGAGAACCAACTCGACTTGACAGACCACCGCCACCTGGGGCAGCTCCTGACGTACGCCGCAGGCCTCGATGCCGTAACCATCATTTGGATTGCGCGTCAGGTTCGCAACCCGCACCGCGCCGCGCTCGACTGGTTAAATAGCGTAACCGAGGAGGAGATCAGCTTCTTTGGAATCGAGATTGAGCTCTGGCAGATCGGCGACTCTCGACCAGCACCGAGGTTTAATCTCGTCTCGAAGCCCAACAACTGGTCCAAAACAATCTCCCGTGCGACGGGGCGAGATGGCGAACTCACACAAACCAAGAAACTGCAGCTCGACTACTGGACCACCCTTTCTGAATACCTGGAGGAGCAGGACAGTCGGGTTCAACCGCGCCGGCCCCGCCCCCAGCACTGGGCGAACTATGCAGTCGGGCGCTCCGGATGTCAGTTAACAGCCCGGGTCAACACCCGCGACCAGCGAGTTGCTGTTCAGTTAGAACTAAAGGACAGACACGAAGCGGAGCCGCTTTTTCACCTCTTAAAGCAAGATCGAGACGCTATTGAGGCCGAACTTGGTATTGGGCTGGACTGGCTCCCAAAGCCGGACAAAAAGGTGTGTGTCATCCAACACGAGTGGGACGCCGACCCCATGGATCGTGACTCTTGGCCCCGCCAGCACAACCGCATTGGCGATCTTCTTGACGCGTTCCATCATACGTTCGCTCCTCGATTAAAGCAGTTGGACCCGAGCGAGTGGGAATCGCTCGACGTAGACGGGAGCGTGTAGAAAGGCATCCCCCTTAATCCCCCTTCAGGGAAGGGGGAGATCTGCGGTGTGGTGGCAGCCTGCCACTATAAGTCCTCTCCTTCCCTGAAGGAGAGCCAGAGAGGATGTGGCGTCGGCGCTGGTTTGACGTTATGTGTGAACAGCAGGTCGTGTCAGAATAAAACTCCTTCAATCCTCCTTTGAGTAAAGGAAAAAGGTGGGGCAGTACCCCTCTTTTACAAAAAGCTGATATTCACCTTCCGTATTCTCTTTCATGCCTCGGCCGCCCTACGATGCCAGTTTGAAACCCGTGGCCCGACGCCTGCGCAAGCGCATGACCAAGAGCGAACGTCGCCTCTGGTCTAAGCTGCGACGCAAACAGATTCATGGGTACACGTTCAACCGGCAGTTCATCATCCTCAATTACATCGTGGACTTCTACTGCCGTCCCTTGCGGATCGCTGTGGAAGTGGACGGCATCACGCACGATGATCCGGAGGTTGCCAGGAACGACATCAAGCGACAGCAAGCCCTTGAGGCGTTGGGTATCAGGGTAGTACGGTTTCCGTCTGGTGAGGTCATGAACGATATCGATAATGTCGTACAAGCCATCGAGGGGTGTGTGCTTGAGATTGAGGCGCAACGAGAATTGTAGGTTGCTTTGCATCCCCCTTAATCCCCCTTCAGAGAAGGGGGAAAGTTGGGCTGGAAGTTTAAGCGCGCTCCACGAGTCCTCTCCTTCCCTGAAGGAGCCAGAGAGGATGCGTCCACCGCTTCAACGTTGCAACCCATCCCAGCATCCATTCGTTAATGTGTTGGTTATCTAAAGACGCAGGCTACCAGTTCCATATGATCATATCGAAGTGTCATCATGCTCCCTTCCGTACTCGCATCCCAGCTTCAGCAGGGCGTCGAAGACTTCCTGCAGACGACCTTTCCCTGCACCACACCGCACTTTCACAATCTGCTGGACCGGTTCTTCGATCAAGACGGCGCGTTGTTTAAGGGGCCGTACGTCTCAATCAACCGGCCTTTTGAGCACAGCAGTCATGGCTCGGACTACTTTCCGGAGGTGCCACTGGGCTTTACGCCGTTTGCGCACCAGGCCCGTGCCTTCGAGCGGCTTGCAGAGCCCGACCCGCAATCCACGCTCGTAGCCACCGGCACCGGATCAGGCAAGACAGAGGCGTTTCTCTGGCCGCTGCTCAACTACGTGCGTCAACATCAGGGGCAGCAGGGCGAGCGCGGTATCAAAGCCATCATCATCTACCCGATGAACGCGCTGGCCACCGACCAGGCCACCCGTATCGCTGAAGCTGTTCATGAGATTGACGCGCTCGACGGCACGCGCGTCGGCCTCTACATCGGGGATCGGCCCGAGGAGCCGTCGCGCACTATGGGCGCCGATCACGTCATCACCAGCCGCAATGCCCTGCAGCAGGCCCCGCCCGATATCCTGCTTACCAACTACAAGATGCTGGACTACCTGCTGGTGCGCCCAGGAGATGCCCGCATCTGGCAGCACAATGATCCCGACACGCTCAAGTACCTGGTTGTCGACGAGCTCCATACTTTCGACGGCGCCCAAGGCACCGATCTGGCGTGCCTCATCCGGCGCCTGAAAGACCGACTGGGCGTCTCCGAAGGCGGGCTCTGCTGCGTTGGCACCTCCGCCACGCTCGGCGGCAGCGAAGACAGCACGCGGCTCCGCCAGTACGCCGAAGACGTGTTCGACACCCCGTTTGAGGACGGAGCGGTTATCGGGGAGACCCGGCAGACCGCAGAAGCCTTCTTGCAGCCGGTGCGATACACGATCTTTCCGGATTTGGAGCAACACGATGGCCTGCAGCCTGAAGCCCAGGCCCATCCCGCCGACTACGTTGCCGCTCAGATTCCGCACTGGTTTCCGGAGGGCACCGGCAGCGACTGGGACCTGACGACCGATGCGGGCCGCATTGCGCTGGGCGAGGCCCTGCGCCGGCATCTGATGACCCACAGCGTTGTCGACCTGTTGGACGATCGTCCCGCTGAAATCAGCGATCTCGCGGCCCGCCTCGAAGCGCGTCTCCCGCAGCTTAAGGGCATCGCGCGCCGCCAGCAGACCGCGATGCTGCGCAGCTTCCTGTCCGTGCTCTCGTGGGCACGCACCGCATCTAACAGCGGGGGCGAGGCCCGCCCGTTTGTACAACTTCGCACGCAGCTCTGGCTTCGCGAGATGCGGCGCATGGTTGCCTCGGTGGATGATCCACCCGTACTCGCGTTCCACGATGACCTGCCCGAGTCGGAGCACGATGGGCACCTCCCGGTCGCCCACTGCCTGGAGTGTGGCGCGATGGGATGGGTAGGCATACAGCGCCCCAACGAAACCACCATTCGAACGGGACTGAAGAACATCTACCAGAAGTTTTTTGCAAGCGACCCGTCGTGCGTCTTTGCATTTCCCGTTGGTGCCGACGAGCGCGTCGATGCCGAGGGCCGCTACCATCAGCTCTGCACGCACGACCTGCACCTCAACGATGCCGACGCCGACGCCTGCACGGCCTGCGACCAGGAGGATGGGCTGTTGCGCGTGTTCATGCCGCACGTGCAGCGCACCACACAGGACGATACGCAGGTGAGCGTCCGGGACTGTCCGCACTGCGGCGCCTCCAGCACGCTAACTATTATGGGGTCGCGGGCAGCAAGCCTGAGCAGCGTCATGATCTCGCAGCTCTTTGCCTCGGAATATAACACCGACAAGAAGCTGCTCACCTTCTCCGACTCGGTGCAGGATGCAGCGCACCGGGCGGGCTTCTTCGAGTCGCGCACGTACCGGTTCAACATCCGCAGCGCCATTCAGCAATACGTTGACCAGGCGCCTGAGCCGGTCACGCTGGACGAGGCCATGCGCCAGATCACCGATCACTACACACAGACGTACAGCGATGAAGCCTTCGTATCCAACTTCATCGCTCCCGACATGCGCTGGCTCCGCGACTACGACCAGATGCTGGAGCAGGGCATGCTGCCCGACGAATCTGACATTGTAACCCGCGTGCGGAAACGCCTTAGCTGGGAAACGTGGAGCGAATACGGCTTTCGGGCCCGCATCGGGCGCACGCTGGAGAAAACCGGTGCCTCCACCCTACAGGTTGACACGGGTCGCCTGCAATCTGCTGTTGATGCGCTGGTGCCCGAGCTGCAGAACAACGTCGGCGATCTGCGTGAGGTCGCTCCCACCGACGTAGCGCGCTTTGTGCGGGGGCTCATCGCCCACATGAAGAACCAGGGAGCGATCTACCATCCCGAACTGGATCGCTACATTGAGCAGGGCGGAAACAGCTATATGCTGAACCGGCAGCACCATCTGCCCAACTATGGCTACCGCTCGCGACTGCCAGCCTTTGTGGCGAGCCGGAGCACCCAGCGCTTCGACCCGGTGCTGACACCGGCTGGCAACGCCGATAGCTGGCTCCAGGCCTGGGCCACCAAGTGCTTTGGAGCGCATGACCCGATGCTCTCCAGCGTGATGGACCAGCTGTACGACCGCGTGCTGCGCATACTGGTGACGAATAATCTACTGGAGCGACGCGAAACCAGCAAAGGCGTCCGCATCTGGGGCGTGCGTCCCGATGCGCTCCGCGTCACCACCGCGGTCCGTCAGCTACGCTGCGACACCTGCGACCACAACGCGTCGGTGGCCCATGACGTGGTAGACGACTGGCAAGGGACGCGCTGCCTGCGCTACCAGTGCACGGGCCGCTATGCCTCTGAAGCGCATGCGCCCAACTACTACCGCCAGCTGTATACCCAGAGCGCACGGCGGCGCATCATTGCACGCGAGCATACGGGACTGTTGGAGCGGGAGGAGCGGGAGACCCTCGAAAAGGCGTTCGACCATAACGAGCATCCGTGGGACCCGAACCTGATCTCGTGTACGCCGACCCTTGAAATGGGCGTGGACATCGGCAAACTCTCCACGGTCATGCTGTGCTCGGTGCCGCCCAGCCCGTCGAACTTTGTGCAGCGCATCGGGCGCGGCGGGCGCCGCACGGGCAACGCCCTGGACGTGACCGTCGCCAACGGACAGCCGCACGACCTCTACTTCTTCGAGGATCCCACCGAGATGATCGCCGGCACGATCGAGCCACCGGGCATCTATCTCAACGCCACCTACGTGCTTTTCCGGCAGTTTGTCGCGTTTTGCTTCGACCGGTGGATTGCCTCTGGCGAGGTGGGCCCACAGGCCGTGCCCGGCACGCTGGGGCGGGCACTGCCCACGTTAAAAGTGGAGGGCGCCTTTCCCGATACGTGGCTCTCGTTTGTTGAGATGAACGAGGATGAACTGTTTGCCGACTTCATTGCGCTGTTTTCAGATACGCTGGATGAGGACGACATCTCGGAACTGCGTTCCGTTATCGCTAAAGAAGGTGGGTTTCGCTACCAGGTGATGGGCCGCTTCGAGTCAGTTGTAAAGCGCCGCAAGGCCATCAAGCGAGACGTACAACGCATTCGCAGCCGCATCCGGAAGCATGAAGACGGGCCTGCTTCGAATCAGGCGGAGGAGGAGATCAAGAAACTACGGCAGGAGAAGACGGCGCTGCAGCGTATCGATGCCCAGATTCGCAGCATGAGCACCTACAACTTTCTCACCGAATCGGGTCTCCTTCCTAACTACGCTTTTCCTGAGGAGGGCGTCACCCTGCGTTCGGTGCTCCTTCGCGGCGAGGAGATCTGGGCGAAGGAATACCGCCGTCCGGCCTCACAAGCGCTGAAAGAACTCGCGCCCGGTGCCACATTCTACGCAGGCGGTCGCAGCGTTCAAGTCGACCAGATCGACCTCTCCGGCGAGGACACGCTTCAGGAGTGGCGCCTCTGCGACCAGTGTGGCCACCTGGAGCAGGTTGTTGAAGAGGGAGGCAAAGCCGTGGCCTGTCCGCATTGTGGGAGCCCGCAATGGGCCGATTCAGGCCAGCGGCACACCCTCGTTCCCCATCAAGAGGTGTCGGCGACAACACTCGACCGCAAGAGCCGAATCACAGATGACACTGAGGGGCGTTCGCCGTCGTTTTACGACACCCGCTTGCATGTGGGCATTCGCAAGCAAGACGTAGACATCGCCTACGAGATCAAAGACGGGGAAATGCCCTTTGGCTTTGAGTTTGCGCACGATGCCGAGCTCCACGAAATCAACTTTGGCGAGCCGGGTCCAAACGATCGCTTGGAGTATGCGGGGGAGCCGGTGTATGGCAAGGGGTTCGACACGTGTCCGCAGTGCGGGCGCGTCCACATCGACGATGACGGCATCAACCACACACAGTCGTGCACGACCCAGACCCAACACGCCGATGCCGATGAGGTCGCGCGGGTTGCGCTATTCCGCCAGATGCGTTCGGAGGCCGTGCGCATCCTACTTCCCGAAACGTCCATTGCAAACACGGAGCGGCGCGTTCATTCCTTGAAAGCAGCCCTGCTCTTGGGGCTAACCGCCCAGTTCAAAGGAAATGTAAGCCACCTAAAGGTAGCTATTCAAGAGCATCAGACCGGCCCCGAGGCTGTGGGACGCAAGCGTTTTCTGGTGCTCTACGACAGCGTACCAGGCGGAACGGGCTACTTGCCTCGCCTCCTGAAAGACAAAGAAGCTATCATTGATGTCTTTGAACAGGCGTACGAGATCATGGCCACCTGTTCGTGTCGCCATGATGAGGACAAAGACGGCTGCTACCAGTGCGTGTATGCCTACCGCAATGCCTACGAGATGGAGTACACGTCACGACAGGCTGCGATGGACGTTATTGAGGCGATCATGAAGGGGCGCGATGCGCTCGTGCCTGTGGACAGCGTGGAAGATATCTCGGTTGCCTCCGTTGTGGATAGTGAACTGGAAGAGCGGTTCATCCACGCCTTGGACGAGGACCTCCCGGCCAACCCGTCGCGACTGGAGAAGCACGTTGTAAACGGTGGACGCGGGTGGCGGCTCTACCTGGGTGCAGGCGAAGAGCAGCAGCGGTATGACATTGAACCGCAAGTACCCGTTGGGCCCGACGAGGGCGTAGCCGTGCCCTGCACCGTCGACTTCGTGATTCACCCGCTCGATGCAGATATGCGTCCGATCGCCCTCTTTATGGACGGATGGGCGTATCACCGCAGGCGCATTGGCACAGATATGCTACAACGACGCGCGCTACGGGCCAGCGGACGCTACTACACGTGGACGCTTACCTGGAACGATATCTCGGACGGCGATGCCGAGTTCGCGAATTACCGGTTCCCGGAGCCGAAGGTACGCCAGCTGCTGAGCGCGATGGATTGCCATGTCCAAGGCGATTACAAAAACCAGAACAGCTTCGAGTGGCTCTGCGATCTTCTTCAGTCGCCCAACCCAGAACACTGGAAGCAGTTCGCGCTTGCGCACGGCATGGCCGCGGCCGTCGGCTTCCCCGAAACGACCGACAACCCGCAGCAGGACTGGAGGAAATCGCTCCGCACCCATGCGCCGGACTCCCTGTGCCGTCGTTTAGAGGAAGAAGCAGACCATCAAACGGCGGTCATGGGATATGCCAACCCGTTTACACAAGGAGCCGGTGCATCCACATCAAACGCTCCTGCATTGCTCTGGGCCGTCACCAATACGGATGCGGTCGAAGCAATAACGAGCGACGTGGATCAATCAGCGGCGGGGCTCTCGGTTGCGCTCTATATAGACGACAAGGCAGATCTTGAGCGATCGGCCTGGAACGGCTATCTACGGCTGTACAACATGCTTCAGTTCATCCCGGGCGTGTATCCGATTACCGCCAGCCTGCCGAAGCGCGACCGCAGCACGCCCTACGACAGCCTGTGGGAAACCCAGCCGCCTCCGCATACCGCAGGGGACGACCGCAGCTCAGAAGGCAACACGCCCTCTGAAGACAGTCAACCGGATCCTACGCCCTGGACAAAAGCAATTGAATACGCGCTCCCTGAAACCGAGGATCTCATTCGTCAACTGGGGGATGCAGGAGCGCCCGTTCCTCAGATGCCTTACCAGCATCAGGAAAACGGCCCTATTGTCGCCGAGGCTGAGATGGGATGGCCCCAGGCATCGGTTGCTGTCGTACTGCCGGAGCAAGCCTCCAGCAAGGCGCACCTTGAAGAAGCAGGGTGGGAGGTCTTCACACTGCAAGAGGCAAAAGCCAACCCGGACGAGCTTCTTGACCATCTGAACGGGGAGTAGGCTCTGTTCAGTGTTGAACGCACCGACTACTCGACTTTCCTCATACCTCTTCCTTTACAACTTATGGATGTCACGGTAGCCATCGGCGACGAATTTCTCGACGCATTTTCGGCCCTGCCCAAAGCGCAGCAGAAAAAGACACGCCGCTTCATTGAGAAGTTTAGAGCCGCCCCGAAGTCAAGCGGGATCAACTACGAGAAGATCAACGGGGCACAGGACGAAAAACTTCGATCGGTCCGTATCGACCAAGCGTACCGAAGCATTATCCTGAAGCCCCCAACGGGCAACGTGTTCATGATCCTCTGGGTGGACCATCACGACGATGCCTATCAGTGGGCGCGTAACCGGTTTTTTGAGATCCATCCCGAAACAGGAAGTCTGCAAGTGCTTCCGCTTGAAGATGGGGAGGTCCCGAATACCGCGACCACGGATTCTACGAGGGATCAGGACGAAAACGAGCAAGACGATCTCTATGCGGAGTACCGGGATCGCGAGTTGGTGCGCCTGGGCGTGCCGGAGCGACTGCTTCCACTCGTGCGGAGCATTAAAACCGAGGAAGATCTCGATGCGATGCAGAAGTACCTGCCCGAAGAGGCCTATGAGGCGCTCTTTCTGCTGGCTGCCGGGTACACGCAAAGCCAGGTCGATAGCGAACTGGCCTACAAGCGCCGCAAAGCCGAGGAGGTAGATACCCAGGACTTTGCCTCGGCTCTCAACGACCCGAATACGCAGCGCCGGTTTACACTTGTCGATGACGACGAAGAGTTGGAGCGCATGCTCGATGCCCCGCTTGAAAAGTGGCGCACGTTTCTCCATCCCTCACAGCGCCGCCTGGTCACGATGGAAGCCAACGGCCCTGTGCGCGTCCTGGGGGGCGCTGGCACAGGCAAGACCGTGGTTGCGATGCACCGGGCCGTGTGGCTGGCTGAGAACGTGTTCACCGATCCGGATGACCGCCTGCTGTTCACCACATTCACCCGCAACCTTGCCGCTGATATTGAGCAGAATCTCGCTGCCCTGACCTCCGAAGATATCCTTCGGCGTATCGAGGTACAGAACCTGGACCGCTGGGTCACGCAGTTCCTCCGTGCACACGGGTATGCGTATCAAGTGGACTATGGCACGCAGACCAAGAACCTATGGGAGCAGGCGTTAACCCTCGCTCCAGACGATATGGTAGAGGCCTTTCTGCGCAGCGAGTGGGAAGAGATCATCCAGCCGAAAGGCATCGACACGTTATCCGAGTACATGCGCGTGAGCCGCATCGGGCGAGGGACCCCGCTCCAGCGTCCCACGCGGAAGGCCATCTGGCCGGTCTTTGAAGAGTACCGTGATCTGCTTGAGCAGAACAAAGTGCGCGAGCGCGAAGGCGCATTTCGGGATGCGCGGGCCCTGCTTGACGAGAAAGGAGATATCCTCCCGTACAACTCCATCTTAGTCGATGAAGCCCAGGATATGGGCACGCAAGCCTTCAAGCTGATCCGCCAGATGATTCCCGGCGGTGACCAAAAGCACGATCTGTTTATCGTAGGGGATGCGCACCAGCGCATTTACAACCGACAGGTCGTGCTGGGCCACTGCGGCATCAACATCGTTGGACGGGGACGCAAGCTCCGCGTCAACTATCGAACGCCCGAAGAGAATCGAGAATGGGCAGTGGGGCTACTGCAAGGCGAACGCTACGATGACCTTGACGGCGGACTTGATAATCAGGAGGTCTACAAATCACTGGTCCACGGAGCAGCACCTCGCGTTAAAATCTTCGATTCGTTTCAGGAAGAAACCGAGGCGATCGTTGGGTATCTTCGGAGTGTAGCTGATGACGGCGACGACCTGCGCAACACGTGCTTGGTAGCGCGGACGAATGATCTGGTGCAGCAGTACGGAAACGCGCTGGAGGAAGCCGGCCTTGAAACTTATACCGTCCAACCTCAGCAGGCTGAGGACCGGTCGCAGCCCGGTGTCCGTCTGGCAACGATGCACCGCACGAAAGGACTGGAGTTTGACCGAGTCATTGTAGCAGGCGTGACGGAAGATGTCATGCCCCATAACAGCGCGATCCGTCAGGCTGCCGATGATGTTGACCGCTCGCATCGTCTCAAGCAAGAGCGCTCCCTGCTGTACGTGGCGGTGACCCGTTCTAAACGTGAGGTCATCGTAACCGCCCCTGAGCCCGCCAGTCCCTGGATTCAGGAGGGGTGACACAGATGAATACAACACTGACATTGGCCTGGACTCCGACAGAGTTTTATCCGGTAGTAGGAGAAACTCGACCACTTCCTTGTCCTACTTTACCCGACCCGCTCATTTATCGTTTGACGGAAATGTCCCGGTTTCGGATAGGCAATTAACAGGGGGGGGGGTAGAAACTCAATGATTTAAACTTGTGAAATGTGAAATTACAGGAAGTAAAAAAGACGTATGCACCACACCGAGCACGTCTACAACGCAGACATCAGCCCTATGGCATAGCATGTGTGGCATAGCATGTGTGGCATAGCACGTGTGGCGTAGCACGCGCTACCGCGCCGCCTGGCGGTTCGGCATGAGCTGGCGCAAGAGCAGCGTCAATATTAGCATCGGGCCGCGCTGACTGCCGCCCTTGAGCTCGTAATCTGCCGCCACCAGGGCCTGATACGCCTGCGCCAATCGCCCGCGCGTGTAGCGCTTGGCGCTCTGCACGTACTCAGACACAAAGTAGGGCGACACGCCAATCACACCGGCCAGCTGACGATTCGACTTCCGCTGCGTTTCAGCCGACTGCAGCTTCCACAGCTTGTCAACGTACGCGTTCAGAATCGCCACAATCATGATGGCCTCGCCACGCGGGTTGTTGGCCTGCTGCAAGAGGCGATCGGCAATGCGCATCGCATCGGCATGACGGCCCTCGCCGATGGCGCTCTGCAGCTCAAACACATTGAACTCGCGCGTCTGCCCGCTGGCGCGCAGCACGTCATCGGTCGTAATCTCATCGCGCTC
>NZ_JARWGJ010000062.1:0-43826 GCF_040409695.1 Longimonas sp.
ACGACCCAGTACTCCTGCACGCCATGCATTTCGTACAGCCGCTTTTTTGTCGTGAGGTCGTGATGGGCCGTCGACGGTGAGAGCACCTCCATCACCAGGTCGGGGGCTCCGTCGATTACCTGCTCACCGATCACATCTAACCGTTCTTTCGCTACGAACACCAGGTCGGGTTGCACGACATTGGTATCCGAGAGCTTTACGTCGATGGGTGCGAACAACACCTCGCCTCCATCTTCAACACAGGCATACAGCGCACGATACAGATATGCAACAATGCGTTGATGGTTGGATGTAGGCGCAGGCGACATGACAAGCGATCCATCGATGAGCTGATAGGGAGCGCCTTCGGGAAGCTGCTGGTAATCAGCGTAGCTATACTGCTCTTTGTCGGGCAGCGTCTCGGGCAATGGCAGCGTCGTCGATTCCATGACTCTGTCAACCTGTGGTGATGGAGGTATGTGTGCATTTATACGCTGCGTATTCGCGATGTATCCCTGCGACTTTCTCTCACCTCACGTCACACCGATCGCATGTAGCCTTTGAACAGTAGATCCTCCCCAACGGATGTCCACTGCTGATCGGCGAAGGTCAGGGCGTTATCCATGCGGCGGATGCCGAGATCGTGCAGGCTTGGCATGCCGGTGCCCACAACCTTAGGCGCGATGAAGCAGAAGAAGCGATCGACCAGGTCCTGCTGAAACAGTGCCGTAGCAAGCCCCGGACCCGCCTCTACGAGAAGCGATTGCAGCGGGCGAGCGACAGGGCCGTCGGGGGCGCCGAGGTGAGTAAGTAGAGCCTGCAGGTCGAGGTGATCGTCGAGCGTTTCGGGGATGCGCACGACCTGTCCGCCCTGCGCGGTGAGCGTTTCGGCATAGGCAGGCGCTGCCCGCTCTGCGCCGACAACGGCCACGGTGGAAGCGGTGTGGCCATCGGTAAAGAGGTGCAGCTCCGGCGAAAGCGTGCCCGTGCGGTCGAGCACGATGCGATGCGGCTGGAGGCCATCTACGTGGCGCACCGTCAGGCGCGGGTCGTCGGCCGCTGCGGTGCCGCTGCCTACGAGCACGCCGTCGAGCTCAGCGCGCCACCGGTGCACCTGCGTGCGCGACTCCGCGCCCGAGATCCACTGGCTGTGTCCGGTGGTTGTGGCAATACGTCCGTCGAGCGTCTGCGCAATCTTGAGCGTGACGAGCGGGCGTCCGGTCGTTACGTGATGAAAGAACGCCTCGTTGAGCCGCTTGCATGCATCTTGCTCTACGCCAACTGTTACGTCGATCCCATGAGCGCGCATTCGCTCAATGCCACGCCCGGCCACCTCCGGGTACGGATCAACCGTGCCCACGACTACGCGCGGGATGCCTACATCGACGATCAGGTTGCTGCAGGGGGGCGTTTTGCCATGGTGGCTGCATGGTTCGAGGTTCACGTAGAGCGTTGCGCGGCGCAGCGCATCGGGGCCGTGGGTGTCTATCGCCGTGTGGATAGCCCGCGCCTCTGCGTGCGCCTCCCCGTATTTCGCGTGCCAGCCCTCTGCCAGGATCTCACCGTGCGCATCCACCAAGACAGCCCCCACCATCGGGTTGGGACTTACGTGTCCGGCGCCCCGCCGCGCCAGAGCGATGCAGCGACGCATCCACCCGGATGCCCCGGACGCTCCGTCGGAGGGGGTGTCTACACTTCCTGGATGTAGCTCGGCAGCGAAGCCTGGGTCAGTTGCCATTGCTCAAAGTAGAATTTGGATTCGGAGCGCGCCTTCTGAAACGGAAGCACAAAGCACCGCGTGGATTCGGTGGAGACGTGCGTTTGGAGCGCATCGGTAAGGGCCTCGCGTACGGGCGCCGGGCTGAAGAAGCTCCAATCGAAGCCGTCATGGGCGGGCTCCGACGAGAACACCGTAGCGCCCGATTCGAGGAGATCATGCAGCGCGCTGCTGGCCTGCCGCCGGCCCGACGCGGCCACCGTGCGAAGGGGAGCGGGCGCTATGGGATGCGCAGATACAGCAACTACACGTTCGCCATTGGGCTGCATCCATCGCCGGCGCACGGCCTGCATGTCGAGATCGGCTTCGAGCGTGCCTTCTGGATCGACACCGAGACCGTGCGGATGCGAGAACACCTCGGCCAACGCATGAACGACGGCATCCATGACAGGAAGCGCGGTGAGTCCGATGCGGTCTGCATCCAGATCGGTGCCCGCAAGATAGCCGCGGTAGGCCGTGGGCGGATCGAGGAGGGCACGCAGCGTAGCAGGATCGGGCTGGGCTGTGGTGTCGGCAGAGCGCTGGGCCTGCTTCCGAGCATCGGGATCGGCGTTTTCCGTCACGGCCTCAAGCAGGGCAGGCTCTTCAACGAAGTATTTAACGATGGGCATGGTGGGACTGCGGGGGTAGCACGCAACGAGTGTGGGTCGAGGATACGGCGCACACGGGCTATGGGTTTTCAGCGGGATGCGTGACGGGCTCACCGGCGGTGGCGGCCGGTTCTGAGCCTGGGTCGATTGCCTCCAGCTGCTCGCGGTGCGCTTCGTACGAGGCGTCGGATCCGCCTGCGGCGTGGCGGACCTGCGCGCGCTGGCGGGGCAGCAGCATGTCGACCCGGTCTACGGTGCCCATCCAGACCTTCAGCGCCTTTCCAGCGCGGCGTGCACGGGCGTGCACAGCCGGTGGCAGTGCGAGCGTGATGGAGGCGCCCGGTGGCAGCACCACATCGACGGGGTGGCGCCAGTCGCGCTGCTCCAGCCGGTCGATGTAGAACATGCGCGTGCCGTTGTTCGCCACCTGGGCGCGCCCGTCGGTAAGCGCAATCTGCTGCTGCGGGAGCCGCTCATCCCCTACGTGATAGGCTTCCAGGTCGAGCGGTTCAGCACGTGAGGTGTTGGCATACGCATCCAGAATCTCAATGAAGTCGCTGGTGTAGTCTTTCAGCCAGCCGCAGTAGCTGCGCACCGCTCCATCGGCTACCGTCACCTCAACAACGACCTGCGAAAACAGGTGGCGCTCCAGCAGCGGGTCGAACGCATTGCCCGTGTGCTGCACGACCTCCGTCGATATAGACTGCACCTGTGCATCGTGCCGCCCGATGAGTCCGCCTGCCGGTGCCTTTGCCTTCGCCACGCCGATGATCATGCCGATGGACTGCAGCAGCGCATCGCGCACCATACCCATCCAGTTGCGAACCCACCGCCCCAGCCGCCGGAACAGACCCGGATTCCGCGTCTGCTCGATGAGCATTTCGCGGCGCTCCCGGTTCTTTTCGGTGAGGCCTTCCGGACACCGGTAGAGCGCGTGCACGGAAGCGTACTGCTCCTTGTATAGGATGGTCGACCGCTCCAGATGCCCCTCACGGGCTACTACCGGTTCAGGGTATGTAAGCTCCAGTCCGGTAGAGCGGATGTCGGCGGTGCCCCAGGTGGCTTCGTTTGCCTGCGTTACGAGTGTAATCGGGAAGCCGTCAAACGACTTCAGGCAGCGGTCGCGCCGGCGCGTGCGTACGAGCGCCAACACCGTGGCAACCGCCAGAATAACGAGAATAGTGACCAGCGTAGAGCCATCCACGGGCTATTGTGCGCAAGTGCTGTGTGCAAGTGCTATCTGCAAGTGCTGCAGTTATTCGTCGTTTGCAGGCGCCGCCTGGCGCTGCCGATAGGTGACATATGAAACAGCCAGAACCCCGAGTACGATGACTGGGGGCAGAATGTCACCGATTGGGTCGCCTACCGCCGTATGCGCAATGAACGCGGACACAAACGAGGTGATGAACCCGAAGTACGTCCACTCTTTCAAGAAACGCGGAAGCGGAGCCAACAGAGCTATACTCCCTACGATCTTAGCGATGCCCAGTTGCACCCGAAAATAGTCCGGAAACCCCAGATGCCGGAACGCCTCAGCCATGTCCTCTGCCAGCAAGTACAGCGTTCCCGATGCAAACTGCGCCAGCGCAAGGAGTCCGGTAGCTCCCCAATAGATGTAATCGCGTTTTGTCATGTTAAGCTTTATTTGTTACAACACACAAATTATGATAACGTATGACTCTAAACAGGTGCGTGGCTGCACAGTTCGGTTCTTCCCTACTCTTTTTTTCTACGGGGCGCCTGAAGCACTTTCTTGCATAAACGGTACAATCGAACGAAGCGTACTTCTGCCAAGTACGTAGTGCCTTAGGACCTGATATTTTTGCTGGCCGACCCGACCAGATTTGTAGCCACGAGATACGGACATCTCTTTTCTCGCTGCTGGACGTTCTCGACGCGACTTCATGGCTCTGGCTTTCCTTACGTTACAAACAGCCTGTATAGATGCGCGACATTCTGCTTTCAGCCTGGGTCTGGACCTCCACGGCTCTTCTTCTCATTGCCTGGGTGCCGATCATTGCGGTGGTGCGCCTCACCGACCGCGACCCGGCTCTCTACCGGAGTGGCTATACCCTGCGGCTTCTGGGACGCAGCATGACCTACCTGAACCCGTTCTGGGACGTAAAGGTTGAGGGTACGCCTCCCGATAATCCGCGCAACCCCTACGTAGTTGTCGGGAATCACCTCTCTCAGGGCGACCCGCCCGTAGTGTCGCGGCTTCCATGGGAGATGAAGTGGGTCGCCAAGAAAGAACTGTTCGACCTGCCCGTAGCCGGGTGGCTCTTACGCCTCTCCGGAGATATCTGCGTCGATCGCAATGACCCGGCAAGCCGCAGCCGTGTCATCGACAAAGCACGACGCTACATCGATCATAAGTGCAGCGTCATGTTCTTTCCTGAAGGCACCCGCTCGCGCGACGGACGCGTTCACCAGTTTGCCAACGGTGCTTTTCGGTTGGCGCTGGATGCAGGAGTCCCTGTTCTCCCGATCGTCATCGACGGCACCCAGGAGGCCCTCCCTAAGCATAGCCTGCGCTTCCGCACTAACCCGGAGACCATGCGCGTGAAGGTGCTTCCCCCTGTAGATCCCCGTGCCGAAGGCCTCACCGAAGTCGACACCCTTCGCGCGCATGTCCGTCAGCAGATTGTCGCACAGCTTGCCGAGTGGCGCGGCACTTCTCCTGATGCGGTCGATGCCTTGACGTCTCGATCGGCGCCTTCGTCGTAGCCTGCGCATCGCCCCACCGGCTCTGTCCGTCAGTTGTGCAGCGTGCCCACAGGCCAGGCCGTTGAACGGTGTAACGCACATTCCTGCTCTGACACATAGCCCAGCCGCCCCGTTCTGCTTCCCTCTCTTATGCGTCAACGCTCCCACCCCATTCGTTTCGCCGTACTGATTGCACTGACTGCTGTGCTGGTTACGTCCGTCGGCGGCTGTGCTTCGATGGAGCTTGTCGAAGAGGAGTACGACGAAGAGCTTTACGCCTTCATTGAGCCGCCCGAAGCGGTCCAACCCGATTCGACGCGCTTCCTGGTCGTAGGCGATACGCAGCATTCCTGGCGGGCCGAGCATCGCTTCTGGAGGCGCCATAACTGGGCGACATGGTGGCAGCTCGCGTTTCCGTTCTACCAGCTCACGCGTGTGGGCAACGGGTTCGTCGGCGGCATCAACTATCTGCGGCAGAAGCCCGACCTCGGGAGCCGCGAGCGGGCGGCTGTGCGAACAGCCATGCACGCTGCAACCGAAGAGCACGAGCCGGCCTTTATCGTCCATACCGGCGATATGGCTGCGCACGACGGACGCTACGCCGAACACTGGCATCACTTTCTGGATGAGTATGGATCTGGCGAGGCCAGCCTGCTCCGTTCGTATCCCTTCGTAGCCGCCGCCGGCAACCATGACCTGACGAACGACCCCAACTACGGGCGCCCGAATTACGAGGCCATTTTTGGCGCGGACGCTCGCTTTCAGACCATTGAGTTTCCCGATGCCGTGCTCTTCGTCGTCGACTCCAACCTGATCGTTGACCAGGAATCGATCATGACAGACGAGCAGCACAAAGCGGCGTTTCGCTCCTGGTTTGTCGGAGACGAGACGCCGTCGTGGCTGGAACGCCAGCTTGAGGCGCACCGCGACAAATCACTCAAGATCATCGCCTCACACCACCCGCTCTCTACGCTCAGCTGGCACGAACGTGACTTTCGTAAGGACGCCTACGGCCCAAACTTGATGGACAAGCGCGAACGCCTCATTAATCTGTTGCTCGACCACGATGTGCAGGCTATGCTCACCGGCCATGAGCACCTGTACGAACGCAACCAGCTTACCGCCTGCCGCAACGACACGCTCCGCACCATGCACACTGTTATCAGCAGCGGCGGCGGGGCCATTGTGCGTCCGACCACAACCGCCGAGGAGGAGCGGACCCGCAAGCGCCACTATGCCAGCCAGGGCTTCGACGTAACGCTACAGGCCCAGAAGTCCGTCTACCACTACACCTGGGCCACCATCGAAGGGGCTACCCTCACGCTCGACACGTACGAGGTCGACGTTTCAACCCCAACGGAGGTGACGCTCCTTGACCACGTTACCATTCGGGGCGATGCCGCCTCCCAAGCCTGCACGCTCACTGAATCATCGTCCCAATAGCTGCTTCGTATGAGCCGTTGTCATGTCTCCTTTCTTCTGCTTCTGATTGCCGCATGGGGCGTGCCATGGCAGGTAGCGGATGCGCATGCCGCGCCGTCTCATACGCTGTGGGCTGCCTCGATCGCAATCGATACCACCAATGCCGCGCCTCGGACGCGCACGGAGCAGCTGCGCCGTGCCCGTGCGCAGCAGCCGCGGGTGGATCTGCCAGAAGCTGGCCGCATTGAACGGTTCATTATCGGACTCGAAGACGATGGCCTCATCCATGCCATTAACCGCATCACACGGGGTACCCTGCGTGCACAGATTGGCGGGCTGCGCACCGGCACCGGCCTTGGCGCGCGCCTCTCGGTCCACCCGCTACATCGCGCCTCAAACGTCGACCTGATGGCCGGTGGCGCGCTCTCGATACGCGGCTTCTGGACTGCACACACGGCTTTTGCGCTACAGCGCGGGCCGGTCTTTACCCAGGTGTACGGCCACCTCCACCTGCGTCCGGAAGAGGTCGTACTCAGTGCCGCTCCCGACGCCGAAGAGCGGCTTGCGTTTCGCATCCGCAATACAGCCGCTGGTGGACTCATGGGCCTGCGTCTCTCTCCAGCACTTACACTGGCAGCCGACGTTGCATACACCACGAACCGTCCGCGCACCGACGATGACCTCGCTGCGTCTGAACTGCTCCTTGACCTCGATCGGTCGCGCTATGTCACATATGGCACCCACCTGCTGTTTGACCGGCGCGATGCCCGGTACGGTAATGCGTATGGCAATCGCTTCACCCCGCTTACCGAGGACCTGAACGACCGTCCGGTCGCTCCCCGGTCGGGCACAATGCTGCAGCTTAAAGCGCACCGCTTTTACGACACCACCGACCGCTCCCTCTCGTTTGGCCGCCTGGTGGGCGAGGTGCAGCAGTATCTGTCTACCCGCCACGGCTATCACGTACTTGCGCTGCGCCACCGCACGGTGCTGACCGATGTATCTTCGACGGCCGACATTCCGTTTTTCGAGCTCCCAGCCCTCGGAGGCAGCTACACGCTGCGCGGCTTTCGCGACTTCCAGTTTCGCGGGCGGCATGCGCTGCTGTTCAATGCCGAATATCGCTGGCGGACCTGGCACTTTGCAGATCTCGTGCTCTTTGCTGATGCCGGCAAGTCCTTCGATACGGTCGACCGCTGGGGGCTCACCGACCTCAACATGTCGTACGGCATTGGCAGCCGCCTCAGCAGCAACGGCTCCACACTCGGGCGCATAGACCTTGCGTATGGCGATGACGGACTGCGGCTAACCATCAGCACCGGCAACGTCTTCTGACTCTCGTAGCCTCTCGTGTGCCCCGCTTCCCAATGCTTTCCTAAAGTGACATGTGCAACGCCTCATCGTGCATCTTCCCGCTACGCATCCCCCTTTGCCCCTCAGCTCTGCTTCTGCTGATTCTCTTCGTTGGATGCGGCAGCCCTCTCTTCTTGTCCGGCGCCTCTGCCCAGACCTTCTTGCCTGATGATCCGGTGTGGGACGACCCCGACCGTGCGCATATCGACCCGCCTGAAGCACGCGACCTCTACGACTTTTATGACTTCTACGAAAACGCCGTACTACGACGCGGCGAATCGGGCGGCGCGGCGATGAATGTTAACACGCTCGGCGAAGTGCCACGCTCCAGCTGGTACGTGCCGCGCCATTATTACGACCGCCTGTCGCTGGAAGAGCTGACACGCGGATCGCTGACTGAAGACGATCTCGACCGCTCCGAGCCGTGGCGTGTTGTTGAAGGCAAAGACGAAGGCACAACCACCGGGTTTTGGGTGGATGCGGGCGAGCATCGCCATCTGTTCAAGTTCGACGCCCCCGGTCATCTGGAGCTTTCAACCGGGTCGGAGGCCGCTGTAACGCGCTTCTTCCACGCCTTCGGCTACCACACGCCCGAGAACTACCTCGTTCATTTCGAGCGCGACCAGCTCGCCGTGGGCGAGGGGGCCACGTTTACGGACAACCTGGGCCGTGAACGTCCAATGACGGAAGACGACCTTAACGATATTCTGGATGAGATGCCGCAGTACAACGACGGACGCTACCGTGCTGTAGCCAGCCGGTTTATTCCGGGAAGCGTAATGGGTCCGTTCAAATACCACGGCACCCGTCCCGACGACCCCAACGACCTGTTTCCGCACGAACATCGGCGCGAGCTTCGTGGGATGCGCGTTTTTGCCGCATGGCTCGATCGCGTAGACTCGCGCAGCAACAACACGCTGGATTCGTATGTCGAGGAAGATGGGCGCGGTTTTGTGCGCCACTACATGATCGACCACACGACCACATTCGGCGCCACCCCGCTCGGCCCGAAGCGCGTCTGGCATGGCAAAGAGCGCATCATCGACGTGCCTACGGTGCTCACCAGCGCGCTCACGCTGGGCTGGGCCGGGCGCCCCTGGAATCGATTCGAGTACTCCGACCATCCTGCTGTTGGCCGCTTTGATACGGTGCACTTTCACCCGGAGCAGTGGAAGCCGGAGTACCACAACCCCGCATTCCAGAATATGGATGCCGACGATGCGTTCTGGGCTGCCAAGCAGGTTGCGCATTTCACCGAAGCCGATATCCGCGCCCTTCTCGCTGCAGCCGAATATTCAGACCCGGCTGTTGAAGACGAACTCACTACCGCCCTGCTGATTCGCCGCGACAAGATTGCACGTGCCTATCTCCCGCACGGAGGAGGCATCGACCGGTTTCACATCGAGGAAGACACCCTGCATTTCGACGACCTGCTCGACCATCTGGCGTTCGATGAGCCCCCTGCCCCCTTCGCTCCGACCCAATGGCATGTCTTTGACAACGACACCGGTACGCGCGGCCCTGTACATGCCACTACCTCAGTCCGTAACACAAAAGCACCGCTCCCCCACACATCTGACGCAGCATACGTCGTTGGGCAGATCCGCCGGGTAGGGGCTCCCGATCAGATAACAGAGGTGTACGTGCGCCTCCATACGAGCACACCTACGGTCGTCGGCGTTCGGCGCCTCGCGAATGGCCCCGATGCCTCTCCACCGATATGGACTACCCTTCCCGAGAAGCCGCCCACCGAGTGATTGCTGCATGGCATGCGCATCTACCCGACAGGCGGGTGCCATTACGCAAACCACTGCTTTGCATCCTTGCACCCGTTTGCCTGAATGACTTCTCTGCTTCGCTACATCGCAGACGTGCGTCCACACGAAGCCGCGCTTACGCTGCTGATGACGGCGTACTTCTTCGTGCTTCTGGTAACGTACTACCTGCTGAAGCCGGTTCGCGACAGCATGTTTCTGGTCGAGCTCGGAGCAGAGCAGCTTCCCATCGTGTTTATCATGGTGGCTATTGTTGTTGCCCCTGTTGTGCGCATACATGGCTACGCAGCGCGCCGCCTGTCTACGGGCGCCCTGATCGGTCTGGTTACACTTATTCTGGCTGCTTCGCTTGTTGCGCTATGGGCCGCCCTCGAGTCGCGCTCCCAGTGGCTCTTCTACCTGCTGTACATCTGGGTCAGCATCTACGGTGCGCTCACTGCGTCGCAGTTCTGGCTCTTCGCAAATGACCTATTCACAGCTGCGCAGGGGCGGCGCCTATTTGCTGTACTTAATACCGGAGCAATGCTGGGCGCCTTTGCGGGCGGCGAGGTTGCTCATCTGTTGGTTGACGTATTGGGGATGCGGACACAAGACCTTCTTCTCGTAACGGCTGGGGTGCTTGCCGGCAGTCTCTTCGTGGTATGGGGCGCGCTCCGCGAGGCCGACCGCTCCACCGTGCCGCTTCCCCCAACGAGCCGCGATGCCATCGAATCTCCCGACGACGCTGGAGGCGCCTCCGCCGGTTTCTTATCGATGCTGGGCACCGTGCGGCGCTCCTGGCTACTCACGTTTATTGTAGGCATTATTGCCCTGGAGATGCTCACGCATACGTTTGTCGACTACCAGTTTAAAGCGCTCACAGCAGAAGCTTTTCCCGAGGAGTCTGACCTAACAAGTTTCCTTGCTACGTTTTACGGACGGGTGAGCCTGATCGCCCTCGCGCTTCAGATCTTTGTGGTGCCGCGCTTGCTAAGCCGATACGGCATCGGAAGTGCTCTGCTTATGATGCCCATTGCGTTATTTGCCGGATCAGTGTTTCTGCTGATCGTGCCGGGGCTGTGGGCTGTCGTGTTCCTTCGCGGTGCCGACCTGAGTATTGAGCACTCAGCCAATAAGGTGGGGCGCGAGCTGCTCTTTCTTCCGGTGCCGATGAAGGTGAAAGAGAAGGTCAAGGTCTTCATCGACGTATTTATCGACCGAGGATTTCGTGGGCTGGCTGGGGCGCTGCTCCTGCTTTTCACGGCGGTGCTCGGCTGGGGCGTAATTCCCCTCGGCATTGCCACGCTGCTGTTTATCGTCGCGTGGATTGTTGTTGCACTCTGCGCGCGGCGTAGTTACACCGTGGCCTTTCAAGAGGCCCTCGAAGCAGGTCAACTCGAAATGGCTACGTCGTGGACGCGCACCGCTAGCCTCGACGACACCTTGCAGGTGTTAGAACACGCCGTTACCAACGCCGACGACATGCGCATTCTGTACGCGCTGCGCGCCCTGGAGCAGCACGACGTTACGACAGATGCCAGCTCTCGTGTCGATGAAGCCGTACGTCCGCTGCTGCGATACCCATCTGCCAAGGTTCGTATGCAAGCCATCAAAACCATTGACCATGCATCCTCGTCGTTTCCTGATATCGATGATCGCTTTTTGGATGACGACCGTGCCATCCAGGAAGCTGCATATCGGCACCAGTTCGATTATGACGTTCCAGAGACGGAAGTTTTGAAAGCGTACCTGAAAAAAAATGGGGCAGCCACGATCGATGTTGCCGATGCGAGCTGTGTGGTGCCTCTCGGCTCCGACGGCGCTACGGCATGCCTCGATATCGAAATGATAGATGCACTCACCACGCACGACGACCCAGGGCTGCGTGCCGCCCTTGCTCATGTCCTCCGCGAAGCCTCTCCTACGGTAACGGAAGAGCGCCTTCACACCTTAGCCAACGACGATCATGCTTCGGTCCGACGCGCAGCGATTCAGAGCATGGGAACAACCAAGGCATTATTTACAGATACGCTCATTCCGGCTCTGGCTGACGACGACGTGCATGTAGCGGCCTGGAACGCGCTTGCCAGTCAGGGCTCCCGGGTTCTCCCTGCGCTCGTTGATGCCTTCCGTGCACCCGACACAACCAAGCACGTACGGCGGCGCATCCCGCGCGTGCTTAGCTCGATTCCCGATCAGCGCAGCGTCGACGTACTACGCGACCGCCTGCAGTGCGACGATCCCATCCTTCGGTTCAATGTTACGACGGCTCTGCGACGGCTGAACGCCGAGATGGACACCTGCTCGCTTCCCGACCATGAACTCGACGAGGCACTCAACGCTGAGATTGAGGTCTACTACCGGCTCACCCAGGTGCACCATCGCATCAAGCAGGACGGCGAGCCGCTTGCCGATCGCGAAGACCAGATCCTCGATCTGTACGACCGGGGCGTTCTCAAACCGCCGTTTAAGCTCCGGTCGCTTGCTACGCTATTAGGTGAGCGGCGCGAGCGTAGCGCCGAGCGTATCTTTCAGCTGCTCGGGTTGCGCTACTCGCAGCGCACTGTGCGCTATGCGTACAACGCGTTTTCGAGCGAACAGGAAGATCTGCGTGCTATGGCAGCGGAGTGGATTGACAACGTCATTGACCCTTCGCTCCGGCGCCGCTTGCGACCTATCATTGATCCGCCTGAGCTTTACGTGCAGGCCCGTGCTGGCGAGCGTCTTTTGGATATCACTACCGAGACGATCGAAGAGGCGCTGCTCGCCCTTATCAACAGCGCCGATAGCAAGCTACAGGCTTACGCGATTCTCCTGGTGCCTGCCGTTTCGACGCCGCGACTCGTTGCGCGAGCGCGTGCCCTGATTCGCATCGGCGGCAAGCGCGCGCAGACGGCTGCTCGCTATGCCCGTGCGCTCTCTGATGAGCATGAGGATATTTACGCATAGCGCGTGCGCAGGCCCTGGCCTTACACCAGCATCGCCAGGCGACGCGACGGGCGAGTTACTGCTACATAGAGCAGCGCTTGCTGCTCAGCGCCTCTGCAGGCCTGCAGGTCACGGTAGTCGATAAAGACGGTGTCGAACGTTGACCCCTGCGCCTTATGGACCGTGGATGCGTAGGCGTAATCGACCTTTGCGAACTGCTCGCGCAGGCTGTAGTAGCGATCCCATTTTTTTGCATTGTCTTTGGCATCCTCGCGGCGACGGCGCAGAGCATCCTGGTAGCGCTCCTCTTCTTCATCGTGAAGCACAGCAATCTCTCGCCGCATGCCATCGTAGACCCCGCGCACCTTGAGCATCCACACCTTCCAGGAGCTTAAGTCATCGCCTTCAATCCGCTTTTCGGTGATGGACTCCACGCGCACCTCTTCACTATTTTTGATCAGCGGCCGCTGGTCATGGTACCATGTTTCTCGGGCCACAATCCACTCGCCCACCTCGAAACGAGGGGCTTCGGAGCCGTATCGCTCGGCACGCACCCGGCGGTTGTAGGCTCGCACCGTCTTGTTTCGGTAGGCCAGGATACGCGCATGTTCGGGGTTTTCCCGAAAGGTATCGCTCGCAAACGTACGCACCAGGCTTCCAAAGAACTGATCATCGTTGTGAGTGATCGCCACCCCTTGCCCATCTTCATACTTGCTCCGGAAGCCGTGCCACGACTGGTTGCGCACCTTCGTAGCTAATTCCAGTACAGGATTATCTGTTGCCTGCCGGTGGACTTTTTCCAATGTGGCGCCGGGTACCTGTAGGGCTGGGGAGTCTTCCTCGTTAACCGGCGGGAGCTGTGCCGGGTCTCCCACGAAGAGCCATTGCACGCGGTCGGGGGTCGCCTTTACATACTGCCATTCGTCGCGCCCAACCATGGACGCTTCGTCAACAACCACAATGCTTGCCTCCATGTCACGCTCTTTGTCATCAGGCACCAGCTCGTAATCCCCTTTGCCATCTGGCTTTAGGCGCAGTCCGAGAAACGAGTGCAGCGTCTGCGTGGGTACGCCAACCTGCAGGTGATTGCGTAAAACCTGCACGGCCTTATGTGTTGGCGCACAGACGTAGACCGCGCAGTCTTCATTGTCGAGCTTCTCAACGAGCGTGCTCACCACGTATGTTTTTCCTGTTCCGGCATAGCCGCGCAGTCCAGTAAACCGTTCGCCCTGGGCCAGGCGCTCATAGACAGCATCGAAGGCTGCCTGTTGATCAGCGGAGAGGTTCATAGAGGGAGGGCAAAAGGGCTTACGATGAAGGAGACGAGGGCGCAGGCGACGACAGTTTGGTGTTTCTGCGCAGCGTAGCCAGGTGGTTGAGGTGGCGTCCGAATCCGTTCATAACGAGCAGATGTGCAACAGCCTGTGTGGCGTTGTAGACAGACCACGGTAGCATCGGCGAAAAATCGTGGATGGCTGCCAGAATGTGCTTCCCGTCGGCGGTCCGGCGGAATTCCAGGCGTCCGGCATTATGGGCATCCGGTGCTTTGCTGGCCAGCAGCCCGCCTGTTACGTAAAACAGCTGGCGCCCGCGCGGGCTGCGGTTGGGGGCGTAGCTAAGCTCCAGTAACGTAATGCCCAAGGGCTTGAACCGGACCCGGCACACCCGCTGGTCGGCTACGGTGCACTGCAAGAGCGGTCCGCCAATGCGCGGGAGCCACCGCATGTACTGGTTGGCTACGTCGCGTGCCGTGTATCCCGGCGGAAGCGGAAGGCGCTGCACCGACCGCACCACGCTTTGCTCACGCATAATGGCCTGGTCTTCGTTTTGCAGCTCCGATCGCGGGTTGGGATACGGGAGCCCTTGCTTGTTAACCGATGCACGAAGTCCGTCTTCAAACGACTTCATGCCTGAACGCAGCTTTTCCTGTAGCGGATTCGTGTCTACAACAACCTGGTAGCGCAGGCTATCTACAAACGGGCTAACGAGGGCCCAGGGAGCTCCGCTGAAGAGCCAGACCCAGAGCTTAGAGAGACGGGGCGAAGTAACAGGAACGGTCCCCATCGGCCGCGACAGTCCAAGCACCCGTGCCGTACGTTTCAGCATCTCGCGATACGACATAACATCGGGTCCGCCCAGGTCGTATGTTTTGCCGTAGTGAGTCGGTTCTCCCAGCACGGTCTCGAACGCGCGCACGACGTCATCGATAACGATCGGCTGTGTTTTTGCCGATGTCCATGCGGGTAGGATCATCACGGGCACGCGTCGCACAAGATGTACAAGCATGCTGAGCCATGTACCGCCACGCCCTACGATGAGCCCGGCACGAAGTGCGGTAAGGGGTGTGCTGCAGGAAGCAAGTGCTTGTTCGACTTCTTTGCGGCTGCGCAGGCGATCTGGTAGAATGCCCTGTGCGGGCACAAGCCCTCCAAGCGTTATAATCTGACGTACGCCTTCCTCATCGGCAGCGCGCGCTACATTGTCGGCCAGGAGAAGATCCAGGTCGGGTACACGGGCTTGCGTGAGCCGCGCTGAGGCGTGCAAAGAGTGCACCAAGTAGAGAATGTAGTCGACGCCCTCTAAGGCTTGCTTTACTTCGTAGGGATCAAACAGGTCGCAGTGAACCCATTCAGCGCCGGTATCCTGGATCTGGTTGGCGGATGCTCGTGCGGGCGACCGCGTGAGAGCACGGATGCGATAATGTGGGGCCAACGCCCCTCGAAGGGCAGTCCCTACGAATCCGGTAGCTCCAGCAATAGCTACGAGTGGGCGTTCAGACGAGCCTGCCATGAGCATTCTGCAATCGATTGGGCGGAAATGCAAAAAGCCGATCTCGGAGATCCGAGACCGGCTTTGCTGCGGAGAGGGAGGGATTCGAACCCTCGAAACGGCTATAAACCGTTTACTCCCTTAGCAGGGGAGCGCCTTCAGCCACTCGGCCACCTCTCCGTTTGTTTATCCGTTCACGTGCGTACTAAGCAGTGTACGGTAGACGGTATGTACACGCAGCGACGTGTCGACATGAGGTTACGTGCACTGGTCTATATATCGGATACTACATACGAGACACGTGCAGCCAGAAGTTCCGATTTATGCTGCAATAGATTGCATCAATTTACGATGAGAGCGCTTCAGCACCGCTTGAAATGTCAAGGATCTCCATCGTAATCGCATTCTGGCGTGCCCGGTTGTATTTGAGCTGCAGTTCGTCGCGCAGCTCTTCGGCATTGCTGGTTGCGTTATCCATCGCTACCATTCGAGCCCCCTGCTCTGCGGCATTCGACTCAAGCAAGGCGCGCCATACTTGATAGTTTAGGAATCGTGGCACCAGTACGTCCATAATGTCTCGTGCACTCGGCTCGAAGATATAGTCAACTCCGTGATCGCTTGTTTGCTCTGGAGGAGCATCTTCTGCCATAACAGGGGTGAGAAACTGCTCTTCCGGAAGCGGCAGCAGGGGCTCCACGATTCGGTTCTGACTGATCGTGTTCTTAAACTCGTTGTACACGACCTGCACTTCAGACCAGATTTCGCGCTCGAATCCCTCGCGTGCGGCCTCAACAATTTTTTGAGGGAGTTGAAACGTGAGGTTATCAAACACGCCACGGAAGTCCCCCACAAGCTGATAACCGCGACGCTCGAAGTGCTCGTGGCCTTTGCGTCCTACACACAGCAGATAAAGGTCGCCTCTGGCGCGTTCCTTGGTATAGCGCTCCTCTATTGTTGCTTCGGCGGTCTTAATCACGTTCGAGTTAAACGCACCTGCGAGCCCTCGGTCGGCTGTGATAACGACGAGCAATACACCGTCCGTTTCGGGTGCTACAAACAGGGGGTGCCCAGCGTCTTCAAGCTCATCGGTAAGATGCGCGATGAGCTCGCTCAGCTTGTATGCATATGGGCGCGCGTGGAAGATGCGCTCCTGAGCGCGCCGCAGCTTCGCAGCCGCAACCATTTTCATGGCCCGGGTGACCTGCTTCGTGTTTTCGATCGAGTCGATCCGGTTACGGATGTCGCGGAGGTTAGCCATAAGCAGCCAGGAATGAATACATACAAGGTTGGGCGCGGCGCATATTATCACGCGGAGCGTCATGCATCGCGCCAAGCAATTTTGCTATAAGGACTATATCAGAGGAGCCCGGTTAGAGCGCCTCCAGAATCTCTTCATCGTCGTCTTCCTCATCCTTAACGATGTACGTGGAGGCTACGTCGCTCACCACATCGCGGATGTCAGACTCAACGTCTTCGCTCAGCTTACCGGTTTCGCGGATGCTGTCGAGTATGTCTGTATGCTGGGTTCGGACACGCTCAAGCAGGTCTTCTTCAAAGTCCTGTATGTCTTCGACAGGCACGTCGTCGAGTAGTCCTTCTGTGGCAGCATAGATGATAACAACCTGCTCTTGTGCAGGTAAGGGCGAGAACTCGTCCTGCTTCAGGATCTCAACCATGCGCTCGCCGCGGTTTAGCTGGCGCTGGGTTGAGGCGTCCAGGTCAGATCCAAACTTAGCAAAGGCCTCAAGCTCGCGGTACTGCGACAGGTCGATACGCAGCGTACCGGCTACGCTTTTCATAGCTTTGATCTGCGCGCTTCCCCCCACACGGCTTACCGACGTCCCCACATCAATCGCGGGTCGTACGCCTGAGTTAAAGAGATCGGTTTCAAGGTAGATCTGACCATCCGTAATCGAAATTACGTTAGTCGGGATATAGGCAGACACGTCGCCTGCCTGTGTTTCAATAACCGGCAGAGCCGTCAGCGACCCACCGCCCTGAACGCGGTCTTTGAGCCCTTCAGGCAGATTGTTCATATCTGCAGCCACCTCTTCGTTGTCGATAATCTTCGCACCGCGTTCCAGCAGGCGGCTGTGCAGGTAGAAGACATCTCCAGGGTAGGCCTCGCGCCCGGGTGGACGCCGCAGAAGCAGTGAGAGCTCACGATAAGCAACGGCTTGCTTCGAGAGATCGTCGTATGCCACCAGTGCGTGGCGCCCCGTGTCACGGAAGAACTCGCCGATGCAGGCCCCTGCAAAGGGGGCGATGTACTGCAGCGGCGTCGGCATAGAGGCCGACGCGTTCACAATCACCGTGTAGTCCATGGCGTCGTTGCGCTCAAGTGCGCGTTGCACCTGAGCTACTGTTGAGTCTTTCTGCCCTACAGCAACGTAGATGCAGTAGACCGGCTTATCGGTATCATGGGTTTGTTTTTGGTTGATGATCGTATCTACGATCACCGCTGTTTTTCCAGTCTGGCGATCGCCGATGACAAGCTCACGCTGGCCTCGGCCGATCGGGACCATTGAGTCAACAGCTTTCAGCCCGGTCTGAAGCGGTTCGGTAACCGGTTCGCGGTAAATTACCCCAGGAGCCTTTCGCTCAAGTGGCATGTCAACTCCATCTTCTTCAATGGGTCCTTTCCCATCAAGTGGGCGCCCGAGCGGGTCTACCACGCGTCCGAGCATGTGCTCGCTGACCGGGACCGACGCAATTTTACCTGTGCGGCGTGCTTCATCGCCCTCACTAACAGCATCGACTTCACCGAAGAGCACAACACCTACGTTGTCCTCTTCAAGGTTTAGCACCATGCCTTGCACACCGGAATCGGGAAACAAGACCAGTTCGCCGGCCTGAACGTTTGAGAGACCATAAAGCGTAGCAATACCGTCACCGGCTTGAAGCACAGTGCCTACTTCGTAGACGTCAGCATCGGCTTCGAAGCCACCCAGTTCACGCTTAAGGACAGATGTTACTTCATCTGGTCGAATGGAAGTAGACATAACGGAGTGGTGTTAAAGAGGTAAATGGTACAAAGGGATGCGCAGGTGAGGGCGTAGGCACTGTCACCTGCGAGGGAGTAGATTTCGCGGGATAGACCGTTTGCAGGCTGGGGCATCAGGCCCCGGCTATGCGGTGGCGGTCAGGTGTGCGTTGGTATGAAAGCGGTCACGCAGAGCTTCCAATTTGTGATGCACACTGCCATCATACACCTGATCACCAATCTTCACAACGAGCCCGCCGATGAGAGACGGGTCTACCGTCACCTCCATACGGATCGTAGCGTCTGTCATCGTTTCGAGCGCCTGAGTGAGCATGCGTGTCTCTTCGTCATCCATCTCATGCGAGATGCGCACGTGAGCTTCTACGATGCCCTCTTGCTCGTTTCGTATCGAACGGTAGACCGACAGCATTTCATCGATCAGTGTAAGGCGCTTTTTTCGAGCCAGAAGCTTGAGAAAACGAAGCGTAAGCTCATCAACCCGGTCGTCAAATAACGAACCAAGGACCCGGTTTTTCTGATCAGCCGAGAGAACGGGGCTTTTGAAGAACCGGGCCAGTTCGTTGTTTTCTTCGATCGAGCGCTGAAGGAGCGCCATATCATCATCGATGGTATCGATGCGATCATTCGCTGTAGCTTCCTCGATCAGGGCCGAGGCGTATCGGGTTGCAACCGCACGTTGACTCATAAGACAAGGGGCCAGGCTGCAGAGCCGTGAAGGGCGCTACAGCGATGAAACGATACAGACGATCAGTTTTTAGGCAGTTCGTCAATGAAATTGCTCACCAGCTGACGATGCCGATCGGCATCCAGGTCGGCTTGAACAACTTTGCGAGCTGCCTCAATAGCCAGGTCTGCGACTTCGTCGCGAAGATCTTCAAGAGCTCCCTGTTTCTCGCGTCGAATCTCCGCCTGCGCTTGGTCGCGCATACGGCTGATCTTGTCGCGTGTCTTCTCGAGCTCTTCTTCACGCAGCTCCTCGGCAGCCTCACGTGCTTCACGCAAGATCCGTTGCGCTTCACGCTCGGCCTGGCGGCGTTTCTTTTCATTCTCTGCCTGCATTGCCTTGGCCTCTTCAAGGGCCTGCTCGGCACGCGTCATGGAGTCTTCGATGCGCGACTCGCGCTCGTCGAGCGCTTCGGTAATCGGCCCCCACCCAAACTTATACAGGAGGAACAGAAAGATGGCGAAGGCGAGCGCTTTCCAAAAGAAGAGGCCCGCGGTCGGCTCGATCAGGCTTTGAGCAAGATAGAAGGCCATAGTATACGGGGAAAAACGATACGGGAAACGTAAGGAGGTACTGCGCCAAGGCACAAGCGCCCCCCTAACAAGAGGAACGTGTTCAGGGTCTATGCAGCAGGTCAGGCACGTAGCATCTGGCAAACCTTTGTATAAGGATTAGCCACATTCTGCATGGTGCAAACCGAGAGGTGCTCAAGCAGAAGCATGTAACGGGATGTTGCATGTCCTGCTCCCACAGCCCAGACGGGCGCGAGCAGGCTCCTCTTTATACCAGTGCAGAACCACTTATGCAGGGTACAGCAGCGCGGTTGAATATGCGAGACGTCCAAAGACGCAACGTGGTTGGCTCAACTACGCAAAGAGAACCAGCAGCAGACAGATAATAACGGAAAAGAGGGCCACACCCTCAATCAGACCGGCAGACACAATCATGAGTCCGCGAATGTCACCGGCAGCTTCTGGCTGGCGGGCTGCGCCGTCCATGGCCGAGTCAGCGAGGCGACCAATGCCATAGGCGGCACCGATGGTAGCGAGGCCGGCACCGAGGCCAGCAGCGAGGTATGCAAGAGCAGCAGCTTCCATAGTATTAGGGTTACGTTGTCGTGATGTAAAAACGAAGGTCATGCAGAGTGCAGGGGCATGACGTCCCTGCCGCGAACGCCCCGAGGGGGCATACAGCGCGTAGTGCGGATTAACCCGCAGCTGGTGCTGCAGCGGAAGATTGCGCCGATGCAGAAGCATCGGAATCATGATGCGAGGAGGCATGCTCCTCGTCATGGTGCCCATGCTCTTCAACGGCCATGCCAATGAAGAGCGCGGACAAAATGGTAAATACGTATGCCTGAATAAAGGCGACAAGCAGCTTTAGCAGCAAGATGAAAACGATGAATCCTGTACTAATGATGCCCGCTCCGAAGGATGCGGCGCTACTTGCAAATAGAACATTGATAATAAAGATGATTCCGATCAGGCTGAAGATGACCAGTGAGCCCCCCATCATGTTAGCAAAGAGACGGATGGCGAGCGCTGCGTGGCGTGTGATGAGCCCCAGGATTTCGATCGGGACAAGGATAACGCGAATTACCGCTGGCGCATCGGGAGGGCCAAGAAAAATGTGTTTCCAGTGGTCGGCTGTTGCGTAGACCTGCCCAATCACAAATGTAAAGAGCGCGAGTATCCCGGTCACGGCAAGGTTGCCTGTAGCAGACCCTGAGAAAGGCACGAGCCCAAGAATGTTGGCCGTTAGAATGAAGAAGAAGGCACTCAGCAGATACGGGACAAACTTTTTGTACTTGGCGCCGATGTTTGGCTTAGCCACTTCATCACGAATGAATACAATAATGACCTCCATCATATTCTGGAGTACACCACGGGGCGCCTCTTTTCGGCCAACACCTCGCTTGTACCGATTGGCCAGCGTCACAAAAATCAAAAACACGAGTGCCATTGCAGCAAGCCCAAACATGAAGTGACGCGTGATCGAAAAGTCGGCAACAATGTGCCCACCTTCCTCAGCAAGAGCCACGGGGCTGTACAGGTGCGACTTGCTTGCTTTCTTTTCCGCGAGGGCTTCCGGATCAGTGACGAGCGTCTCGCCGTCCATCAGCCCATAGCGCCCGGAGTCAAGCAAGCTTTTCGTGGAAGCAAAAGCATCAATTCCAATATTCCCTTCTGCATCCCTTGTCAGCATGATGCGTGGCAGCTCCACACTGAAAAACGGGTTGAAGTCGAGGTAAAATCCGTCAGCAGCGTGTCCGACAACCGATCGGTCTACAATGTAATCGAGCGTAAGCCCATTGCTTTCGCTATCTTGATCGGTCGTCTGGGCGGAAGCGGATGTGCTCAATGCCGTGAGGCTAAGCGCGGATAGCATTAGCCCGACAAGCAGAACGTAACGGAATGATAAGCAGGAGTATCGATCCACCGAGTCGAGTAGGTCAGTCTGAAAGAAACGTCAGGAGCATGTATTGCTGGTGTGCCTCCATATGATCACTGTTTCGAGCACTACACTCACAATGAGTGCCGTGACGAGCGCTATCACGAAGGCGGTTTTATGAACCGGGAGCATCGTGGCTACAAGAGCAAGCCCACCAAGAACGACTGCCATGCGAAGCAAGATGCCTCGCACTGTCGCACGTGTCGCACCTGTGATCGAAGACGCTCGGAGCGCGCCTCTGTGCGTCACAACGCGAATGAGTGTACTTGCCGCAACAATGCCAACCCCCAGGATTGCACTGAACCACCATGTAGAGAGCAGACCGTGCATAGCTTCACCGGCTCAACACCATTTAACAACTAATGTGTGCTGGCGTAGCTGTTTCCGAGCCCGTCGCTTTTTGACGGGTCAAGCAGGACTGAAGCCAAGCATCTGTGGCTGCATATCACACATCACAAAGTGTAAAGCATGAAGCGGTGGAAGACCTGTGAATAGCAGAAAATAGCCGCCTCATACGATGAATAAAAAATGAAAGGCGGGACTTAGCATCTATCTGCGCGGTGGGTTTCCTCCATAGTACAGTTCCGTCACAATGTATCCTACAGATATCACCGCCAACAAACTGCCGACCATCACAAAAACAGGAGTTGTGTTGAGCGCAAGATCGACGCCCCACCCAAGCAGTGGGGGCCCACCGGCTGCCCCAACCAGGCGCCAGCCTAAGTCAAGGTGTGGAGCCACGTCGTGCCACGCGTCACGCCAAGGGGTTTGGGTTTTTCTGGGCTCTGCTTTGTCTCCTCGTTCTGGACTGTCAGTGCCATTTATATCCATTTTCAAGCCTCTTGACGGCGTTCGAGTGGGGATGAGAAGCCACTACGCTATGCAATGCAATAGATCGTCTCTCTTCTCAACTCACTCTCGCGCCGTGTTTACGACGCCGACTTCGTTTTGTCTTTCTTTGATGCTGAAGACGCTCCTCTGTCTTCCGACTTCTCGCCTGTGGGGGTCGACTTCTTCTGCCCGGGTGCTGTGTCTGACGCAGCTTCTGCGTCCTTGCTGGCTCCTATTTCTTCCATTGAGCAACTGCCTGTAAAAAGTGCGCCTTCTTCCACAACCAGGCGTTTTGTATGGATGTCGCCTTCAATTCGGGCTGTGCTCTTCAACACCAAGCATTCGCTCACGCGCACCTCTCCTTGTACGCGTCCCGCAACGTCGGCATTGGTAGCAACAACCTCACCATCTACCGACCCGCTCTCCGCGATAATAGCACGCCCTTCGACACGTATAGTCCCCACAATGTGGCCGCTGGTGCGCACGTCGTTTTCGGCATGAAGCGTACCCTCGAACGTCGTTCCTTCTCCAACAAGGTTAATCTGATCCGATACTGCTCGCTTATTCTGTGCCATATTCTTATTGTCTGTTTTTTTCGACGAGAAAATTCCCATGGGTTGTAGGCAGTGATTTTGAACGAAATTAGCCCGCAGTTTGCAAGCTGACCTATGCCAATTTAGTGCTTGCATCGCAGCAGCGTGTTGTCGCTATTTGCGACATATCTGTGCTACTACCAGCCCGCAATAAACGAACGAGGATCTTGTGCCAGTCCGTGGTGCCAGAGCTCAAAATGAAGGTGCGGTCCTGTTGTGATCTCGCCCGAATTGCCAGTAACGGCAATGACCTCTTGCTCCCGCACTTGTTCGCCAACTTGCTTCAGCACGCGTTTGTTGTGTTTGTAGACCGAGAGATAGCCGCCACCATGTTGCACAGCGATTGTATACCCTCCTTCCTGGGTCCAGTCAGACAAGACCACGTATCCATCCCCGATTGTGCGTACGAATGAGCCCTCTTGCACAGCAATATCTAACGCATAGTGGCCTGCACGCGGATCAAAGCCCCGTGTCGGATAGCCGGTCTCGACAGGAGGCGGTACGGGCATGGACAGTGCTGGGAGATCGTATTCAGCTGTGGCTGCCGGGGCGGCTTGCTGATCTCCGCTGAACCGGGTCAGCATGAGCGCGGGCTGTTCGTGTAACGACCAGCTATCGCTACTTGGCGCCGGGCTGTAATCATCGACATCGGAACCAGCGCTCCCTTCGTCTTGCTGTACAGCTTCAGAACTTCCATCAACGCTGCCCGTCAGTAGCGCCTGGAGTCGCTCAATATACTGTTGCTGTACGCTTAACGTGTCTTGCAGCGCAGCCACGCGTACGGCGTTGAGCTGTGCGCTACGTTCCATTTCTTCGGTACCGTATCCAGGAATAAGCTGGCGCAGCGGTGTAAATGCAAGTACACTCACCGCTACGAGCATGGCCACAAGCATAGAACTCCCCCAGATGAAAAGGAGACGACGGGGCTCTACTTGATATCGGCGCGGCTCTTCGACCGTGTTCTCATCAAGAAGGAGAACCGTGTACGTTGTGTCAATGTCGCTAAACAGTTCTTTCAGGAACGCCCACATGACGGTATGATGCTTAAGTTAAGGAGAGGGCTTACAGCGCGTTGATGCCTAATTTATGGAGTATTGGGAAACATCCGGCATGAGTGCCGGTGGATTGCTCCTGTTGTGTATTCAGCAAGGTTGCTGATCCAGCGCTATACGCCAGCACACATACTTGAACTACGTCACAGACCCATTACACGTTTACTATGCCCCAACATAAATCTGCAAAGAAGCGCCTTCGCCAGGATGCCAAGAAACGAGTCCGCAACCGCGCGCAGAAGCGCAAGGTGCGTACCCTCGTCCAGAAATTAAAGTCTACAACCGATGCAGAAGAAGCGCGTGCTCTTTTGCCCAACGTTAAGAAGGGACTGGACCGCCTCGTCTCTAAGAACCTTATTCATAAGAACAAAGCTGCTAACAAAAAGAGCAAGCTGGAGAAGTATGTAAATAGTCTGTAAGCGGCTTCTGCAACCTCATCAAGCAGTCGACGCAATTTGGCGCTCTCTGCAGTGCGAGCAACACTGCGTGGAAAAACCGGCCTAAACGCACCAGGCTGGAACCCAGCGGACCGAAATGAACCGAGCGCCGCTGCAAGACACCACGGGTTCGATATGTATGTCCGATACGTCAACGACTTCCCGCTCTTTTGAATAAGCGGGCGCTTGCCAAGTCCGTCTCGCCGTGACTTTTCCCGAAGCTGTCAATCACTCTGGCTTCGTGTATTCGTAAAAGTTGGTCCGAGACCTTTGATTTTACGATACATCTTCATACATTTGAAGCGGTATTGCCTTGCTCCTTACAGCCACAACGTCAATACTGTGAGCAAGATATAGCTGGCTTGAGCAGATATGAGACGTTTCTGCCGTTAGCTTTTTTCATTCTGCCACTTGGTTTACGACGTACAAGCCCGTACGCAATCATGTGTGTGCGTCACGGCTTCTCTTGCGTAAGACAAATTTGCAACATGGATGAGATGATGCAATCATCGCATTCTCAGAGTGATCTGTGCAGGTATGCACGCATCGCGCTTTCGTCCTTAAATGAACATGCTCGCGAAATACCCTTGACCGCTGAATAGCGTTTTTTCGCAGAATGGGTAAACCCTCTGCAGCCTTTAAGGCACCCTGTGTGTCCTGGCCATCATCGCATTTTGTCAGCGGTATTACAAATACAAAGCTCTCGGCTTGCTTTCATGCATGCTGAGTAGCGCTCAATGATCACTTGTCCGACACTGCCTCCTAAGAATCTTTTCAGAGCTATGACCCGAACACTTACTTCATTCCTCTTATCCATCGCTTTGCTGTTTGCCTTCACGGTAGACACGTCCGACGCGCAGACGAAGCGAGCCGGCGATACGTTCTATATCAAAGCGGGTGTTGGTCTTGTAGACTACGCTGGTGAACGGAGCCCAACGTCTGGCTTTGGCGACATCTTTGACACAGAGAAGTTCGACGAAAGCTTCCCGTTTGGCTTCCTCGGCGAGTTTGGATACAAGTTCAACCCCAACTTCGGTATCGGTCTTGGTGTCCAGTATGGTGACTACCAGTTTGCTGGTGGCCCCGGACGTCCTGGCCTGGAAAGCGCGGGCATTACGACAGCCTACTTGACCGGGCGTCTCGGTCTGGGTGCTCGTAGTTGGACGATCTCTCCGTACGCTGACTTTGGCGGTCACGTCTCGTTCGGTGGCGAAGACACGGCCTTCGGTCCGACCGTGGCAGGTGGATTCGATATCGTCGTGAGCCGCCACACCTCGCTCTTTGTTGAGGCTCGCAGCCACCTTACGTTCCCAGGCGACGCGCTCGACAACCTTGAGCAGGCCGACTACGATTCATTCGATGCCCTCACGATTATGCCCGCTCTCGGCATCTCGTACACGTTCCAGCCTGCTACGACGGCTCCGGCCATCTTTGCAATTGATGGACCTGCTGAACTCGATACCGGCGAATCCGGAACGTTCTCGGCAACCGTCAACGAAGACGACGTCACCCGCCCGGTCTCCTACCAGTGGGACTTTGGCGATGGATCAACGGGATCGGGTCTGCTGACGACGCACACCTTCAATCAGGAGGGACAGTACGAAGTGACCTTCACGGCGAGCAACGAAGCCGGCGAAGTATCGGAGTCGCTCACGGTTAACGTGACCGATCCGCCTGCTCCGGCACGCATTGCGACGATCAACGCCGATCCGAGCCCTGCAACCGCGGGTCAGGAAGTTACCTTCACGAGCAACGTACGCGGCGACACGCCGATCACGTATGAATGGGACTTCGGCGATGGCAACACCGGTACCGGTGAAACTGCCACGCACACCTTCGATGAAGAAGGAGAGTACACGGTCACGCTCAACGCCTCGAACGACGTAGGCGACGACTCCCGCTCTCTCACGCTGATGGTCGAGCCCGACCTGCCGCCGATCTGCGGTACCGTTACGGAGCTCAACCCGGCATTCTTCGGTGTCAACTCCAGCACGCTCACGGATGAAGCCCGCAGCGCGCTTGAAGAGAACGCCGAGATCCTCGCTGAGTGCACGAACCTCACGGTTCGCGTCGAAGGCTTCGCTGCCGCTGGCGAGCGCAACCCGGATGAGCTGTCGCAAGACCGCGCTCAGGCCGTCGCTGACTTCTACGAAGAAAACGATGTGCCAGCCGACCGGATTACGGTGCAAGGCCGCGGTGCGATCGACGACGATACCACCACCAAGAAAGCGGGTACGGAACAGCAGCGCCGCGTGGACTCGATCCCACAGCGCTAACCCGCACCGCACACGTAAATCGTAGCAGCGCATCAAGCTAAGCCGCTGCTACCGTGCATGAGCGAGCCTGCTTCCTCCGGGAAGTGGGCTCGCTCTTTTTTGTTGGTATGTGATGCCTCACACATTCCGCGCATGCGCTCTTTCCGACATGTGTCAAGCGCCGAAACTGGATGACACTCCAGATCCTCTATTGGTATGCTGCGCTGTTCACCACATGAATGCTTCTGCCGTGCTCTTTCACTACAGTAGCTCGCCTTATTAGAGATGACTACGCGCCGCTCCCAATGCATTGCGCATCCCTTTTCCGTCGCATATCGCACACCTCGCACCTGCCTGCCTCCGTCCAGGCATCATGCCCTTTCTTCGCACATGCGAGCCTGGCGTATTTCGTAGCAGCAGGATATCTGCTTGTCATTCTTGGCGGCTGTACTTCTATGCAGCCGCCTCGCGTGCTCGCTCTCAGCGGACCTGGGGAAGTCCCTGTAGACACGGCAGCTGTCTTTGTCGCGCAGATCAACGAGCAGGCTACCGAGCACGTGCGTCTCGATTGGGACTTTGGGGACGGCACGACCGATGTTGGACTTCGCGCGGTTCACCGCTTTGCACGTAGCGGCACGTTTACCGTCCGTTTCACCGCTGCCAACGAAGCCGGGTCCGCAACGCGTACCCATCTCGTTCGCGTGCAGCCCCCAACTGCATCTCCTCAGATTGCGACTATTCAGGCGGTTCCGAACCCGGTCGTGGTCGGACAGCCCGTAACCTACCAGGCAGATGTGCGGGGCGTAGTCGCGGAACGCCTCTGGAGTTATGGCGACGGAACGGAGGTCTCAGATGCAAGCGGGGAGCACCGGTATACGGCCCCTGGCACGTACGCCGTGCGCCTGTACGTGGCCAACGAAGCGGGAAGCGACACACGCACGGTCTCGCTCACCGTGCGGCCTGACGTACCTGCGCTCTGCCGGGCTGACCTTGAAACCAACCCGGTTTTCTTTGCCCACGGCACCAGCCACCTCTCTGACAGCGCCCGGGAAGCGCTGCGTGCTAATGCAGAGCTTTTTGCCACGTGTGCTCCTCTCCCCATTCGTATTGAGGCGTACGCTCGCTCCAGCGAACCCCGCGCAGCCACGTTGGCTCATGACCGGGGCCGTGCAGTTGCAATGTTCTACCAGCAGCAGCGCATCGATCCAGAGCGGCTTCTGGTGGATGCGCGTACTGTACCTGCTCCCGCGGGGAAGACGCGCAAAGGCGGGCTGTCCTTACAGCGCGTTACCTCTCATCTCGTTAACGAGTAGATAGGCAAAGAAAGGCTGTGCATCCCTATGTGACTGAGTTCCAGTTTGCGGCTTTTACTTCGGTGGGGCTTACCTCGCCTCGCATTCCTTAACAACTCTACTCCTGATGCCTCGTTAAACCATCAACTTTACTTTAGGACACACCGTTACAGACCAAGCATGTGCACGCCCGCGCCAACTTCTGACTTTGGACGCATGGCTCAGCAGCGCGCTGCACGGGCGCTTAAAGCGGAGGCGGCCCGGCTGGGCTTTGACGCCTGTGGCATTGCAACGGCAGAGCCGCTCGACGACGAGGCTGCGCGCCTTGAGCAGTGGCTGCTCGAAGGCCGCCACGGTACCATGCACTGGATGGAGCGTCACTTCGACAAGCGCATTGACCCGACACGGCTGGTGCCGGGCGCTAAAAGCGTGATCTCGGTGCTGCATAATTACTATCAGCCGGATACGCAGCACGACGAGTCGGCTACGACGGGCAAGATCAGCCGGTATGCGTGGGGCGATGATTATCACGATGTGCTCAAAGACCGCCTCTATTTGCTCTTGCACTGGCTCGAAGAACACGTGGGGCAGTCGGTGCACGGGCGTGCGTTTGTGGATTCGGCTCCGGTGCTCGACAAGGCCTGGGCCGCGCGAAGCGGACTCGGGTGGCAGGGTAAGCACTCTAATCTGTTAACGCGCGACATGGGTTCGTTCTTTTTCATCGGCGAGATTATCGTGGATGTGCCGCTACCGAATGACCATCCGGTTGAGGACTTCTGCGGCTCGTGCACGCGCTGCGTGGATGCCTGCCCGACCGATGCGATCTACCAGCCCTACGCGGTCGACGCCACACGATGCATCTCGTACCTCACGATTGAGCACGGCGGCGACGATGTGCCCGAAGCGATCTCGGGCGATATGCAGAACTGGATCTTTGGCTGCGACATCTGCCAGGATGTGTGCCCGTGGAATAAGTTCAAAGAGCCCACGCAAGAGCCCCGCTACCAGCCGCGCAATGGCATGTCGGATACCGACCTGCGCGACTGGGTGGAGCTGGAGCTCGAGGAGTTTCGCGAGCGTTTTTCCGGCAGCCCCGTTACCCGCGCCACGTACGAGGGCTTTCAGCGCAACGTGCGCACTGCTCTCGAAAACGTATCGGTGGAGGAATAGGGACCCCTCCGCCCGCCGCATGAAGCTATTGCATCACGAGACCGCCGTCCACAATCAGGTTCTGCCCCGTGATGGCACGCGCCCACGGCGAAGCAAAGAAGAGCACCGCATCGGCCATCTCTTCGGGGGTGGTCACCGAGCGTAGCGGCGTAGAGTTGCGGATAAGGTCGAACACGCCGTCGGGCGTCGCATCGCTGGCATCGGTGCGGTCGAGGAGTCCGCCCGATACCATGTTGACGGTGATGCCCTCGGGGCCAAGTTCCTGCGCCATGTTGCGCACAAAGCCAAGCAGCGCGGCTTTGCCGGTGGTATAGTCGTGGTACGGCACGACGGGGTTCTGCACCAGATTGGAGCCGATAGCTACGAAGCGCCCAAACCCGGCGTCTTTCATGGCCGGGCGGCACGCTTGCACCAGGTGGAGCGCTGCTTGCACGCTGCCTTCGAGCTGCGTCTGGTAGTCTGCCCACGACACGGTGTCGGCAGTGGCGCGCGCCTCGGCGTCAAATCGGAAATCGATCAGTGCGTTGCTGATGACGGTGGTTACGGGCGTGCCAAAGTGATCGGCAGCGGCCTCGACCATGGCCTGCACGGCCTCGCGATCGCGCACATCGGCCTGATAGGGGAGCGCGCGGTCGCCAATCGAGGCGGCAACCTCATGGGCAGCGTCTTCGCTCTGGTAGTAGTTTACGACCACGCGTGCGCCTTCGCGCCCAAAGGCACGGGCAAGGGCGGCGCCGAGTCCGCGACTGGCACCGGTGATGAGAACGACCTGATCGGAAAGGGCAGGGGCTGTAGACATAGCAGGTAGGCGTTGGCTTGAAGAAACCTGAAGAAGTGCGAAGCCAGCGGCGCCCCTAAGGCAGACATGCACGGGGAACAGCGGGAAGCTTTCCTTCGCCGGTACGATCCGGATCAGGTTCGAAGGGTGTATCTCTCAGCCCCTGCGCATTTCTGTGCGGGGGCACCCCCAGCCTCGCTATCGAAAAGTGGGTTGGGGGATGCGACGGTGTATCCGTTGTACGACAGTCCAGACGCATCCCCCTGAACAACACCTAATGTACCACAGCACGCATGCAACCGCAACGGTTCTACGCGTCTTCGTGAGGCGTTGCTATCTTATCTGCTCGATCTGCTTGACCTGCTTCCTGAACTTCAGCGTCAGACTGCAATTCTTTGGGCACGACCACAAGGAGCCAGATCAGTCCGAATGCAACTTGCGCGCCCGCAAAGAGCTGCACCGCGCCGGCAAGATCGAGCCAACCGATCTCAAGCAGCACGCTGGCTGCGCCAATGGATATGCTCTCCGCAATCATTACCAGGAGCCATTCGGTTGCAAAGACGCGTCCACGGTAGGCATCTTCGGTGCGTTTCTGCAGGAGCACGGTGGCGAGCACCCAGTTGCCCCCACTGGAGGCATGTGCCATGACCACCAGCGCGATGACCGTGAACAGGGCAATGCCCTCAGGCGCCCAAGGCACCAAACCGACTACAAAGTAGGCGCCTCCGCTCACTGCAATGGCACTGCCCAGCACCATGGGCCATTTTGCTTGGTCTGTGAAGAGCCCCCGAGCAATGATCGGCCCGATGCCGGTGCCAATACCACGCGCCATGAACAGCACGCCGATGCCTGCCGCGATAGCCCCCGGCGACACCTGCTCGCCGATAAGCGTGAGCATGTAGACGAGTCCGCCCCCGGCCAGCGCCCACGTAGCTTTGGCTGTTGCGATGCGTGCCACGCGTGGATGTGCTCGAAGATGCGACCAGCCGTCCATGATCTTACGCGCGGCGGTCCGCACCAGTGGATCGGTGTCGGGCTCGGTATTCTGAGGAATGACGGTGCGATAGACAAACCAGGCCGACCACAGGTAGGTGAGGGCGTCAAGAATGAACACCGCCTCGATCCCTGCGAACTCCACTACGAATCCCCCCAGCGCAGCGCCTACCGCCAGCATGGTCGACCAGGTAGCTGAAGAGAGCGCATTCGCCGTGAGTAGCTCGCGCGGCGCGGTGATGTTGGGAATGGATGCGCTCTTTGCGGGCACGTAGACCGACCCCACGACGACCTGTGCAGCGATAAGCACATAGATGAGCGGTACGTGCGCCGCCTCCTGCACAAACAGAAACCCCAGCACAATAACGGACCGCACGAGGTCGGCCCCGATCATGAGCCGGCGCCGGTTGTAGCGGTCTACGATAAGTCCGGCAACGGGCGCAGCCAGGGCCCACGGCAGCATCTTCGCCAGGAAGATCACGCCGATGGCGAGCGGCGAACCGGTGAGCGTAGAGACGAGCGTGTAGAGTGCGATCAGATTGAACCAGTCGCCTAAGAGCGACAGGCTGCTACCGAACCAGAGCCGGCGGTAGTTGTCGTTGGTGCGCAGCAGCTCCAGATAGCCAGCGCGGTCTTCAACCTCGATGTCGTGCTTGCGGGGTGATGTAGCCATAGGCAGTTTGACATGACCCACTCCGCTCCAGGTTTCTGACGATGCTCTGTGCTGGCATTTCTCGCAGCAATGTTGCGTTCCGGATCCAGCTGCGTTTCGCACATAAATGCAACCAGGTCCACCAAGCAAAACCGGTGGACCCAGCAAGGTGTGGTGCTATGTTGGTTGTACCGCAGATTACGCCGGTGGTGTGCACATTGTCACTGACTTTCAGGGCGCATCAGGGGGAAGAGGATCACGTCGCGGATAGACTCCTGATCGGTCATCATCATGGTGAGGCGGTCGATACCGATGCCAAGTCCGGCAGCGGGCGGCATGCCGTATTCAAGGGCGCGCAGGTAGTCTTCGTCGATGGGCGTGGCTTCGTCGTCGCCCGCGTCAAGGAGGCGCACCTGTTCTTCGAAGCGCTCGCGCTGGTCATCGGGGTCGTTCAGTTCGCTAAAGGCGTTGCAGATCTCGCGTCCAGCCACGAAGCCCTCGAAGCGCTCCACGAGTCCGTCGGTTTCGCGGTGCTTCTTTGCGAGCGGACTCAGCTCAACGGGGTGATCCATTACAAACGTAGGCTGGATGAGCGTCGGCTCGACCGTTTCGCTGAAGATCTTGTCGTAGAGCTTGCCTGCACCCAAGTCCGGGTCTACGTCGATACCAAGCTCCTCAGCCACCTCCAGCAGCTCTTCGCGGGTAGCGCCGTGCAGGTCGTAACCCGTTTTGTCTTCGATGGCCTCAAGAAACGCAATACGATTCCACGGGCGCTCGAACGAAACGGTGTGCTCGCCGATTGTCACGTCGGTACTGTCGTGCAGCGCTGTGGCAACGGCCTCTACCAGCTGCTCGGTGAAGTCCATCATCCAGTGGTAGTCCTTATACGCTACGTACAGCTCCATCATCGTAAACTCAGGGTTGTGGAAGCGGCTCAGCCCCTCGTTCCGGAAGTCTTTGCTGATTTCGTAAACGCCTTCGAATCCCCCAACCAGGAGCCGCTTGAGGTAGAGCTCGTCTGCGATGCGCAGGTAGAGCTCCATGTCGAGCGCGTTGTGGTGCGTCGTGAAAGGCCGCGCTGTGGCACCGCCGTACACCGGCTGCAGCACGGGCGTTTCCACTTCAAGATAGCCCTGCGCATCCAGAAACTGACGAAGGGTGCGGATGAGCGTAGCGCGCTGCCGAAAGACATCACGCACGTCAGGGTTGACGGTCAGATCTACGTAGCGCTGCCGGTAGCGGAAGCCCTTGTCGGTAACCTGGTTATAGGTATCGCCTTCATCGGTTTCCTTCACCACGGGGAGCGGACGCAGCGCCTTTGAAAGCAGCTGCATCTCGTCGACACGCACCGTTACCTCGCCCATGCCGGTGCGAAACACATACCCTTTCAAGCCCACGATATCCCCAATGTCGAGCAGTTCGGTGAAGACCTCATTGTAGAAGTCCTCGCCGACCTCGTTTTTGCGGATGTACGCCTGAATGGTACCCGACTCGTCTTGCACGTCGAAGAAGGCGGAGCCTCCCATCACCCGCATGTTGGTAATGCGCCCGGCCATCGACGCGGTAAGCTTGGTGCCTTCGTCAGGGTCGTGTGCTTCGTCGTCGAACGTCGCAAGCAGGTCAGCCGCATGGTCGTCTACAGGCCAGCTGTACGGATACGGGTCGATGCCGCGTTGTTCAAGCGCCTGCCGCTCTTCGCGGCGACGCTGTTCTTGCTCAGAGCGCGTAGGTTCTGGTGAGGCAGACGCGGTGGAATCCATAAGAAAGCAGGAAATCGAATCGGTAGCGAGTAGGAGGAACCAGGTAAAAATAGAAACGCCTTCGCATTTGGAAGGCGTTTCTGCAGAAGACAAGTAACGGGGTACCAGGAGTCGCGTTCGCTGTTGCGGTACGGTTTCAGCGCAGTTTCAGCGTGTTCAGCACAACTGCGCAAAAGAGGGAAGATGCCCGGAAGCTTGCTCTGGCAGGGAATCCGGCGCTATGCCGTCCACTGTTCAGCTTCAACAAGCAGTGTGTTATGATGGGCGCGCAGAAGATCGGCAACCCGGTTGCTCAGGGCACGTGCGGGGCTCTCTTTTTGCTGCGCGTTTGAAAGTGATGTAAGCTGATTGACGCTCTCGCTAAGCGCTTCAACGGCCTCAAAAAGGGCCTCAGGCCACGGCGGCGCGTCGCCTGCAGCGGCGGGCTTTTCGCCACACAGACGCGTGAGTCCGTTTCCCTGCATGTCAAGCTGTGCACGGAGCAGCTCTGCCATCTCGTCGATTGTGTGCAACATCTCGTCGAGCTTTTCACGCTGTCCGAGCGAGAGCGCAGCCTCTGCCACATGGTATTCGTGGCATGCCACACGCTCCACGATCTTCACGGTTGCCATGACAACCGACTGGAATGCGGCTCCAGTGTGGCGCTCTTCCAGGATGGATCGGAGCATAGCAAGGTCTGACGGGATGTGCTGAACGAGTGTGGCGGTACCTGCATCTTCAGAGTGACCGGAGTCCAGTAACATTCTGTCTTCGATCCGCTCGCTGGGAGTGCGCGCAGGGGTATTCATATGCGAGTGTAGGGTTATGACACAAACACGTGTGCTGCTATGTGCTGGCAGGCCAACGTGGATAGCAGTGAGGGAAGCAGGCGGTTGGTGCGCACCCTGAGTGTGAGGATACGAACCGGAAAAAGTGAGCCTGCGACGCTCTCGTCTCAGAAAGCGATAAACTCGTTGAGACGATGCATGTGGACACACCAGCCGGTGGGGGCTTTTGCATCAACAGCTTTCGTGGGGGATGCTTAAGTATTACGCTTCATCGCGTTGCAACAGTCTAATGTGCGGTCTACCATGAAGCGTTACACTGTGGGGTTAAGCATTGTGTACGCAGTATCGCAATCGCAGCGGAGGATGTCAAGCACTGTTATTTCTCTCAACTTTATAGGGAGAGTTTTTAAGTATGTTTTGTACACGCACAGCGTCGCGCTGAGACAGCTTACCTGCTTGGCGCTGCAGTTGAATCATTACGTTGGTTAGTGAGGCGTACAACCGTTCCATCTCCATATTTTGTTCCATGACGCGGCTTTTAGCCTCCTCCGGCAACACCTCCTCCCCTCTGGGCCTTTCTGATGAGGCATGAAGCGCTGCTATATGAGTGGCAATTGTTTTATGATCGCCCCGCGCTGCCGGGCCCGTCAGAGCATCGGTGCCGTTATTTTGGATGTTCATCCATGTCCGTTCAACGAGGGGGCTGAGCGCATTAAACGCCTTGCTCGGTTCCAGGCCGGCGTTTTCCCACACATGCTGTGCCGCCGCCAGAAGCGCAACAAATCCGTTAGACGCCAAGACAGCCGACAAGTGATAGAGCGGCTTCGCGCCCGATTCAAGGTGTTGTGGCGAGGCCCCCAGCCCCTTGGCAAGGGCTTCGCCATATCCGTATGCATTTTCGTCGCCTTCGAGTGTCATCCATATTCCCTGAAATGCCGACGGGGGCGTCTCGTTGGTGAACGTCTGCAGCGGATGAATGCTGAGCAGTGCTGCCCCTGCTGCTCGCAGCGGAGCCAGTACCTCAGCTGCGTGTGCCCCTGACGTGTGGGCCGCGATCCACGGATGTGCCAGCGACGCACGTGCCAATTCGCCGGCTACCTGGTCCAACTGCTGGTCGGGTACGCATATGAGAACTCGCTTTGTAGCGGGCGGGATCTGGGTTACGCTACTGCTTACATGCTCTGCATCTACTTTACTGGCAAGTGCCGCAGCGTCAGCGTGTGTGCGGCTCACAATGCCGATTATCGGCGCTCCATGCTCATGCAACGCACGTGCAAGTGCAGAACCAACGGCTCCAGCTCCCACAACAACTGTAGGCTGCGCGACGACTTCTTTCATGTAACACGGGGGATCATCGGACATGCAGGGACGCGGGCATGCTCGCACAGCAGCGAGAAGCGGTCATTGAGCAGGCAGCCATCATAAGGGGATATTCGTAAGGGGATACTGTGTGCTCTCTCGATACTCCCTCAACAGTATGCTGTGTAAGCATACTTACATTTAGCGTGCTAACGTACTGCTTACACCCCTGGGTCGGGGTCGCTTCTCTCACGATGTTTTTTCGTTGTGAACGGCGCGTCGCCGTTTATCGCATCAAGCAATGCGTTGCGATGGCGCGTACGCATCATGCGGATAGCCGTTTCAGGATCTGATGGAGCCACGCACTCGGCCCATCGGAGACTCATGTGCATCGCGTCGTGCACAGCCGTGTGCACGTCGGGGTCAGCACAGCCCCGCGCCGCAAGAAGCTGGGCGGCTTCGGGACTGCGGCGTGGCAGTCCTATCGTTGAAGCGGCAACCGCTTCATTGTCTGAGGCGGCTCGCACTTCCCGCAGTGCCGAGACCGGAGCCCTGCGGGTACATACTGCGCGCGCGGTGTTCCACAGGCTATAGCAGCGTTGCGACGGGGCCTCCTCTTGCCATGTCTGGCGAGCACACCAGCATGCAAATGCACGAAGCACATGAGACGACTGCTCCGACTCAAGGTAGCGTGCCAGCTTCATTTCATCGTCCAACTCCTTGTTTGGTATCACAGAAGCAGGCTTTCCGCTACTCCGTTCAACAGCCACCGACCGGCCGCTGCGTCCATCAAAGATGTAGTAGTAGTCTGCTATTCGCTTATTCATGGGTAGCGCCGCTGCCGATGAGCATAGAGGCGATTGGCGTAAGGAGCAAACTTCTATTTACAGGGTGTGGTGTCCGTAATTTATAGCTTTAAGAACCTGTTTGGGTTTTGGTTTGCTGGCGAGAGCGAGCGCCGCTGCGGCGAAAATTGAACCACGATAGAGGTTCGTAGCCGGGGTTACGGGCCGATATCGGGGACAATTTGCAGCCCAGCGGAGCCGCTCACAGCCCAAATTAAGAAATTAAAACCGGTTCTAAGACACACAACAAGCATACGCACCATATATAATATCTTTCTCATCTCAGGGCTTCTCATCCCCAACTCCGCCAGATGGTAACAGGATAGTCCACATTCGCTTCAAAGTGCTGGCTGCACGCAACAAACCCGGTGTGCAGGTCTTATCACTGTAGCCCATATATGCAAAGCGCCTCTGCAGTTGCAACCAGCGCCTGCTCCTGTTTTACTTGTTTTACTCTGTGGCAGTGCGCTCCGTTCACCCTGCACCTATGCCCTGCATATACGCCTTGCATCCGCACAACCTGTTCTCTTTACGCCTTACCGGCTGTGTCTTATGAGACATGTAACACGATACGTTCTTCCTGCCATCGGCCTGATTCTTCTCGGTGCCGTGCTTGGTGTGCAGGTAAACTCATTCACCTCTGATGATACGGCTTACGAGCAACTTCAGAAGCTGGAACGCTCCTTTGTCATCATTACGCGTCAGTACGTCGACGAGGTTGAGTCCAAGAAGCTCGTGGAAGAAGGCATCGAAGGCATGCTCAACGCCCTCGACCCGCATTCGACCTACATCCCTGCTGAGGATGTGCAGCGCGTCCAGGATAGCTACCGCGGCTCGTTCGGCGGAATCGGAGTCATGTTTGAGGTCGTCGAAGACACCGCCCGGGTCATCTCCCCCATTGCCGATGGCCCGAGTGAGCGTCTCGGCATCATGGCAGGCGATCGCATCGTCGGCATCGAAGACGAAACCGCTGTTGGTATCGGTACGAATGGCATTCAGGAGCGCCTGAAAGGCGAGGTGGGTACGGAGGTCACGATCACGATCTACCGTCCCGGCACCAGCCAGGAAGAAGACTACACGATCACCCGCGACGAAATCCCGATGCACTCGATCAATACGTCGTACATGAGCGACGATCGTACGGGTTACGTGAAGATCGACCGCTTTGCCATGACCACGCACGACGAGTTTATGGAGCATGTAGGTGAGCTTCGCGAGCAGGGCATGCAGCGCCTCGTGCTCGACCTGCGAGGCAATCCCGGCGGTGTAATGCGCTCTGCCATCGAGGTTGCCGACGAGATGCTCGGAGCTGGCCTTTCGATCGTTGAAACGCGCGGTCGCGAGCGCTCCATGAACACGACGTTCAACGCAAGCGGAGGCGGGAGCCTCGAAGATACGCCCGTCATCGTGCTCGTAGACCAGGGCTCTGCTTCTGCCAGTGAAATTGTGTCGGGAGCTCTGCAAGATCACGACCGAGCCCTCGTCGTGGGGCGACGCACCTTCGGCAAAGCCCTCATCCAGAAGCAGTTTGACCTGGACGACAGCAGCCTGCTGCAGATGACCGTGGGCCGCTACTACACGCCCCTCGGACGCCTCATCCAGACGCCGTATGAGAACGGCGATCAAGAGCAGTACATCGAGCGCATGATGGCTGATCAGGAAGCAGCTACCTTCGACCCCAGTGCCTACCGCGAAAGCGTTCCTGACTCGCTCGTATTCGAAACCGAGCACGGACGCGAAGTCTTCGGCGGCGGCGGTATTATGCCCGACATCGTTGTGCAGCCTGATACGTCGAGCCTCACAAATTTCGTGTCTACGGTGAACATGGACTTCGCCTTTATCCGCAACTGGTTTGCACAGAACGAACAGCATGTACGCTCCTCGTGGGGCGATGACGCAGACGTGTTCCTCGAGGAGTTCTCAACGCCCGACTCGCTTGTCACTTCCTTCTGGGAGTTCACAGAAGAGCGGGGCATGTCGTACACGAGCGATCCAGGTGAGGTAGCTCCAAGTCAGGGCACGTTCCTCTATGCCGACCGCACTAACAGCGAAGAGATGCTACGCCTTCGCCTCAAAGGATTCTTGGCCCGGCAGCTGTTCGGTCTCCGTACGGCCCAGCCTACGCTCAACGAAACCGACCCGATCTACCGGCACGCCCTGTCCCTTTGGGATGATGCCGAGGAGCTTGCCGCGTTGCATCCGCGACGCTGATGCACGCGCCACGCTAAGAGCATCCAAAGCAACACGCTCTTTCAATCAAGCCGCTCTGGCCTCTCTGCCGGAGCGGCTTTTTTTGGTTCTTTGGGATGCCGGCCGGTATGCCTTCTTGCAACGCTCCCTCCGCCTACCGGACTGTTTAGCCCCGACGAAAGCGCCTCCTCATCTGCGGATGACGTATCTTTCAGCAGAAAGCGATACGCTTTTTCGTTCACGCCTTCCTCTCTGTCTCTCTCCATACCCCGATGGTTGCCATATCTGCGCACGCCCGCGCAGCATGCGCAATAGGTATGCGAGATCAGTATACCAACAAACACAAAAAAAGCCCGCCCCCACATAGGGAGACGGGCCGGTACCCGGTGATAAGGGGGGTAGAGTTCCTCATCCGTTAATGACGGACCCGACACTCTTTCTCCTTGCTACGAGTCATCTTCCTGATCGTAGCTGATCGTTTCCTGCACCGTGTTATCCTGCTTGTGGATGATCAGCCGGCTCGGAGCGTGTGCTTTCGCGGCGTCGCGGGCAGCATCAACCGCTTCCTTTTTGGTTTCGAAGGTCTGCAGCGGCGCATCCGCACCATCTTGCAAGAGAACCCACTCGTCTTCTCTGTACGCAATGTGGAAAACCGGCATCTCTCCTGAGGCACGCTGGTCGAGCATGGCAGAGAGCGCATCAAGCTTCTCGGACAGCTGCCCGACTTTACTCGAAAGCCCCTGTACCTCTTCGCGGGTAGGCACGCCCAGGCGCCCCAGCGTATCGTTTAAAGTCGACGACACCGTTTGCTCCACCGTCTGGGCCGCATCCGATACACGCTTCGATACGTCCTCAAAGCGACGGTTGAACTCTTCCGTGATCGACTCTTGCTGCTTGTTCATCTCTGCCGCCGCGTCGTCAAGCTGCTTGCGGCGCTTCTCTTCATACTTCTCACCACGGTTCACCAGATCCTTGAACACCCGGTCGCCTTCTTCCTCAACACGTGAGAGCGCACCAAGTCCAGCCAGCCATACCTCGCGGCCACGCTCTGTGAGCTCTTCAGGTAGCTTGCTGAAATCAACAGGCTTTCGTGAACCGTTCTCTTTCGCTTTTTGCTCTGCTTGAGTACCCATAGTAATCACCTCGTAAGTAGTTGTTAACAGGTCGTGCGACACTGTCCTTCAAGGGGTGGACGTTTTGTCTTTACTGTCCAAGACCCCTTATAACGCAGTGCGTCACAAGTTCCCCTTTTATGACGCACAGCGTTATAAAGACACATATTCACATAACTCCTATAGAAAGCCGTGCGTCTTCCTACCATCTTGTGAACGTCCTTCTGCTCATCCACCCACCACAAATATGGCGGAAGGCCTCTCGCTTTACCTCTCTACCTAACCGGCTCAACGATATGCCTTGCTTTGTGACTATTGTACTCGACGGCGTTGGCGTTGGCGCTCAGCCCGACGCCGTACACTACGGCGATCGCGGCAGCCACACGCTCGGGCACGTATGCGCCGCGCAGCAGCCGTCTCTGCCCAACCTGGCCGCTCTCGGACTCGGCCATGTTGCTGACCTCGACGGCGTGCCTCGCGTTGACGCCCCCGCCGCTGATTACGGACGTATGCGCGAGGTTTCGGCGGGCAAAGACAGCACTACCGGGCACTGGGAGCTGGCCGGCCTGCATCTTGAGCACCCGTTTCCAACATATCCCGATGGATTTCCAGACACGGTCATCGATGCATTCCGGTCGCACGGCGGCGTAGACCGCGTGCTTGGCAATCGGCCCGAATCAGGTACGGTCATCATCGAGGAACTCGGTCCGGAGCATGAGCGCACAGGCGCTCCGATTGTGTACACCTCAGCCGACAGCGTATTTCAGATTGCTGCCCACAAAGAGGTCATCCCTTTACGTGAACTATACCACCTGTGCAAGGTGGCACGCACCAAGGTCTGTACCGGCGAGCATGGCGTGGGGCGCGTCATTGCCCGCCCGTTTGTAGGAACCCCTGGCAACTACACGCGCATCTCTGAAGAACGCAAAGACTTCGCTCGCCGCCCCGAGACGCCACCGCTGCAAGACATACTGCAGGAGCACGGGATACGCACCGTCTCCATCGGAAAGATCGCTGACCTCTTTGCCCGAACCGGGTTTGACGAGATGGTCAAAACGTCGAACAACAACGAAGGGATCGAAGCGACCATCCAAGCACTCAGAAGCCACGCACCGGCATCGCCCCCCACGTTTGTCTGGACCAACCTGGTGGACTTCGACCAGGAGTATGGCCACCGCAACAATCCGGAGGGATTCGCGGAGGCCCTTGCGTCTTTCGACCGCGCGCTGCCCCGCATCCTTGATGCCCTTCCCAACGATGGCGTCCTTGTTATCACAGCCGACCATGGCAACGACCCCACCACTCCCAGTACCGACCATAGCCGCGAATTTGTGCCGCTGCTTGTCGTACGTCCCAATGCAGCCGGGCGTGCGCTTGGGCTCCGCTCTACCTTTGCCGATCATGCCGCAACCGTAGCCCGCTACTTCGACGCCTCTTTCTCGACGATGGGTACAGCTTTTTAGAGGCCCTCAGCCCGCTGTATCCCACCCCTAACACACCATGTTTACACAGTCTTGCTGTCTCGTTAGGAGGATGCGAACGAATCTTCGTACCGCGGCAGTCGTTGGGCTGTCGTGCTTGTTCTTATCGACGAATCTACCGGCTCTCGCTTTAATATGCCCGCTTACCCTTTCGCAGAGATCGAACCCAAGTGGCAGCGCTACTGGGAGGAGAACCACACGTTTCGAACGCCCGAGGACGTAGATCCTGAGGCCGAAAAGTGCTACGTGCTCGACATGTTTCCGTACCCAAGCGGTGCCGGACTTCATGTCGGTCACCCCGAGGGGTACACTGCTACAGATATTGTGGCCCGTTACAAACGGATGCAGGGCGTTAACGTGCTGCACCCGATGGGCTGGGATGCTTTTGGCCTACCAGCCGAGCAATACGCGGTAAAGACCGGAACGCATCCGCGCGAGACCACCGAGCGCAACATCGACAACTTCCGTAGCCAGCTGAAACGACTTGGCTTTTCCTACGACTGGGATCGGGAGATTAACACGACCGACCCCGACTACTACCGGTGGACGCAGTGGATCTTCCTGAAGCTCCACGAGCGCGGCCTGGCCTATCAGGCCGAGGTGCCGGTGTGGTGGTGCGAAGAGTTGGGTACGGTGCTTGCCAACGAGGAGGTGATCGACGGCAAGAGCGAACGCGGTGGCTACCCCTGCGAGCGGATCCCCATGCGCCAGTGGATGCTCAAGATCACCGAGTATGCCGAACGGCTGCTCGATGGGCTCGACGACCTTGACTGGCCCGAGAGCACGAAAGAGATGCAGCGCAACTGGATCGGGCGCTCTGAAGGCGCTACGATTCGCTTCCCGCTGGCCGATCACGATGGCGAGCTCGAAGTCTTCACCACGCGTCCTGACACACTTTTTGGCGCCACGTACATGGTGCTTGCTCCTGAGCATCCGCTCGTTGACACGGTAACCACCGAGGAGCACGCCGATGCCGTATCCGAATACCGCGACCAGGCCCAGAAAAAGAGCGAGCTGGAGCGGACCGAACTCCAAAAAGAGAAAACGGGCGTTCCTACAGGGGGCTATGCGGTGAACCCGGTTACCGACGAGGAGATTCCGATCTGGGTCGCCGATTACGTGCTGGCCTCATACGGCACCGGAGCGATCATGGCGGTGCCCGGGCAGGACGATCGCGACTGGGCCTTTGCCGAGAAGTACAACCTTCCCATCGTACGCACTGTACAGCCCCCCGAAGACTTTGAGGGGGATGCGTACACCGGTGATGGCCCGGCCGTCAACAGCGGCTTCCTAAACGGACTCGATGTGGCGTCGGCCCAAGATCGTATTACGACCTGGCTGGAAGAGCATGGCTATGGGGAGGCGACGATAAACTACAAGCTGCGCGACTGGCTCTTTAGCCGTCAGCGCTACTGGGGCGAACCCTTCCCCATCGTTCATGTGGATGGCGAGGCAAAGCCCCTTCCTGCAGATGAACTGCCTGTCGAGCTACCAGACATCGAGTCGTATAACGAGATTCTGGAGCAAGACGCCGCCCTGAGCCCGCTTGCTGCACTGGAGAACTGGGTCGAGACCACCGATCCGGAAACCGGTGCCCCTGCAAAGCGCGAAACGAATACCATGCCCCAATGGGCCGGTTCGTGCTGGTACTTCTTGCGATTCATCGACCCGCACAACGAGAACCGGCTCGTAGACCCAGAGAAAGAGGCGTACTGGATGCCGGTTGACCTGTATGTGGGCGGGTCTGAGCATGCCGTTCTGCACCTGCTTTATGCCCGCTTCTGGCACAAGGTGCTGTACGACGCAGGCGTAGTATCTACGCGCGAACCCTTCCAAAAGCTCATCCACCAGGGCCTTATTCTGGGCGAAACCGAGTACACCGCGTACGTCGACGACGAAGGCCACTACGTATCGGCCCAGCATGTCGACGACGCAACCGACACACGCACCGGTGCCGGCGTTACCCCGACTGCTGTCAATAAAGAGGCGATCACAAAAGACGGCGACCACTTTGTTCTGGCCGACCAGCCTGCAATCCGGGTCGACGCGCGTTCGCACAAGATGAGCAAGAGCCGGGGCAATGTCGTGAACCCAGACGACGTTATCGATGAGTATGGTGCCGATGCGCTTCGCCTCTATGAGATGTTCATGGGCCCCCTGGAGCAGGTCAAGCCCTGGAGCACATCCGACGTGGACGGCGTGTACCGCTTTCTCGGACGCGTGTGGCGCCTTCTGGTCGACGCTGACGGCAACGCACAGGTAGCAGACACTACCGAACCGAACCGCGAGCAGCTCCGTGTGCTGCATGCGACCATCCAGAAGGTCACCGAAGACATCGAATCCCTCAGCTTCAACACAGCCATCGCGAAGATGATGGAGTTCGTGAATGCCGCAAAGAAGTGGGACGCGGTGCCACGGACCGTTGCAGAACCCTTTGTGCTTCTCTTGAGCCCCTTTGCCCCGCATATTGCTGAAGAGCTGTGGGCCCGAATCGGGCATGATACGAGCATCGCCCATGCCGACTGGCCGTCGTTTAATCCAGAGTACCTGAAGCGCGAAGTGGTCGAAATGGCCGTGCAGGTAAATGGGACCGTGCGTGGTACGATTGAGGTGGCACCGGATGCGCCCGAAGAGGAGGTGCTCGGCGAAGCACGATCCGACGAAAACGTAGCCCGCTACCTGGATGAGGGGACTGTGCGGCGCGAGATCTATGTACCGGGGCGCATCGTCAACTTCGTGGTTAAGTAGGTCTACAGGGTCACCTTCGCGTATCGTACATTGCGAGGAGCGCTTGCGGCAACGCCGTCTCGTGCATCGCCGTTCAGAGCGAGCAGAGGCGGCAAGCGAACGGGCGCGGTAGGA
>NZ_JARWGJ010000063.1:0-43733 GCF_040409695.1 Longimonas sp.
GGTTTATTCTGCTTAGAAGGCACAAGATTGCACCCCACGAGCACTCGTTCGCTCCGCTCACAGCGCCACGTCGCTGGCGCTCCTCGCAATGACATACTCTAAGATTCTTATATGGGCCTACTTAATCTGGGCTCCGGTCAACCCTGCTGAGCTGGGAAAGTCGAGAACCATATCCCCGGTGCAAACCAGGTCCCAGACAAGCTCTCGGGGAAAGACCTTGTCTGAGGCTTTATCCGAACAAAGAGTGCCCAAGATAGCGTCCCTCCCCTCCACAAACAAAGGCTTTGTTGCGCTCACTGCTGTGCCCGCGCCTATCTGACCGCCTCAGAGGAGACCTCTAAAGGAGATGTGGAGTGCTCATCCGATACAGGTTGAGGCTCGTCATTTGCCAGGGCCACATACCGGCCCATGAACGTGAACGCACATTCGCCGGCCGCTTCGATCTTACACTTCAGGTCGAGGCGAGCACGTCCCCAGCGATCGAGCATGTCTTGAAAGCGATCGAGAGCATCTTCGTCGGGACGTTCACAGACGACCGAGATGTTCTCGCAGACTGGTTTCAGGTACTCGATGTCGCTCTCCTGAATGATCACCTCAACCTGCTGCTTCATGTTGTCGACGAGCTGATGCATCATGGCCCATCCAGTCAGAGTGGCCAGCATGCTCAGGCTTCCGCCGAAAGCTGTGCCCATGTGGTTAGCATTCGGCTTGAGCGGGGCCGATGCGCACAGGCGCCCGTCTTCTTCGGGCTTGAGAGAGAAATGCAGGTGCTCCGTAATCGGCATCTCCTGCACAATGAGCTGCTCCAGGTGCTCCAGCGCCTGTTCAGTCATAGAGGTACGCAACATAGTGTGGTGCGGGGGTCGTTAGCTTGCGTGATACAATATCCAGACATATAGTTACAACAGAACAGCTATACGCCTCAGTTGATCACACGTTCTTTGTACGAAAAAAGAAATGAGATGTTGTAGCATCAGTCTAATTTGTAACAAGACCAGATGCGCGTACGCCGAAAACAGTGGCGCATTCCGTGTAAGGAGCTATGTTGCAATACATGAAACACATGAACCATGCCGTAGCAGCGTGGCTTGTTAGACTGTGCGGTAGTAAACAACCTTATCCATTTTCTTCTTATACATCCCCTTTCTGGGGGCGCAGCAGCACCTCTTCCATGACGGTGCGATCAGAGAGTTTATACGCCTGCACGACTGTTTCAGCAATGTCAGAAGCAGGCATCAGGCGCTCCGCCTCGATGTCGGCACCGTCCCAGGTAGGAGTGAGCGTAGCTCCAGGAATGACTGTCGTAACGCGAATCCCCTCGTTCTTGGTCTCTTCGCGAACAACGCGCGCCAGTCCGCGCAGTCCGTGCTTTCCTGCACAGTAGCCGGCATTGCCTGGATAAGCTTGAATAGAGGCAACAGACGCAGTATAGAAAACGTGTCCGGCACCTGCGTCGCGCATGAGTGGGAGGAATGCCTTCGTCACCACAAAAGCGGATGTCAGGTTCACGTCGATCTGCGCACGAAAGCCGTCGGCTGTCAGTTCGTCGAGTGGAGCGTAGGTGAATGCCCCTGCGTTGTTGATAAGTACGTCGGGAGCCCCCCACATGTCGACTACGCGCTCAGCCATTATGGAGACGGCGTCGTCGTTGGTCACGTCAGCAGGGCAGACCATTGTGGATGCGCCACGCTCCTGGCAGGCATCGGCTACGGCTTCGAGCTTGTCGACTGTACGCGCAACCAGCGCGACCTTGGCATTGTCGTACGCATCCGAAAAGGCAAGCGCAATAGCACGCCCGATACCCTGGCTGGCTCCTGTAATAACGACAGTCATGCAGGTAGAAGGGAAGTTGCGAGAGATAATTCGTGTGAGGCAGCGTACTGAGAGGCCAACCGGCCTTGATCAACGTGCATCGGTGTTCGGGGCAGAACGTTATGTCACCAGAAGTTTAACAGGGGTTGTTACTGTGTTAGTCGCGTATGAGCCGCATGAGTTCATCGCGCGTGCTGTGGTTGCGGAAAGCACCGCTTACGGCGCTGGTCTTGGTTGAGGAGTTCTGCTTCTCCACGCCCCGCATCATCATGCACAGGTGTTGCGCTTCAATGACCACAGCGGTACCCTTCGGCTGAAGAACCTCATCGATAGCGTCACGAATCTGCAGCGTAAGGCGTTCCTGCACCTGCAAGCGTCGCGCAAAGACCTCTACCGTACGCGGAATCTTGCTGAGCCCGACAATATGCCCATCGGGGATGTATGCCACGTGGGCCTTTCCGAAGAAAGGAAGCATGTGGTGCTCACAAAGCGAGTAGAGTTCAATGTCTTTTACGAGGATGATCTCGTTGTAAGACTCCTCAAACATGGCCTGACGTAAGATCGCCTTTGGATCTTGCGCGTAGCCCTGCATCAGAAACTGATACGCTTTGGCAACCCGCTCGGGAGTCTTGACAAGTCCCTCACGGTCTGCGTCTTCGCCCAGTTGTTCGATGATGTTCTCTATGTTATCGGCGACGGACTGCGTGGTTTGCGCGTCGTACAGGTCGCGGCGCTCATAATGGGTGGGGTAGTCGGAATCAGGCGCCCCGTTCTCAGCAAAGGTGTCGGAAAGTATCTTCTTTTCAGCCATGGGTAAACAGCAAAACAGACAAAAAAAGCGACGGCAGGAAGCCTATTCCCCGCGATATTCAGCGTAGTTGCGCGGCGTTTCGTACAGGCGCACGCAGTGCAGCCGTCCGCTCGGCAGAGCGTCGGCAAGCTCATTCCAGATGGCGATTACGAAGTTTTCAGTCGACGGAATGACACCATCCATAAAGTCGACATCGAGGTTAAGGTTTTTGTGGTCCACCTTATCGACCACCCGTTCGTGAATGATGGACTTCAGTACGCCCAGATCAATCAGGTATCCTGTTTCCGGGTCCGGTTCGCCAGCAACCGTCACTTCCAGTTCGTAGTTGTGACCGTGCCAGTTCGGGTGGTTACACGGGCCATACATCTCTTCATTCCACGCCTCTGACTTATCGGGGTTGTGGAGGCGATGCGCAGCATTAAAGTGTGTTTTTCGCGTTACATAGACCGTAGGCATAAACCCCAGTGAACTATAGTGAAACAGAGATTCGGTAAACGTGAAAGGAGGCAACCCGTGTATTACACAGACGCATGGATGCGCTACAGGTTGGGAAGCCCTGCCAAACTTTGTTCTGACAAAAAGCATTCAGGACCCAATCAGACCGGATAAGAAAGAGCATGTTCATCGGGCCACCGAAGCGTTACAGTTCTTCATGGCGATGTGCTCGTTGACTGGCGCGCAAGAGGTAGCGTAGATATTATCACAGATCCGTTATTTTTGGCGCGTGCGTGTCGGCGAGCTGTGTTGTACCGTACAGAACAGACATTCTATGCGATAGGTTGTGCGACATGCTAAATGATCGAATGTACAGGCCCGGCGTGCCCGTAACTGCGTAAGGACGGCGTTGCGTAAGGGCGGTGCGCCTTGCATCCAATAGCCTTTAATCCAGAGAGAGACATCGTATGAGCGACGAGCCAACCATCTTCCAGAAAATTATAGAGGGCGAGGTACCTGCAGACATCGTCTATGAGGACGAGCAATGCATCGCCTTCTACGATGTAAACCCGCAGGCGCCGACGCACATTCTCGTGATTCCGCGCAAGCCCATACCTACTATTGACGATGTTGAGCCAGACGATGAGGCGCTCATTGGGCATCTGTTTCGCGTGGCAAGCAAGGTCGCACACGATGAGGGACTTGATAACGGATATCGCACCGTTATAAACTGCGGCGACGACGGACAGCAGACTGTCTATCACCTGCATGTACATGTGCTCGGGGGGCGTGAGCTTCAGTGGCCTCCCGGATGATTCGGTGGGTTCTTTTGTATCAAGCGTTTTAAGTGTGTGCCACACGTCGCAATTTGCATTGTAAACGGACCGCAAACGGACCGCAAACGAACTGTTGAGCGTCGTGCTCCAGCGCTACAGGCCTTGTGGCCTCGTAGCAGAGGGCACGGCGGTATTCCTCCCAACCAAGATACCCAAGTATCCGTGATCACCTTAGGAGTAACCGGTGGCATCGGTAGTGGAAAGACCACCGTCTGCCAAATGCTCGACGACCTTGGCGCCCGCGTTTTCTATGCGGATGAGGTGGCCAAGTCCATCATGCGAGAAGACGCCGATGCCCGAGCGCTAATTCGAGATACGTTTGGCAGCACCAGCTACGATGAGCAGGGACAGCTGAACCGTTCGTATCTGGCTGCACAGGTGTTCAGCGACCCCGATAAGCTGGAGAAGCTAAACGCTATCGTGCACCCGCTGGTATTTGACGCCTTTGAGGAGGCCAAAGAACAGGCGCGTGCCGATGATGTAGAGCTGCTTGTGCACGAAGCTGCGCTCCTCTTCGAAGCCGGTGCCGATGCTCACGTAGACCATACAGTCGTGGTCGCCGCGCCCAGTGAACTGCGCATCGCGCGCGTCGTTAACCGCGACGAGACCACCGAGCAGGCTGTTCGCGATCGCATGCAGCACCAGCTGCCGCAAGACGAGCTATGCGAACGTGCCGATTTTGTAATTCAAAACAACGCGGACCGAGAAGCCCTCAAGGCTCAAGTCGTGGATCTTCATAAGCGACTGACCACCGAAGTTGCGGCATAGTAGCGAAAGCACATGGTGGCGTTCCGTTTGGGCGGTGGGGTACGGCCAGCCGGCAATAGATTACCAGCCCCACTTCTTTAGCGCCGAAACTTTCCGTGAATTGGATAGTGCAGGAATCCCTTTCGGCTTTTGGGCATTGACTTTAGATAGCAAGCAGATGTATGCTGTGCGTCATAAATAATCGGGTCTATAGCTCAGTTGGTTAGAGCGCTACGTTGACATCGTAGAGGTCAGTGGTTCGAATCCACTTAGACCCACCGTCTCTCATCTGTATACTACTGTATACCGCGAGCCATCTGGGAAAACGCGTGCCCTTGCGTCACAAAGGGGCGTCGGCATTCCCTGAATGTGCTCGTTGTCCTTCAAGCGCTTTGTCCCTCATAGGCGGAGCGCTTTTCTTGTATCCCCCTGAATCTGTTCGCTCTTATGGCTGACATCTCTACCGATCGAGACACCATCACCATCACGCTGCCCGACGGGTCGACACGTACGTACGATTCAGGTGTTACGGGGCGTGAGATTGCGGAAAGCATAGGGGCGGGGCTTGCCCGTGCGGCACTGGCGATTACGGTAAACGGTGAGGTGCAAGACTTGAGCCAGCCCATTACGAGGTCTGCCGAGATTGCTATCCTGACCTGGGACGACGATCAGGGCAAAGAAACGTTCTGGCATTCCTCGGCGCACCTCATGGCCGAGGCGCTTCAGGAGCTGTACCCGGGCGTAAAGTTCACGATTGGTCCGCCCATTGAGCGTGGCTTTTACTACGACGTAGACCTGGGCGACGAAACCCTGTCGGCCGACGACCTGGAGGCGGTTGAGGCGAAGATGAAAGAACTTGCTAAGCGTGATGCCACGTATGAGCGCCGCGAAGTGTCTAAGGAGGAAGCGCTTAGTTATTATGAGGAGCAGGGCAATGAGTACAAGGTAGAGCTCATTGAAGAGCTCAATGATGGCGAGATCACGTTTTACGAGCAGGGCAACTTCACCGACCTGTGCCGCGGGCCGCATATTCCTTCTACAGGGCGGATCAAGTACCCTAAGCTGCTTTCCGTGGCTGGAGCGTACTGGCGAGGCGACGAGTCGAACCCACAGCTCACGCGCATCTACGGCATCAGCTTCCCCAAGAAAAAGATGCTTGATGCGTTTCTGGAGCAGCGCCGTCTGGCCAAAGAACGCGACCACCGTAAGCTTGGCAGAGAGCTCGGACTGTTCACCTTCAACGCAGATGTGGTCGGTCCCGGGCTGCCGATGTGGCTACCTAAGGGAGCCACGCTTCGTGAGACGCTCTCCAACCTGCTGAAAGACGAACAGCTGAAGCGGGGATATGAGCCGGTTGTGTCGCCGCATATCGGACGACTGAAGCTCTACCGTACGAGCGGGCACTACCCGTACTACAAAGAGAGCCAGTTCCCGCCGATGATCTTCAACGAAGAGGGCGACGAAGAAGACGGCTACCTGCTTAAGCCGATGAACTGTCCGCACCATGTCATGATGTACAAGCATGATATGCACTCGTATCGCGACTTGCCGGTGCGATTCGCGGAGTTTGGCACGGTATACCGCAACGAACAGAGCGGCGAGCTCGGGGGACTCACGCGCGTGCGCGGCTTCACGCAAGACGATGCGCACATCTTCTGTACGCCCGACCAGGTAAAGGCGGAGTTCAAAGATGTGATCGACCTTACGCTCAAGGTGCTCGGAGCGCTCGACTTTACCGAGTTTACCGCGCAGATTTCACTGCGTGACTCCGAGAATACCGATAAGTATGTAGGCGATGATGCGCTTTGGTCGCAAGCCGAACAGGCGATTCGTGAGGCGGCTGAAGAGATGAACCTTGACACAATTGAAAAAACCGGCGAGGCCGCATTCTACGGCCCCAAGCTTGACTTCATGGTAGAAGACGCCCTTGGGCGTGAATGGCAGCTGGGTACAATTCAGGTTGACTACAACCTGCCAGAGCGGTTCGACCTTACCTACGTCGACGCCAACGACGAGCGTAAGCGGCCGGTCATGATTCACCGTGCCCCGTTTGGGTCGTTAGAGCGCTTCATTGGCGTGTTGATCGAACACTGTGGCGGCAACTTCCCCGCGTGGCTTGCACCGGTACAAGCCGTGATCATCCCCGTGGGAGCCGACTTCAACGACTATGCCCACCAGGTAGCAGCACAACTTCGGGAGGCCGACCTGCGCGTCGACGTTGACGACAGCGACGATACCGTCGGGTACAAAATCCGCGAAGCCGAAACGCAGAAAATTCCATATATGCTTGTTGTCGGAGGGCGCGAAGAAGAAGCGGGAACGGTTGCCGTGCGTGCCCACGGCGATGGGCAGCAAGAGGTTATCTCTGTAGATGCGTTCATCGAGCAGATGGATGCTGAAATGCGGGCGGCATGGTCGTGAAGTAGGTATGAGGTCGCGTTGTTAGAGGGGGTGAAAAGCACACCTGGTAAAAACCGATACATGGAAGCTGCAACGGAACCCACCGTCGCTACGGTGCGTGCAGATATATCACCGAATCGTACTTATATTCCTCAACAAACCTCCTGATTTACTATCGCTAAAGCTGATAAAGTTCGCGTAAACGGAGAGATCCGCGCCGGCACTGTACGCGTCGTTGAACCAGAAGGCGATCACGAGATCATGGATCTCGAAGACGCCCTGGATCGCGCCCGCGACCATGACCTTGATCTCGTTGAAATTGCTCCGGATGCCGAGCCGCCCGTATGCAAGATCATTGACTACGGCAAGTACCGCTACAAGCAGCAGAAGCAAGAGAAGCGGCAGCGGAAGCGGTCGAAGTCGATGCAGATGAAGGAGCTTCGGTTCCGACCACGCACCGACGATCACGATTATGAGTTCAAAAAGAACCACGCCCGTGATTTCCTGAACGATGGTAACAAGGTAAAGGCGTACGTGCAGTTTCGAGGCCGAGACATTATCTACAAGGATCAGGGAATGGATCTGCTTCGTCGTCTCATTGAAGATGTGCAAGACCTGGCACGGATCGATCAGGCGCCCCAGATGGAAGGGCGGCGTATGACCACGATACTCGCGCCTCACAAGAAGAAAAAGTAAGGCGTTTTCCCACACGGGGTTCACGTACAGCCCTCCTGTACACAGGCACCCACGCCGTAGCGCCACGGAATTGTGCCCTAACATACGGCATAGTCTGCACGATCGGCGTGATGCACGCGCTGGATGTGGAGACTCCATCATTTTTGCGGAGGCCCAACCCAAATGAGCACCCTGGCGTGGAACGCACGTCGGGGTGTCTCCATTGATGCATGTCCGTTCTGTGCGGGGCTTGTATCTCCGCCATGCGGCGATCTACATCACACGCCCTCTTTGGAATCGATAGTTTTGATATTATGCCTAAGATGAAATCGCACAGCGGCGCACGCAAGCGCTTCAAGAAAACTGGCAGCGGCAAAGTAAAGCGCAAGAAAGCAGGCCGCCGCCACATCCTGACGAAGAAGTCGCCGAAGACCAAGCGTCAGCTGCGTAAAGACACGACCGTCGACGAAACGCAGGAGAAGCGCATCAAGCAGATGATTAACTCGTAACCGGAGCACGCTGCACTGCGCAGCTGCTCACCGCAACAGACACTCCGCCTGATGAGCGTTTGCAGTCAGGTATGCCTCGTGGACTCCGTGAGGTGCAGGTCCTGTCGTTGTTTCTACCTTCTATCCGTTAACGACCTTCCACCATGCCACGCGCAACAAACAAGCCGCAGACCCGGCGCCGTCGCAAGAAAATTTTGAATATGGCCAAAGGCTACTGGGGCCGTCGGAGCAAAACATACAGCTCCGCCAAGCACTCGGTAGAAAAGGCACTGCAGTATGCCTATCGCGATCGTCGGCAGCGCAAGCGTAACTTCCGCAAGCTCTGGATTACGCGCATCAATGCCGCTGCCCGTAAGCAGGGCGTAAGCTACTCGCGGTTCATGGGGGCTTATCGCAAAGCCGATCTCGATATGAACCGTAAGGTGCTTGCCGACTTGGCCGTGCACGATCCCGAGGCCTTTTCGCAGGTTGTTGATCATGTGATGGAGCAGGCGTAACTGCTGAAAGGGCACTGCCCGTAGCCCTTGTGCTCCATAGCATGACCAAAATCCCGCCGCTGCTGCTCTCAGCAGGCCTGGCGGGATTTTCTATGTTGCCGTGTTTGTCCTTTCGGGATCTCCAAACAGAGCCGCACGGCGTACCCTCCTTAATGCTCCTGCCCAACGCTGCTCGTGCAGGTAGCATCCGCGTAGACCTACTCTTGTTGTTCCGTTTCTCATGGCCGACCCGATTGCTGCCCTCCGCGCTGAGCTTGAAGCTGAAACTATTACCAGCGAGGAGGAAGCCGAAGCCTTCCGCATCAAGTACTTAGGGCGCAACCAGGGGCGCATCCCCGACCTGTTTGGTCAGATTGGCGAGCAGCCTCCCGAGGAGCGCCCCGACTTTGGGCGGCGCCTCAACGCGCTTAAGACGGATGCGCAGGCGAAGCTCGACGCGGCGCATGAACGCTTGGCCCAAGAAGCCTCAGGCGACACCGGCACCGATCTTGATCTTACGCTGCCCGGTCGCCGTCAGCACCAGGGCTCGCTGCATCCGCTTACGCAGACGCTTGAAGAGATCCTCCATATTCTGGAGCGGATGGGCTTTGCTACCTACGAGGGGCCCGAGGTCGAAACCGACTGGCATAACTTCGCCGCGCTTAACTTCCCGCCCGACCACCCGGCGCGCGACATGCAAGACACCTTCTTCGTGAAGGATGCTCCGGTCGATACCCCCACGTTGCTGCGGACGCACACCTCGCCTGGTCAGATTCGTGTGTTGCAGGCCACTGAGCCGCCGGTGCGCGTTATGGTGCCCGGCCGCGTCTATCGCAACGAGGCGATTTCGTACAAGTCGTTCTGCCTGTTCCATCAGGTTGAGCTGCTCTATGTGGATGCGAACGTCTCAATGGCCGACCTGAAGCAGGTGCTCTATCAGCTGGCCCAGGCGCTCTTTGGCGCCGACGTACGCCTGCGCTTCCGTCCGAGCTACTTCCCATTCACCGAGCCCAGTGCCGAGGTCGATATCTGGTGGGCCGACCCCAGCCATGAGGAGGGCGGGCGCTGGCTTGAGATCCTTGGCTGTGGTATGGTGCACCCCAATGTGCTGCGTGCCGTTGACGTTGACCCCGAGCAGTATAGCGGCTATGCCGTCGGGATGGGCGTAGAACGCATGACAATGCTTAAGCATGGGATCGACGACATCCGGGTGTTCTATGAGAACGATCTGCGCTTCCTGCAGCAGTTTTAGTATGCCAGCAGCCCGCGCTTCGCATCCCCCCTGACTCTTTTTCCGCACAACGCTTTCTCGCTTCATGGATTGCTCCATTCAGTGGCTGCGCTCGTACGCCGCTCCGCAAGCCGACGCCCATGCCATTGCCGACCTGCTCACCATGGCTGGGCTTGAGGTAGACGGCATCACGCATCACGGACAGCCGCTCGACGGGGTCGTGGTTGGCCTCATTGAGGCGGTGCGCTCACATCCGAATGCCGACCGGCTGGTGCTCTGCGATGTGAACATGGGCGCCGAAGAGCCGGTGCAGATCGTCTGTGGTGCCCCCAATGTGGAAACCGGCCAGCGCGTGCCGGTGGCGCCCACAGGCACTACCCTGGAGCTACCTGCTGAAAAGGGAAGCGACGAACGCCAGTCCATTACGCTCGACGCCCGAAAGATCCGCGGCCAGCAGTCCAACGGCATGATCTGCTCCGCGCACGAGCTGGGGCTGACCAGCGACGCAGCCGGTATCATGGTGTTGGATGACGATGCGCCTGTCGGAATGCCGTTCGTGGACTATCTGCGTGCGCACAAGGCAACGCCTACCGACACGGTGCTCGACATTGACCTGACCCCCAACCGGTCCGACGCGGCCAGTCATCTGGGCATCGCCCGCGACTTGTCGGCGCTAACCGGTGCCCCGCTGCACCGGCCGGCTGTGGAGATGCCCGAAGAGGGTGGCGCCGTTTCCGAGCGGTTCAGCGTGTCGATCGGCGACGCTGAAGCATGCCCGCGCTACGTTGCGCTGTGCGTAGAGGACGTTACAGTAGGTCCGTCGCCGCTCTGGCTGCAGCAGCGCCTGGAGCGCATCGGGCTTCGCCCGCGCAACGTAATCGTAGACATCACGAACTTCGTGCTGCACGAGTGCGGCCAGCCGCTCCATGCGTTCGATGCCGACACGCTACGTGGCAACACCATCCACGTAGACACCGCCGATGCCGAAACCACATTCACCACGCTCGACGACCAGGAGCGCACCTGTGCGGCAGGAACGCTCTTCATTCGGGATGCGGAGCGTCCGGTAGCTATCGCCGGCGTTATGGGCGGGGCCGACACCGAAGTGACCGAAGAGACGACCACGGTGCTTATTGAGAGCGCGTACTTCGATCCCTCGCAGATTCGCCGCACGGCCAAAGCGCTGGCGCTGCAGACCGACTCGTCGTATCGCTTTGAGCGCGGGGTAGACCGCGACGGACAGGTATGGGCGGCGGCTCGCGCTGCAGAGCTCATGGTGCGGCTTGCCGGCGGCACACGCGTTAGCGGCATGATCGACGCGCATCCGCGTCTGCCTGAGCCGCGCACGGCTACGTTGCGTCCGGAGCGGGCCAACGCGCTGCTGGGCACCGCCCTTACGCGTGATGACATGCGCCGTCGTCTCGAATCAATCGGCATTTCGGTAGATGCGAAGGGCAATGCGCTTCGGTGCACGCTTCCCACGTGGCGCCCAGATCTTACGATAGAGGAAGACCTGATCGAAGAGATTGCGCGCCTGCATGGCTACGACCGCATCCCGCGTCCTGAACACATCCAGATACCTGCTACGGTTGCAGAAGACAGCGCCGAGCGAACCCGTCGCACGGAGGTCCGCCGCCTGCTGCGTGGATACGGGTTCCGCGAGATCTACACCAACAGCATGCTCCCGCTCGATGTAGCCGAGCAGTTCAACCCTGGCGACACGCCCGTCGTTGAGACACGCAACCCCATCTCGCGAGAGATGGCTGCGCTGCGTCCGCGGCTACTTCCCGGCGCGCTCAGCGTGCTTCAGCACAACCGCAACCACGGGCAAGACGCCATACGCCTGTTTGAGCTTGGCCGTGTGATGCGCCGCGCTACAGCCGACGAAACCCCGATGGTGCCTGGCGTGCGTGAGCACGAGTCGCTGCTGATTGCCGCGACCGGAGCGCAGGCTCCGCTGCACTGGGATCGCGCCACGCGCAACACCGATGTGTACGATCTGAAAGGCACCGTAGCCGATCTGCTCGACGCGCTCAACGTTCCGGCTGTGCAGTTCGCGCCGGCTACAGACACGCCAAGCTACGTAGCTTACGCGCTTGACATTGCTGCTGACGGCGCTCCGCTGGGCACGCTCGCCTGCATCCACCCCGACACCGCCGACCACTACGACCTGGCCGATGCGGTGCTGGTGGCTGAACTGCAGTGGCCTGCGGTTGTGCGTGCGCTTGCCGAGCGCACAGGCTACACGCCGATGCCCCGTGTACCCGTGGTAGAGCGCGACCTCGCAGTGCTGGTAGATGCCGACGCTTCCGTTGGGCCTCTCCTTGATACGGCCCGTGAAGCGGGTGCACCCCTCGTGAAGCATGTCGACCTGTTCGACCTGTACCAGGGAGAAGGAATTCCGGACGACAAGCAGAGTGTGGCCCTGTCGATGCAGCTGGCATCGGACCGGACGCTCACCGACGCCGAAATTGACACGTGCATGCGCCGCATTCGGGAGGCGCTTAGCAACGAGCATGGCGCTACGTTACGGGAGCAATAAAAGCGTCGGCACATCCACGAGCGCCGGGCGTACTCTTCGTGGTTCGTGCTATTACCACTATTACCCAATTATGTCGCACGAGGCAATAGCTCCGCGCATGTAGACGTTACTTGCACATGCGATGATCATTTGCTATGGTAGAAAGATAAGAAAATAATATAGCGTACTTCTTTGCTAAGTGCATCCTATCTTTATGGCTGCCAACGCTGACTCATCTGAACAGAACGACGCGTGGCCTGCCGATTCCGCGGCGATGCTGAATGAGCTGTCGGATGCGGTGCGCCCCTCCGTAGAGATGCTTGTTGCCCAGATAGATGCGGCCACCGAGCATATCGCGGCGCTTGAATCCGAAAACGAAGAGCTCCGCACCCGGGTACAGGCGCTTGAAGATAAAATTGCTGAACAGCCCGATGTGCCCGCCAACAGCCTTGTGTTTGCGCTGGAAGATGCCGATGCCGACGCACTGAAGCAGGAGCTGGAACGCTACATTCAGACGATAGACACGCTGCTGGACGATCTTCCGCCTCCGCCCGATTCAGATGTCGGCGACACGTCTCTTGCATAGCCCCCTCTGGTTATGGCTACCAACGATATGAAACCGATTCGCGTGCACATCTTGGGCCGAGAGTATGCCCTGCGGGTGCGAGAGGGCGAAGAAGAAACGACCCGTAACCTGGCTTCTCAGGTAAACGCCCGTATGAAGGCGTTCCAGAAAGAGCATCCGGAGCAGGCGGAGTTTACAACGTCGGTTATCACCGCTCTTGCCATGGCCGAGGAGCTAAACGATCTCCGGGCGGCACTCGCAGAGCGTGAGCGCGAACTTGAGCAGCAAGAGCAAGCCCACGCACGTGAGCGAGAAGTGCATGCACAGAACGAAGAAGCACTCGTTCAAGCAATCACACAGCTCTCAGAGCGTCTGGCTGATGCGCTGCCTACAGAGGTAGAGGCGCCCGATTCTGAGCCTGCAATGCAGGAAAAAAGCAAAAGAGAGGGGGCATACGGCCTAACAGATGAAGATGGAAAAGCCGGTGTCGATGATACGGAAGACCCCGGCACAACATCTTCCGATGGGAGCGAGCATGAAACCGAAAGCTCTAATGATGACCAATCCACGGAAGGTCGTGAAGCGGCTACGCCACCGCCTACCAGAGAAGGCTACGAGAGTAGTTTTTCGCCGATGTCTGACGGTCACATAGACGCTGACACGCCTCATCCTGAACCAGCTATCGAGCCGGATAGCGATTCCTCGGAATCTGCAGACCGCGACGAGTCACGCAGATAGAATTACATTGCAAGCGTTACATGCTGCTCTTGCAACATAGCACACGAAGGGTCGCCCGAAAAATCTGCGCACGTTGCTCTCGTCGACGAGCGAACCAGAACGGCACCACGTCGCGTGCTTCGAGCGTCCTCAGATGCGACTCATTACCACACTGTCAACTCTTAACGAGGCGCTAAAAGCATCATAATGGAGCAGCCTCCGTTTCTGTGGTGTTCGTCAGTTTCGTTCCTTTGACGTCAACGCGTCTCTTATGACCAAAACGCTCGATACGGCGCCCCCACAAGATCCTGTCATTGCCAATGCTTCGCCCGAGGCACGAAAGAAGGCGCGCACCCACATCGTAGTGCGTGGCGCGCGACAGCACAACCTGAAAGACATCGACCTGGATGTGCCGCGCGAAACCCTTACAGTGATTACGGGGCCGTCGGGATCCGGGAAATCGAGCCTTGCCTTCGATACGATCTACGCCGAGGGCCAGCGGCGTTACGTAGAGAGCCTTAGCGCCTACGCCCGGCAGTTCCTGGAGCGCATGGATAAGCCCGATGCCGATCTGATTACAGGGCTTGCGCCGGCTATTGCGATTGAGCAGAAAACCACGGCGAACAACCCCCGCTCCACTGTTGCTACCCAGACCGAGGTGTATGATCATCTGCGGCTGTTGTACGCGCGCATCGGCACGACCATTTCGCCGGTGAGCGGGCGGCCCGTCACCAAAGATACGCCGCGGAGTGTGGCGCTTTCGATCGAAGAGGAGCTGGACGATGGCGTGCGCTACTACCTGTGCTGTCCGGTGCCCGACCGCAACCGTGCGCTGCGCGACGAGCTCAAGAGCCTGCGCGAGCGCGGGTTCTTCCGCATTTTGCTGTTGCCTACCGAAAAACAGGCCAAGCGTGGCAAGCGCCCCGATGTGCTCGATCTCAATGAAACGCCCCCAAGCAAGGTCAACAACTACGGCAGCAAGCGGCTGCTGGTGCTCATCGACCGGCTTAAGGTGAAGCAGGGCGACGCCGCTACCCGCACCCGGGTGGCCGAATCGGTCGAGCAGGCCTTCAATGTAGGCGAAGGGCGCTGTGTCGTGCAGGTGGCCCGCCGCCGTAGCGACGACGCCAGCGGGCCGGCTCCGCAGCTCCATTTCAGTGCCCGCTTCGAGCGTGATGGCATGGAGTTCGAAGAGCCTACACCGCTCATGTTTAGCTTTAACAGTCCGGTGGGGGCGTGCCCGGAGTGCCAGGGATTCGGACGCGTGCCCGGACTCGACCCGGATCTGATTGTGCCCAACAAAGGGCTCTCGATTCGCGAAGGCGCGCTGGCGCCGTTCCGCACCGATAAGTGGAGCAAGCACTTCCGTAAGCTCATTCGGGTGGCCGCCGAAACAGGGATCGATATCGACTGTCCGTACCGCGAGCTCGACGACTGGGAGCTCGACATTATCTGGGAGGGCAAAGACCAGTACATCGGACTGAACGGCTTTTTTGAGTTTCTGGACGAGCGCTCGTATAAGACGCACTACCGCATCTTTCGAGCGCGCTTCCGGGGCTACTCTACGTGTCCGGAGTGCAACGGCTACCGCCTGCGCGAGGATGCGTACTACGTCAAGATCAACGACCGGCACATCGGAGAGGTATGTGCCATGACGACCCGCGAGGCGCTCGACTTCTTTCAAGATATCGAACTCTCGGACTACGAAGAAGAGGTCGCTGGGCGCGTGCTCGAAGAGCTGCGCACCCGCACGGAATACCTAGTCGATGTAGGGCTTGACTACCTCACGTTCGACCGGCTGGCCCAGACGCTCAGCGGGGGCGAAAGCCAGCGCATCAACCTGTCAACCTCGCTTGGGTCCTCGCTTGTGGGCTCGCTCTACGTGCTCGACGAACCGACCATCGGGCTGCACCCGCGTGATAACGACCGGCTTGTGGGCATCTTGCAGCGCCTGCGCGACCTGGGCAACACTGTGCTGGTAGTTGAGCACGACCCGGTTACGATGGAGGCAGCTGATCATCTCATTGACATGGGGCCGGCCTCTGGACAGTTTGGCGGCGAGGTGGTGTTTCAGGGGACGTACGACGAGGTGCTCGACGATGCAGACTCGCTTACTGGCAAGTATCTAAGCGGGCGCACGGCCATCCCGGTGCCTGAAGAACGGCGCACGCCCGAATCCGACCGAAAACTGGTTGTGACGAACGCGCGGCAGCACAACCTGAACCACATCGATGTTGAGATTCCGCTCGATAGCATTGTGTGCGTGACGGGCGTGTCGGGCTCGGGTAAGTCGACGCTCATACAGCAGACGCTCTACGAGGGACTGCACCGCCTCAAGGGAGGGAGCGGCGATGGTACGGTCGGCGCGCACGACGACATTCGTGGCCATACGTTTGTCGATGGCGTTGAGATGGTCGACCAGCAGCCCATCGGGCGCACCCCACGGTCGAATCCAGCCACGTATACGAAAGCATTCGACGGCATCCGTAAGCTGTTTTCCGAAACGCGGCAGGCGCAGATTCACGGCTATGAGCCGGGCTTCTTCAGCTTTAACGTAGCGGGTGGACGCTGTGAGGCATGCAAGGGCGAGGGCGTCGTTAAGGTGGAGATGCAGTTTCTGGCCGATATCTACCTGGAGTGTGAGGCGTGTAACGGACGGCGCTACAAGCAGGAGGTGCTGAACGTGACGTACAACGGCAAGAACATCGCCGAGGTGCTGGAAATGACCGTCGACGAGGCCGCCGACTTCTTTGAAGGCGAGCGGGCAGTGACGAACAAGCTGGAGGTGCTGCAAGACATCGGGCTCGGCTATCTGTCGCTCGGGCAGCCCTCCACCACGCTCTCCGGCGGCGAGGCGCAGCGCATCAAGCTGGCCTCGCACCTGAGTGGGCGTCATACCGATCGCATGCTCTATATCTTCGATGAGCCCACGACCGGACTCCACTTTGACGACATCCGCAAGCTCCTAAACGCCTTCGACCAGCTGGTTGAGCACGGGCATTCGGTGGTCATTGTAGAGCACAATCTGGATGTCATCAAGTACGCTGATCACATCATTGACCTGGGTCCCGATGGGGGCACAGGCGGCGGCGAAGTTGTCGTAACCGGCACGCCCGAAGATGTCGCCGCGCATCCCACCAGCCATACCGGGCGGTTTCTAAAGACAGCTTTGTAGAGCCCCTGTGCTCCGAGAAACTCGGCGAGTGAGATTGGCTTCTGCCTTAGACCTGCAAGCATGGGCCAGGAGGGAGGCGGGGAGGCGGGCTGTGGATCGCTGTGTTGGGTGGCGGCGGGCTGTGGATCGCTGTGTTGGGTGGCGGCATTGAACGGGTGATAATCCGTTTGCATCCCTCTACACACAGCACGCGTGCTCATGAACACAGCCTCGCACGGGCCCTCGGCGTCCGACCTGGCGTCGCTTCTCGGGACTGACATTGACAATCTTTCGCTGTATCACCGCGCGCTTACGCACCGGTCGTGCCTGCGTGAGGCAGACAACCCGTTTGATGTATCGAACGAGCGGTTGGAGTACGTGGGCGATGCGTTCTTAGATCTGCTGGTTGGTGTGGCACTCTATACGCACTTTCCGGACGAGGATGAGGGGTTCCTTTCGCGGATGCGTGCACGTCTGGTAAGCGGCCGCTCACTCGCCCAAGCTGCGCGCCGGTGCAATCTGGGGAGCTACTTGCTGCTGAGTCGCAACGCCGAGCGCAACAACGGACGATCTAACCCGAGCATTTTGGCCGATGCCTTTGAAGCAATCACGGGCGCGCTCTACCTGGATCGGGGCCACGAGGCTGCGGCCCGGTTTGCCCGTTACTACCTGTTGGATGCGGTCGACCTCGACGCGCTTGTGCACAAGAATCGCAACTACAAGAGCCTGCTGCAAGAGCATCTGCAGGGCGAAGGGCGCCCGCTGCCCACGTACACGGTTGTTGACCGCACCGGGCCTGATCACAACTACACGTTTACTGTCGAGGCCCTTGTCGAAGGGGAGGTCCTCGGGCGGGGCACCGCACCGGCCAAGAAAGAAGCCGAGCAGCGTGCGGCCCGTGAAGCAGTTCAAGCACTTAAAAACGAGTAGTATACCCGTAACGATGTTGGTGGGTCGTAAACGATCAACTGCGCTGTACGTCCATTCATAGCAACTTACTATACAGCCTCTACCCACCAACACTGCTCGCTTATGTCATGCACAATAGGCGTTCCGCGCCCGTTTGCCGACAATGAAACCCGTGCGGCTCTTACTCCGCAGGTTGTGGAGCAGTTGATAGATGCGCACGGGGTAGAGGTGACCGTGGCATCGGGACTGGGCGCGCATGCGCACTATTCCGATGATGCATACGCATCGGCCGGTGCCACGATTGGCGACGACGACAAGGCGTTTGCCGCTGATCTCGTGCTGGTGCTGTCTCCTCCCCCTCCTGAACGCCGCCGCCGTATCGGCAGCGACCAGACCATTCTTGGGTTACTGCAGCCCCTCGATAGCCCTGAGGCACTGGGTGATATCGCCGACCAGGGGGCTACTGCGCTGCCCATGGAGCTGGTGCCTCGCATCTCGCGGGCCCAGTCGATGGATGTGCTCTCTGCGATGAGCTCGTTGGCGGGCTACCGGGCCACGCTGGAAGCTGCACTGCGCCTTCCCAAGTTCTTCCCCCTCATGAGCACCGCGGCTGGCACTATTCGTCCGGCCAGTGTGCTGGTAGTCGGGGCCGGCGTGGCCGGACTACAGGCTATTGCCACGGCAAAGCGCCTGGGTGCTAAAGTGCGAGGCTACGACATTCGCGACGCCACGCGCGAGGAAATCGAAAGCCTTGGCGCCTCATTCGTAAATCTGGAGCTCGACACGTCGCTCTCTGAAGGAGACGATGGCTACGCGAAGGAGCTTGAACAGGCCAAGCAAGAACGGCAGCCTGAACTACTACGTCCACACATCGCCAAGTCGGACGTTGTGATTACGACTGCGCTTATTCCGGGACGCCCCGCCCCGCTCGTGATCAACGAAGCAGCCGTAGAAGACATGGCGCCCGGGTCCGTTATCGTGGACCTGGCCGCCCCAAACGGAGGCAACTGCGCGCTCACCGAGCCCGGCACTACGATTACCGAGCATAACGTGCACATCATGGGTCCAACCAATCTACCGGCTACGATGCCCGTGCATGCCAGCGACCTGTTTGCAAACACCGTGCGATCTCTGCTCGACTACCTGCTCGACGACGAAGGCGGCCTTGCCCTCAACTTCGACGACGAAGTGACCGATGCAATGTGTGCTGTACACCAGGGCACGATCCGAAACGAGCGCGTGCGCACCATGCTTTCCGATTTGCCTGATGCCTGACGTCTTGCTGCCCCCCTGTTAATGCGCTGTTAATGTCCTGCTGATGCTTCGCTAATTCCACATCCGCTATGATAGAAAACCTGATCATCTTCGTGCTGGCCGCTCTGCTTGGTACTGAAGTGCTGACTAAGGTACCGCAGACCCTTCACACACCGCTTATGTCGGGGGCCAACGCCATCAGCGGGATCACCATTGTAGGGGCCATCATTGCGGCTGGAATGAGCGATGCATGGTGGGCTACTGCGCTCGGCTTCGGCGCTCTGGTCGTAGCCACAATCAACGTAGTCGGAGGCTTTCTCGTCACCGACCGCATGCTACGCATGTTTGGTCGCAAGAAAACGCCCCCCTCTTCCGCCGATGCCTCCGCGTCCTCATAACGCCCCTGCCTGAAAATGCCTATTCTTGAACTTGCGTACTTGCTTTCGGCTGTGCTGTTTGTGCTTGGACTGAAGCGCATGCAGACGCCGCCCACGGCCCGCAGCGGAAACGCGCTGGCCGCACTGGGCATGTTCACCGCGGTGGTGGCCACGCTCTTCATTCACGATATTCTGTCGTGGCCGCTTCTGCTGGCCGGTGTCGTGATCGGGGGCGCTATCGGAGCGCTCCTTGCGTTCCGCACGCCCATGACCTCGATGCCTGAACTGGTGGCGGTGTTTAACGGATTCGGAGGGGCAGCTTCCGCATTTGTGGCAGGCGCTGAGCTTGCCCAGTACCTGCAAGGGAGCCGTCTGGTGGATACGAGCGCCTACTCGCCTACGCTGGCGCTGGTCATCGGGCTGAGTCTGCTTATCGGCATGGTCACGTTCACCGGCAGTCTGGTTGCCTTTGGGAAACTGCAGGGCATTCTGTCGGGCAATCCCATTACCTTTCCGGGCGTCCAATTCGTGACCGCACTGCTCTTGCTGGGCGGCATTGCCGGTGTTGCCTTCCTGCTTATCGGGGCGCCTGACCTTGCCACCGACCCCGACATTACGCTGTACGCAGGTATCGGAATCGCTGTAGCGGCGGCTCTCATGGGGCTTTTCCTCGTCTTTCCGATTGGAGGGGCTGATATGCCCGTGGTGGTGGCGCTGCTCAACTCGTACTCCGGACTCGCAGCTGCCGCTACCGGGTTCGTTCTCGATAACACCGCGCTCATTGTAAGCGGCACGCTGGTAGGCGCTGCCGGGTTCATGCTCACCATGCAGATGTGCGATGCAATGAACCGTTCCCTGGCTAACGTTATGCTGGGTGGATTCGGGGGTGATGGCGCCACGAGCGATGCGCTCGACATTCCCGAAGGCAAGAGCGTGCAAGAGACAAGTCCGCAAGATCTGGCGATTCTTGCCACCTATGCCGAGCGCGTCATCATCGTGCCAGGCTACGGACTCGCTGTGGCGCAGGCCCAGCATGCCGTACGTGAACTGGCCGACCGGCTTCAGGCAAAGGGCGTAGACGTGCGCTACGCAATTCATCCGGTTGCAGGGCGCATGCCGGGCCACATGAATGTGCTGCTGGCTGAAGCGGATGTGCCGTACGAACAGCTTTACGAGATGGACGAGATCAACAGCGCGTTCTCCTCAACCGATGTAGCGCTCGTCATCGGCGCCAACGACGTGGTGAACCCGGCAGCGCGCGAGGCGTCGGGCAGCCCGATCGCTGGGATGCCGATCCTGAACGTAGACGAGGCCGAGACGGTCGTCGTCATCAAACGCAGCCTGAGTCCCGGCTACTCAGGTGTGCCCAATAGCCTGTTCTATCAGGACAACACCCGTATGCTCTTTGCGGATGCGAAAGAAGCCGTTGGTGAGACAACGGAAGCGGTGAAGGGGCTGTAGTAAGGAGCGCGTAAGGAGCGGTCGTGCGCTGTTAACGATGACAATAGCAGACGTTAGCGGCCCCATCTGTTCTGCGTAGCGTCTGTCTGCCAACCGAGGAGGCTCTTGCCTGGCTCACCATGGCGACACGTTGAAGAGGGGAAAGGACCGTACGAAACCGACCCACTCTTCAAGCCTCAATCACCCTACTGCTGCTCTATTGCATCGGCGTCGGCGTACTGATCATATCAGGCAGGTCGTTGGCATTGTCGTTTTTGGAGCGGACGCAGGCAGCGATGAGATTCGCCTTCGAGAAGTCGCCGCCGGTGAACCAGCGCAGGATGCCCTCGCGCCCAAGCAACTCGCGCTGGATGGCATCCAGTGACTGCCCTTCGCGGTGATACCGGCGTTTGACCTGTCCGCAGAGCGCTTCGAGGTAGCGTGCCTTCTGCTTGAGGGCTGTGGCGCCTGCATCCACCACGCCACGATGCCCGCAGAAGAGGACGTCAGCGGGAAGCTGGGCCATGGCGTGCAGCGATTGGGCGAGAGCGTATACGTCTTCGTCGAAGCGCAAATACGCGACGCGAGGCGATAGGAAGAGGTCAGCGGTGAAGAGCCAGCGGCGTTCGGGCACGTGCAGGCACACCATGTCGTCGGAGTGGCCGGGCGCCGGGTGGGCGTGCAGCGTAGCTCCTATCGACAGAGGAAGCTGCTCGGGAAGGGGCTCTGCGTTAAGTAGAGGAGGTGTGCCCCACACGACACGGCGATACCACTCAATCGAAAAACCCTCCTGTAGCCGTTTCAAGCTGGTTTCGGGAGCATACACCGGCACATCCAGAAGCTCTTGGATACGTGCTGCATTTCCGGCATGGTCTTCATGGTGGTGCGTGCAGACGACACGCTCAATGCCATGCGCTTCGTGCTCGTCTTCCACGAAGCGGCGCACGGCCTTCCATTGATTGGGCGGGCCAGTGTCAATCAACGTGTGTCCAATGCGGTAACACACGCTGCTTGTATTGAGCCCGATTGGCCAGCGCCCGGACTTCAGTCCAGCCACGTCGTCGTGCGAGATGCGGGTACTGCTCATGTTTGAAAACGGGTAGGCGTCTAAAGTACAGATAGTGGGCATACCTGAAAGGGAGAAGCGAAGCGTATGCTCAGGATGCCCTTATGCCAGGAATCGGTACGAACCAGCGGGTATGCAGTTCACAGACGGGCGTTACGTAGCAGTTCGTGCAGAGCATGGGCAAGCGCGCCGGATGCCCCCTCGTTGGTATCTGGCCCCGAAAGCAAGGCCAGCGTTTCAGGCTGCAACGCACGTGCCACGGTAGCCCCTAACTGCCCTGGGGATTCGGGCGGAACGATGAAGCCGGTGCGCCCCTCGTCGATAGCATTGGGCAGGTTGCCGACATCGGTAACGACAACGGGTCGGTCGAAGTGGGCTGCTACGCGCACAACGCCGCTCTGGGTGGCGTGGCGGTACGGCTGCACGACCAGGTCGGCTGCCGCAAAGTAGCGGGCCACTTCGCGTTCTGGAATGTAGCGGTCATCCCACCGCACCTGGTCTGGCTGTGGGAGCGCGTCGATCTGAGCCTGGTATGGGGCGGGGGCATCATATGCTTCGCCTGCTACACAGAGCCAGGCATCGGGGTGAACAGCCTGTACGTCGGGCCAGGCATCGAGTAAAAGGTCAAGTCCTTTGTATTGGCGTACAAACCCGAAGAAAAGGACGATGGGCCCTTCAGCAGGTAAGTTAAGCTGAGCACGGGCAGTAGCGCGGTCAGGTGCGGGGCCAAATCGGGTATAGGTAGGGTGGTCAACTTGAAGGACGGGAAGGTCGTGCGCAAGTGCGTGTACATCGCGTGCTACCGTGTCCGAGAGCGCAATGGCACCGTCTATCTGGTGAAGAAACCCTTTGCTGAGCCACCTGTCGCCCACATGGCGCTCATGCGGAAGGGCGTTATGCACTACGGCTACGACAGGGCGCCCAGCGCTACGCATCCGCCAGGCCAACCAGCTAAAGGGGGGCGCCATGAACGGCATCCAGTACTGGATGACGGCGCCTCCGAAGGGACCGTTTTGCATCCACCGGGCGGTGCGGTGCCACGAAAGTGGGTTTAGCGTATCGATGCGACGATGGGGGATGGGAAGGTCGGGTGGGGGTGGTGTATCGGTAACGGTCTGTGTGCGACCGGGAAAGAGCCATTCAGGATACTGGCGCTGGAAGGTGCACAGTACAGGGGGATACCCCATCTCTTTTAAGGACCGGGCGGTGCACTCGGTAAAGTGCGCAATGCCCCCACGATAGGGATAAGCCGGTCCGATGTGGACGATAGGGGCGTAGGGGGGCGAGAGCACAGGGGACATCGCATTGGGGAAGACAGCAGAACATGCAGGGCACAGGTGCCCCATAAGGGTGCACAGAGCCAATCATGAGAATCCGAGTACAAACCGTAACATTGTATAGCGTACAAGAAACGGGTAGGTAGCCTGTGCGTGTCGTATCTACTAATTGCAATGTACCGTGTTTTTTATCATAGCTGACTTTAAAGATATGCACCGACTTTTATCGTATAGCGTCGTCGTTCTCCTCGGGCTGGCCCTGGTAGGATGCGGAAACGCCTCTTCTGAAGTCACTCCTGAGAATGATGCGGCGTCTGAAGGGGATGTCGTAGGCGAGGTCGTAATGGAGCGGGTGGAGAGCGAAGAGGAAACGTTTCAGGTCGTGCAACTGGCCGACAATCTGGAGCATCCGTGGGCGGTTGCGTTCTTGCCAGAGGGCGATATGCTGGTTACAGAGCGCCCCGGACGCCTGAACCGGGTGTCGCTGGACGGCACGGTTACGCCGATTACCGGGCTTCCTGAAATCCGTTCGGTAAACCAGGGCGGAATGCTTGACGTGGTGCTCCATCCGGAATACGAAGAGAACGGGTGGGCGTATTTCACCTACTCATCGCCGCAGGGCGACGAAGTGACGTCGACCACGGTAGCACGCGCTCAGGTTGAGGGCGATGCGCTTGCGAACTTCGAGGTGCTGTACACGCAGGAGCCTGCACACGAGCCCGGGCGCCATTACGGGTCGCGTATCCTCTTCTTGGATGATGGGACCATGCTCGTGACGATTGGCGACCGCGGACTGCGCGATCCGGCACAGGATACGCAGGACGACTCAGGGGCTACGCTGCGCTTAAATGACGACGGCAGTATCCCTGCTGACAACCCGTTTGTGGGAGACGATAGCGTACGCGACTCCCACTTCTCGTACGGCCATCGCAATCAGCAAGGCATTGACCTGCATCCGGAGACACGCGTGCCGTGGTCGCATGAGCACGGGCCCCGGGGCGGCGATGAGTTGAATATCGTACAGGCTGGCAAGAACTACGGCTGGCCCGAAGCCACATATGGCACCGAGTACCGTGACGATTCGCCCATCGGCATCGATCCGGATGAGACCGACGAATTTGTCCATCCAGTCATTCACTGGACGCCCTCCATTGCGCCTTCAGGCATGGCGTTTTACACCGGTGACGTGTTTGCAGGCTGGGAGAACAACATCTTTGTCGGAGCACTGGCGCATCAGCATGTGCGCCGCGTCGTGCTCGATGGCGACGAGGTTGTGCATCAGGAGGAACTGCTCCGTAACGAGCTGGGCCGCATCCGCGATGTGCGCGTTGGCCCCGATGGGTTTATCTACCTGCTGACCGATGAGTCGAACGGAGAGCTGCTTCGCCTCGAACCGGTATCGTGAACCGGTATCGTGGGTTGAGCCGCGGGCTTAGCTGGCACAGGCCGCTATCTGCAACAGAGCGGTACATGGTTCAGCAAAGAAGGGCCAGAAGGATGCATACGCACGCATCCCCCTGGCCCTTTTCTGTTGCAGCGTGCAGCGGCGGGGCCTACCAGAAGGCAATAACCATGACGACGGTAACTACAACGATCGCAACCGACTGCCAGCGATAGTCCTTGTACCAGGGCATGGGCTCTTCGGGCTCAAGGCTCCGGTTCGACCAGGTGAGGCCGTCTACCTTCTTGGCTTCGGGCTGCTCGTCGAATGCGATGGCTACTCCTGTGGCAAGCAGCAGGCAAAGCACGGTGAGGATGCCCGCGATGATTGTGAAGTGAATATTGATGATGTCGTTGACCCAGAAAAGAAAGATTGCGAGTGAGAGGGCATGGCCGCCTACCAGTGTGACGAAGGCACTGTGCCCCCCCATGCGATCCCAGAACACGCCCAGCAGAAAGACAGCAACAACGGGTGGCACGAGGAAAGAGAGCATCTGCTGGATGTAGTTCCAGAGGCCCTCGAAGTTCAGAATCATCGGCGCCCAGAGCGCAGCTGCAACCATCAAGACAATCGTAATCCAGCGTCCGAGTGTGCCGACCTGCTCGGCAGTCAGGTCGGGCTTGTTGGGCTTTACGAAGTCAACGGTGATCAGCGTGGAGGCGGCGTTCAGGGTCGAGTCGATGGTCGACATGATGGCTGCGATGAGACCAGCCAGCACGAGTCCGACAACGCCAACGGGAAGCAGCTCGGTAACGAGCGTAGGGAAGACGAGGTCAGCTTCGGGAAGGTCGGGGTAGAGCGTGAGCGCCCAGGCGCCGGGCAGCACCATGATGAAGAGCGGTGCCAGCTTGAGGAGTCCGCCCAAGAGGGCGCCCCAGCGAGCCTGTTTGAGGTCTTTCGCGCCCAGGACGCGCTGCACGATATACTGATTCAGCCCCCAGTAGTAGAATCCGAGAACCGGTACGCCAATAAGCGTACCCAGCCAGGGCAGCCGGCCTTCGGGGTTATCGACTGGATGGATCATGGAAAGATGGCCATCAGGGAGGGCCGCCGTGGCCTGGGCCCACGAGAAGTCGAACTGCGCAAACGTGAGTACGGCGATAATGCAAGATCCTACAAAAAGAATGACGGCCTGGATTACGTCGGTATATACGACTGCAGCAAGTCCGCCTGCTGCGGTGTAGAGTCCGGCAACGAGCGCGAGCCCGAAGGCTGTCCATAGAAACGGCAGTTCAGGAAAGAACATCTGAAGCACCAGCGTGCCGGCATAGATGCCCCCCGCGGCATCAATCAGGATGCTGGTAACCACGGTGAGCCCGGAGAAGTACTTTCGCGAGCGCACGTCGAAGCGCTTTTCCAGATACTCTGGAATGGTGGTGAGGCGCGATCGGATAAAGAACGGGATGAAGAAGAACGCCATGAACACGAGCACGAGCCCGGCCATCCACTCATAGTTTGAGACAGCGATGCCGGTGCTGTAGGCATCCCCTGCCAGTCCAATCAGCGTCGTGCTGGAGATGTTGGAGGCAAAGAGCGACAGCCCGATGGTGCCCCACATAAGCGAGCGCCCGGCGAGAAAAAGGTCTTCGCCGGTGTCGATGCGCTTGGCGATGTAGTAGCCGATTCCGAACACGATAATAAAGTAGCCCCCGATAATGAACAGGTCGAGGGTGCTAATCGGGAAATCAGTCATGCGGGATAAAGTTGGTTCGCACCGGTATGATGGATTCAACGCGCTACCTGGACGCGAAGTCCAGGAACGCACAAGAGGAAGCGTTGCAGTCTACCGAACAGAACGGTAGTGGTCAAGCCCGCTCATCTATTGTGGTAGGTGTGGAGAGCAGAGAACATCGCCTCGCTCTATCGAGCCCGTTAAAAAGGCCCGACCGTACAGGCGGTCGGGCCTTTTTATGCACGCTCGAAGGCATGCTGACAGAGAATGCACTGCCTTCGGGTGGGGGAAGCGCGCTACACAGCGCCGTACCCGTTACAGCCGGTAGGTGAGCGAGGCCGTAATGCGGCGCGGCAGGATGGGCCGTGCGTTGAAGAACGGCGACTCGCTTGGATCGACACCGGCAGGCAGGCGGGGGTCGCCCTCAGTGAGTCCCCGGCTGTTGAGTGCGTTGAAGGCACGCAGGCCAAAGCGGAGCGACTGCGAGTCCGCGAAGCCGACCGTGTAGCCAAGGCCAGCATTGACGATCGTGTAGCCTTCAAGCTCCTGGAAGTTGCCTTCATCGGCGAAGCGCTTACCCGTGTATTTGGCGCTCACACTTGCGTCGAAGCCTGCACGGTCATAGACGAGCTCGCCCTGCGTCATGAACTTGGGCTGACGCTGGATCCAGTTGCCCGTGTTATCACCAAAGTCGGTGAACTCGTGGTCCTGCACGGTCACCATGCCGTTAATCTGGAAGCCTTCTGCGAAGGGGGGTACGATGGCCCCTGTAAGCTCGACGCCGAGCGTACGGCTTCCGCCAATCTGTTCTGGCACGATCTCAACGACGCCGGTGTTGGGGTTGAGGCGTGGATCTGCCGAGAAGCGATTGTTGAGCTCGGTGTAGTAGAAGGCCAGCGTTCCTGATACGTTCGGAGAGCCCGCCTTTACGCCGAACTCTCCCTGCCAGAACTCTTCGTTATCCAGATCGCCAATCTCGGCATCTGGGGCAACGAGCGGAGCCAGCGAGGCAAGCTCGGGAAAAAAGTATCCGCGCGAGCCTACGCCGTACAGATTGAAGACATCGCTCAGGGCATAGTTCAGCCCGAGCGAGAAGGCCGCGTCGGTTGAGCGAACAGATCGGCGGGTGAACTGGCTGTTGCCCCACTGGAAACCCTGCACGGCAAGCGCATCGCCAAACGCACCATCGGCGCCAACCGCTTCGCTTCCCTCAGAAACGATCTCGGCCTGACGCAGCTCGTACCGTGCGCCGATGTCGATGCGCAGGTCGTCGCCAACGGTGATCTCGTTACCGGCGTAGACAGCAGCCTTGTTGCTCGCGAACTCGTTGTTTACGTACACGCTGGCTGCGTTGCTAAGGCCGTTCTGGGTGACACGCGTTTCCTCGCCGGTCGCCGTATCCTCAATGAAGAGGTCGATAAGGCGAGGCTGATCCGCAAACTCGCTCAGCACGCTGCTGTGCGTATCCCGCTGGGTGACCTCGGTACGCGAGAGGAACCCACCCACGGTTACGTTCTGCGTTGTGTTGCCTGAACTGAACGTACGCGAGAGCTGCACATCGGTCGAGAAGTCGGTGTACGGACGGTCCCAGTTCCAGGCGCCCTGGTCGATCACGAAATTCGGGCTGCCAGGCGTGCCGGGGTTGAACGACTCGGTGCTGTTTGCATAGCGCCAAACTGCTTGCTGTGTGGGAGCCGTAATAAACTGATCGGCATACTCAAACGGATCCTGGAAGGCCGGAAACGGAATGAAGATGTTGAACTGGTGCTGCATGTCTGTCCACCGCACGCGGCTTTCCAGGTCGTATCCGTCGCCCAGCTCTTGAACGAATTCAAACGTGACCGATGCACCGTTCGTAACGATGCCACGGTCCATCTGGGACTGAAAGACGCCATCGGGTGAGCGGAAGCTGAAGTCGGCAGCGCCGCGTGCATTCACTGTGGTGATCTCACGCCCGTCGTTGCCCGCTGCAGCTTCGCCTGTATCACGGTCGTGCGGGAAGGGGAGAAAGAACTGGCTACTGTCGTCGATGTACTTCGCGTAGATGCGGATGTAGCCGTTGTCTTGCAAGTAAGTGAGATTGCCCTTCAACTGCAGACCTTGCGTAGGCAGTCCCGAAACGACGGGGCCTTCGTCGTAGCGGTAGAAGCCGCCAATGTTATAGCGCAGGTTTTCGCCCAGCGGACCGTTTGTGTTGAAGTCGAGGCGATAGAGATTGTCCTGGCCAACCTGTGTGCGAAGCGTGGTCTCCTGCGTACTGCCGCCCGTTTTGCTGATGTAGTTAATCAAGCCAGCGGGTGAGCCCACTCCGAAGAGCGCGGCGCTTCCGCCACGCACAAATTCAAGCTGCTGTACGTTCAGGTCGTTGCGGAAGTAGATATCCTGCGAGCTGGTTGTGGTACGCGTCTCGGAGATGACGGGCATGCCATCTTCCTGAATCGGGTTGTACTTGAACTGCCCTGGCGCAGGCAATCCACGAACAAACACGTTGGCTGCGACCTCACCGCCGCCGCCCTCGGTATGTACGCCGGGTACGGAGCGAAGAATATCGGCCTGGCTATTCGGCTCGATGCGTTGAATGTCATCGCCCTGAATGACGGAGATTGAGCTGGTGGTTTCGCGCTGGGTGCGTTCCTGTCGGGTACCGGTTACGACGGCGCCCTCCATCTGCATCACATCCTCGCGAAGCTCGAAGTTCTGCTCAACAGTCTCGTCGGCAGCAACGGTCACTTCGGCCTGTGCTGGCGCAAACCCGACAAACGTGGCCCGTACGGTGTATGTGCCCGGATCGATGCCTTCAAGGCGGTAGGCCCCATCGGCGTCGGTAGTTGTGCCACGTGGAGTGCCACGAAGCACGACCTGCACGCCGGGCAGAGGCGAGCCATCGGTCTCCGTTACGGTACCTTCAATCGCGCCTGTCTGCTGTTGTGGGGCAGAGGCCCGCACCGGCGCCGCGCGTTCCGACTGAGGAACGATAGCATACGAGCGTTCGCCTACTTGCTCGTACGATAGTTCATGCGGGTGGAGCAGGCGATCGAGCTGTCCGGTGAGCCGGGCCGGAAGCGCTTTTCGGCTACGCACGCGAAAATCGTCGAGTGCTTCATGTTGATAGAGAAAGGTCACGTTGTGCTCTTCTGCTACGCGTGAAAGCGCTTCCTCGAGCGATATAAAGACAGGGTCCTCATCTGCAGCAACAGCCGACTGGTCGGCGAGTACGGTGGGGGACTGCGCACCGGCGAGCGGAGCGCTCCATCCCAGCATCAACAGAATGGTGAAGGCGATAAGAGATCGCAGGGGTATCGTAGTGGATGGCCTCATGGTAGAACCTCGTAGGCGTTTGCGAGAAACAAAGTGAGTGAACACGTTGGTGAACAGACCACTACAGAATGTATCTGAGGCCGGAGTAGCTATCGGGTCGGACAAACTACCGGATGGTGATGCGCTGCGCATCGCGCTCTATGGGGCGATCGAGGATGCCACGAAGGCCCTCAATAAGCACGTCCAGGTCGTTTTCAACAGCGCCTGATATCTTCATATCGCGCACTGAAGATTCGGTTACCGCAACAGAATATCCGTAGGTGCGCTCGATGCGCGCCGCGATGGCGCTTACCGGCGTGTCATCAAAGACGATTGTGTCGGTCGTCCATGACTGATAAGCCTGCGGATTTGTCTTTTGCGTCTGCTGGATGCCGTCGGAGCGGTTGAACGTAACCCAGTCGCCAGGAACGAGCGTGTGCGCAGCACTCGTATCGGTATGCGACGCCACCGAAACAGCTCCGGTGGCAAGCACGACATCCGTGTGCGCGTTCCAGTGGGTTACGGTAAACGTGGTGCCGGTAACACGGACGGTGCCATCGGGGGTGTGTACTTCGACGGGAGGTTGGGCATCGTTGCGAGATGCAACCTCAAAGCGCGCTTCCCCGCGCAGCGTAAGCTGGTGCGGCTGGTCATCTTGATAAGTGAGCGCGGAGTTGCCGCTCAACGTAGCGACGACCTCGTTGCTCACGTTGACTGTTGCGCGTTCGCCATACGCAGTCTGCACCGTGTGCTCTGTCTCTTGAGAGGCAGGCCATATGGTACCCGGCTGCTGGACCAGCACAATGCCGACAGCGAAAAGAACGACCAGGGCCGTAGCGCCCCATGTCCAGGCATGTCGCTGCGATGATGGACGCTTCGTGCGCCGGGGGCGACGGTTGGGAGCACGCGTCGGTGCCGTACGGGCATCCGTACTGGCATCTGCCATGGAAGCGCCGGTGCGTGCCTGTTCAAGTCGTTCCCAGGCGGCGTCGACGAGCTCGGGGTCTTGCATCGTGTCGCTAAACTCCACAGCCTGCACCGAGCGTTTCGCTTCGCGAACGGCCCGAGCGTGCGCGTCGCTCTGCTGCGCCCAGGCGCGCCATTGAGCGTCATCCTCGGCATTGTGCAACATCTCGGGGTGCGCCCATCGCTGAAACGACGGCTCGCCGAGCAGATGTTCGACAAGTGCCTCGTGGCGGTCGCTCATATAAAGGAGGATGGTAGCTAATACGGGAAACACAGAAGCATTCCTGCTATGTGTGTGCTCTGTTCACTGTGTAAGAGACACCAAAAGGGCAGGTGTACGCTTCTGAATTGAAACGAAAATGTAACAAGGTGGCCACCGTAAAGAATTGGCTTTATTGCTCTGGGCCTGCCTACCATAGGCACTTTGTTGGACACGGTTAGGGCCTCAATCATGACGCGTCGACAGTCTTGATATGTTTACGAATATGTGAAAGTGCTTCTGACACGTAGTTTCGAGCTGTTTGGTGAGTGATAGCCATAACATCAGCAATTTCGGGATGCGTAAGTCCGTGGTTAAATCGGAGGTAAAGGGCTTCTCGTCGCCGTTCTGAGAGGGTTTGTATGGCTTTTTGCACGTTGGCTTGCTGCTCAGCTTTGTGCTCGTGAGCCGTAAGCAGTTCCTCCTTAGAAAGGATAAAGGCGTCGAAGTGAGGTGCAAGTGATTCGCGCTGGGAATGACGGTCGCGCTCAGACTGTATGCGCTTTAGAAGACGCCGCCGGAATGCCGAAAGGAGATAACTGCGCGGATGATTGATCTCAGACAGTTGCGTGTCGCTCCGCCAAAGCGATAGAAAGACGTCTTGGATAGCATCTTCAATCCATTGATGCTGATGAACCAGGCGCATCCCGTAGTTACGCAAGTCGCTGTAGTGCATGCGAAACAGCCCCTCAAAAGAGGATGCTTGTGCATCAGGCGAACTGGATGCGTTGGGAGCGAAAGGAGACACTTTGAGTTGGTGCAGCCGGTCGATAAAGCATAGAGTAGACAGGTGCCAGCGGATGCCAGCTATGTCGATACAACACAGATCTGGTGTTAACGTTCATTTAACAAAAGGAGACCCTTCGTCTATCTTGCCGCTAAGCGTAGTTGTTGCCACATCTTTGCGAGAACAGCTTTTAGGGCCATCAGGCTCACCTGATTGTACGGGTGTTCTCCCTAAAATAGACGTTCAGTGGCGCTGAGTCGGTACTTTGTAACGATATCTGAGACGGCGTTACGCTGGCGCTTAGCACGTGTCTTCCAGGTGCAGTTCAGGAAATGCAATCACTTCTCTCAAAGCCCGGTCTCTGGTGGGGGACCGGGCTTTTTTATATCTGGTCTCTAAGGTAGCTACAGAAAAATAGCGACGGAAGAAGCAGGTGCTCGAAAAGATGCGGTGTAGGTGCGCAGCCTGCGTAGAGCTTTCAGACGCTGCCTAATCCGCATGAGGCGAAAACGTACCACCCGTACGCACGGAAAGGGCAGCCCTCATATGGTGAGGACTGCCCTACGGGCTTCGCCAGCCTTTGAGAGGCCAGCGGAGATGCGTGCTGTACAGTGGCGCCTGAAATCAGGGAGCAGACTGCACGCTCTCGAATACTGCATTTCAGAGCGCAGCCGTACGTCGTTACGAAGCAGCGGAGCACCTCTCCGTGGGTGCCCACCGACTCGTTTGCCTGTCAGACCCTAACTGTACGATGTTTACAATCGTTTTCTGCGGTTGCCGCGGTTGCGATGTCGACGGCGGCGCGCCTTCTTCTCCTTCAACCGCTTCTCTTCAGACGGTTTCAAGTACGACATATTCTGCCGATACTCCCGAAGCACACGGCTCCGGTTTACCTGGCGGCGAAACCGCTTAAGTGCACGATCAATCGACTCGTTATTCCGAACTTTTACACCTACAGCCAAAGTAGATCCCTCGTTATTGTAATCTGTTTCATTATGCGACGCTTGATTGGGTGCACGGACCTGTTTAGCCCGGGCATTCATTCGTTACGAGAGTCGTATATCGGTGTTTCTGCATTTGCGTTCTGTCCTCTTTCCCTATCTCTGCATTCATCATGGCTTCTTCCCCCTCGCTGGTTCTGGCCACACGCAATCCCGGTAAGGTCGCGGAGTTTCGCACGCTGCTCGACGATCTGCCGCTTACCTTACATACGCTCGACGAGTGGCCCAGCGCGCCTCATGTTGATGAAGACGCTCCGACCCTGAAAGGCAACGCACGCAAGAAAGCAAAATCGATACATGCCTATACCAGGCAGCCCGCCATAGCCGATGATACCGGACTTGAAGTAGACGCGCTTGACGGGCGTCCGGGTGTGCACACGGCTCGTTATGCCGGGCCGGATGCCACCGACGCGGATAACATCGCTCATCTGCTCGATAATCTCGCGGGCGCAACGACGCGGGGCGCTCAGTTTCGCACCGTCATTTCTATCGTAACAGCGGCGGCGACGACATCTGTGGAGGGGATCTGCCGGGGCACCATTGCCCACGAACCGCGTGGACAGGCAGGGTTTGGGTATGATCCGGTGTTTATCCCCGAAGGGCATACAAAGACCTTCGCTGAGATGACGGCCGAAGAGAAAAATGCAGTGAGCCACCGGCGGCGTGCACTCGACGCGCTACGCTCGGTGCTCGACCGCCGGTTTGACAAGCTGTTTGCCTAACAAGAAGCAGAGTTGTGTAGAGCTGTACAGCAGCCCCTGCGTCGACCATTCACATTCATCCATAGCCCGGTTTTCTCACGTTTATGATTGCACTTGTACAGCGCGTTTCCGAATCGTCGGTCACGGTAGAGGGCGACACGGTTGGCGCCATCGACTCTGGGCTGCTCATCCTGTTGGGCGTGCACCAGAACGACACGGAAACGCAGGCTGATGCGCTTGCCCACCAGTGCGCGCATCTGCGTATTTTTCCAGACACGGAAGGACGAATGAACCATTCGCTCCTGGATACGGAAGGCGAAGCGCTTGTTGTGCCGCAGTTTACGCTCTGTGGCGACACGAGCCAGGGGCACCGCCCGTCGTTCACGGATGCAGCCCCGCCCGACCGTGCCAGGGCGCTCTACAAGCGGTTTGTGCGTGAGCTTGAGGCTACGCTGAAGCGTCCGGTTCCTACGGGCGTATTCGGCGCTATGATGGACGTCCATCTCGTTAACGATGGACCCGTCACGTTCTGGCTCGACCAGCCGGGCCCTACTGGCGCGTAGTTGCCCACAACCGGTAACTCCTGTGGATAGGCTGCATGTGTGCATGCAGGTCGCTACACAGTTCGGTCGCTACACAGTGTGGCGGCAGCTATAGCTCGGGAGGACGTTCTACCGTGATTGTTGCGGACGTTCGCGACAGACTGCCAAAGATACCTGTACCGCCCTCGATGCGGTCAATCACATTCGGAATTTCCCCAGGCGACAGGCCGCCCTGCTGTGCATCTTGCGTGCGCACCAGATCGTAATAATTCTCATCAGGGGCGTTGATGGCGACGTCGTTCTGGCCGTAGAAGGCAAACCCGATCCACGGCACATCGAGCGTGATGGTGCCGTCGTCGTTACGGGTAAACGTGCGTTCGTTGATGAGCGGAGAAGCACCCCGCCTGAACTCGGCAATGTTATCTTCGTCAGGGTCGTACACGTCGGCATAGAACGGCGTAAGTTCTTGTGCGAGCTCGTCATCACTGCGCTGATCGAAGTCCAGCAGCGACGTTATAGAGAATGCGTAGACGTTCTGCCGCTCTGTGGCCTGGGTAGGACGAATCGTGAACTGCGGCTGCTCGGGGCCCTGGTACACGACGTCAGTGTTTTCGATGCGAATCACCTCGATTGTGTCTGGAACGGTCGTTTCAGCACGCACCTGCTGGTCATCTGTTGTCGTTACGTCGAGCCGATAGCGCGCCCGGGGTATTACGGGCGGCGGATCGTCGACGGAGCGGTAGAGGCCTGGGGTGGTTTCTTCATAGGGATACGTGGCGGTGGCGGTGCCATCGGAAGCGAGCTGCTGAATCACGACGTTAGCGCCGCGAACGGCAGCCTCTTCCGGGTCGAAGCGGTCGGTGGCGGCAACGGACTGCATGAGCCGCACGGGAGGGAGGGGCTCTTCAGCGATTAGATAGGCCTCCACAACGACCTCAGACTCAGGGTCGGTCGCAACCGTGTCGCATCCCCCCAGCCCAATACCGAGGGAGAGACAGATGCACGCAATAGCCAGCCAGTGAAGCGGAGCGGTATGCATGAGAGTTAAAACGTGAGGGTGAGAGCAACGTTAGGCAGCGGCACGGGAATCTGCGGGATGGTATTGCGGGTGACAGAGCCGTCGTCTTCGAACTCAAACAGATAAAACCAGATATTCTCGCGGCCATAGGCATTGATAAGCTGGAACTGCAGCTCCATGTCGGCGAGTCCGAAAAAGCGTCCGGTGCGCTGCACGCCGAGGTCGAGGCGGTGATACGCAGGCAGCCGGTCGTTATTGAAAGGGCTAACCAGTACGTCGCGTGTCGAGACGTCGGACTGCAGCGGGTCGTCTTGCAGGCTGTATCGAAACTGGGGATTGGTATAAGGCTGTCCGGTGGCGTAGTTGAAGGTCGCCGTGGCGCGCCAGCGGTCTGACAAGTTGTAATTGAGCACCACATCCAGGTCGTGCGTGCGGTCGAACTTCGGCACGTAGAAGTTCGGCTGTCCTTGCGGGTTCACGTTTACGTCGGGAAACTGCCGTTCGGTGCGGCTCAGCGTGTAGGCGACGAAGCCCGTAACGGGACCTTCGTTGCGGCGGATGATCCATTCGTTGCCGTAGGCGATGCCGCGTCCAAACCGAAACGTTTCGTTGTAAGGGAGGCCCGACAGGTCGGGAAGAAACGGATCTTGTTCGAACAGGTCGCGCATGGTGCGAATGTAAGCCTCCGATTCGACCTCCCAGCCACCATCCCACTGCGTCTGTACGCCTACGGCCCACTGGTCGCCAAACGCCGGCGGCACGCCGTCGTCGGTCATGAGCCACGAGTCGAAGCCCGTAAAGAGCTCGCTCGATTCGAGCGTCAGGAACTGATAGTAGCGTCCGTAAGCCGCCTGCAAGCGCAGGCTGGGGTTGAGGTCGTAGGCTACCGAGAGACGAGGCTCCAGGCGCCAGAAGTTGCCCTGGTCGAAGTACGTGCCGCGCAGCCCGCCGCGAATGCGCCATGCATCAGTTGGGCGGTAGGTGTCTTGCACGAAGAGCGCGAGGTATCCGCTTTCGATGTTGCGCTGAAACGACTCGATGCCGTCGAACGTGTTGCGCAGGTCAAACGAGAGCGCCCCGCCCCACAGTCCGGCTTTAATCTCATGTTCGGGGGTTGGGGTGTACTCAAAATCAGCTTTCAGGGAGACATCGGTGACCTCGTTGGACTGTGTGAACTGGGTACCTGCAATGTTGGCGACGGGGGTGCTGCGGTAGCGCGAAGCGGTACCTGTAACCGAGGTGAAGAGCCTCGAAGAGACCAGGCGCGTCCAGTTTGCGCTTGCCGTGCGGTTGCCGTACGAGATGTCAAACTGTCCGTCGTCGAGAAACTCCAGGTCGAGCTGGTCCTGGCCGCCGTACACCGAAAGCGAGAGGCGGTCGTCGTCAGTGAGCGTATAGTTGATCTTGGCGTTGATGTCGTAGAAGTAGAAGCGGTCGGGGATGCCCTCAACATCAGCACCGCGCAGCACGGCCAGTAGCGGCTCAAGCGTAGAGCGCCGCACCGCCACCATGTACGACCCGGCGGCGCTGTCGGTCTCTTCGTCTACGCCGTACGGTCCTTCAACATAGGCGCGGGAGGCCAGGAGACCCACGCTGAGCCCGCCCCGGGTTTCGCGGCGGTTGCCATCCTTATTGTAGATATCTACGACACTGCCGATGCGCCCGCCGTACTCTGCCGGGAAAGCCCCCTTGTAGAGCTGTACATCTTTGATCGCGTCGGGGTTGAAGGTCGAGAAAAACCCGAAGAAATGCGACGGATTGTAGACAGTGGTCTGGTCCAGCAGAATCAATGTCTGGTCGGGACTCCCACCGCGGATGTAGAGTCCACTCGAAAAGTCGCTGGCGGCTTTAATGCCGGGCAGGTACTGCAGCGAGCGAAACACGTCGGGCTCAAGCACGGCGGGCAGCTCGCGAATCAGGTCGGTAGAGAGCCGCTCTACCCCGATGGTACGGTCGGCCTCTTCGGTATCGCCTTCGACGATCACCTGGTCGAGCGCCACGTCGTCGGGCAGCAGCTCCAGGTCGAGGCGCCGCTCTTCGCCTGCTTCGAGCGTAACCGTTTCCTCGGTGCTTCGGTAGCCGATGTACGAGGCCCGCACGGTATACGTGCCGGGCGCCAGGTTGCCAATCGTATAATACCCGGCGTTGTTAGTGGCTGCGCCGCGCTCGGCCTCACGCACCAGCACGTTTGCACCCAGCAGGGTTTCGCCGGTTGTGGCGTCGCGCACGTATCCGTTCAGCGCAGCAGAAGGGGCCTCAGAGGCTTGGGCATGGGCGCCAGCAGCACCAGCAGCAAGAATGAGGAGCACGCCGGCCAGGACGCAGGTGTATAAAAGAAGCGAAGACAGCAAACGCATCACAGAAAGAGCCAGGGTACAATAGCAGTAAAAGCAGGCCGCCCAGCCTATGAGAGCGACGATATACAGAGTGCAACGCAGCGCGTGCACAGAAGCAGCGCGTGCATCAGTATGACTGTGAAAAACAGCAACCTTGCGTACGCCGTTGACGAAACTATTCAGCGAGTTGTTACACGGCAATCGTAAAGATGCGAACAGTCCGATAGCGCCTGCGCAGGCCCATCTGTTTTAGATGGATTGTGATACCAGTATGGCGGTATATTGCTTCATCTTATCCTATAGGTTCAGTGGTGTGACGCGTTGCTTTACGGATGCCTTGTTATTTCTTTAAACTTTTTGCGATATTGTGCGGTGCGATGCATTGCGATGCGTCGCGGCACATTGTGAGGCGCTATTATTACGTGCACCGTTTACTGCCAACCGCTTTGTACGGAAAGATGACCCGTACCCATTTGCTCTTATCATGAAAGCCAGGTCCCTATGTTGATTCCAAGTATGATCCTTAAGCAGCTATACACCTTTGGCAGCCTCGAAAATACCGACCAGGGGGTTCAGTTTGCTATCAAGAACCGCCTGAAAGACGCAACCCTTACACAGCTCAAAGGCGTCAAGATTGACGGGGAGCCGGTAGCGCTTTCAGACATACGCTTGCATCTCGGTGACGGGACGACGCTGGCCGCCCCCGATCTTGAGAAGGGCACCACGATCGACTTTCCGCTCCGCCGCACGCTCAGTGTGGTGTGTGATACAGAGGCGCTGGGTGTAGGAAAGCATAGCATTTCCATCGCGTTCAAAAGCAAGCCATTCGGATCGCTCGACTTCACGGTCGAAGACGCAATTACCGCCAATGAAGAGACGCTGCCCCGTATCCCACGGAATAAAGACGATGATTACAGTGAGGCGGCAATCGAAGAACGACAGGCGTTTCTCCGCTCCTTTACAGAAACGAACCCCACACACAGTTTTGAGCACTCGTTCGACCCCCACCTTACACAAGGAAATATTGAGCACTTTGTAGGGGTGTCGCAGGTGCCGCTGGGCATTGCCGGACCGCTGCAGGTGAACGGGGAGCATGCGCAGGGCGAATTCCTGATACCCATGGCCACCTCTGAAGGCACGCTGGTTGCTTCGTACAACCGGGGCATCAAGGTGGTAAATATGAGTGGCGGCGTGAAAGCCACCGTTGTCAACGATTGCATGCAGCGGGCACCGGTTTTTGTGTTTTCGGATGCGCGGGAAGCGCGCGAGTTTAGAGACTGGGTCGACAACCACATGGACGATGTGCGGCGCGAAGCCGAGTCTACCTCCAGCGTGGCCAAGCTGCTCTATATTGACACCTACCTGTCGAATAACTTTGCGTACCTGCGTTTCAACTATCGCACCGGCGATGCAGCCGGACAGAACATGGTGGGGCGTGCCACCTTCACGGCCTGCGGGTGGATTCTGGATAACTATCCTGATCCGATTGAGCATTTCTACCTTGAGTCCAATTTTGCTACCGACAAGAAGGCCTCACAGGTGAACGTGATGCGTACGCGCGGCAAGCGTGTTACCGCCGAAGCGACCATCGACCGGTCGGTGCTGGAGCAGCATATGCGGGTCGACCCGGAGAGCCTGCACTACCATTGGAACGTGTCAACGGTCGGCGCCTTCCTCTCGGGGGCGAACAACAACGGTGCGCACTCGCCGAATGCCATTACGGCGATGTTCATCGCTACCGGGCAGGATGTTGCCAACGTGTCGGAGTCTTCGGCTGGCGTGCTCTACACCGATGTGACCGACGAGGGCGATCTGAAAATCTCGCTCACGATCCCCTCGCTCATTGTAGCTACCTACGGAGGCGGTACGGGGCTGCCCACGCAGCGCGAATGCCTGGAGATGCTCGGTTGTTACGGAAAGGGAAAAGTGCGTAAGTTTGCAGAAATTGTTGCGGGGGTCGCGCTGGCAGGCGAACTGTCGTTGGGCGCGGCAATTTCATCGTCAGACTGGGTGTCCAGTCACGAATCGTACGGACGAAATCGATAGCCGTGTCGCGTAAGACCTTATACCGGCACGTCAGACGCCGCCTTCTGCATCCCTCAAAACCCATATGGCATTTCAACAGATAGATGTCTACCTGCCCGATACGCAGGAGACTCTCGGAAAACTGGGCGCCGATGTGCCCATTGTAGATCGCCACACGGTTACGCTTGCCGATGGACGTGTGCTGGAGCGTCTGATTGTCGATGGCACGCTCACCGAGGCGGCGCTGGAACGCCTGCAGAAGCAGATGGGCCACACCAAGGACTACCGCATCGTGGTGTCGCCTATCGAGGCGACGCTGCCACGTCCAGATGAAGACGAAGAGCGTAAGTCGACGAACGGCTCCGATCGCATCAGTCGCGAGGAGCTGTATCAGGATATGAGCGACTCGGTGAAGATGCGTGGTGTCTACTTTGCTCTTGTGGCGCTTTCGGTGGTGGTAGCAGCCGGGGGGATGATGCGCGACAATACCGCTGTCGTTATCGGGGCCATGGTAATCGCACCGCTCATCGGGCCCAACATTGCACTCGGGCTCGGCACCACGCTGGCAGACCGGTCGCTCATCGTGAAAAGTCTGAAGACCAACCTGAGTGGATTGCTTGCCGGACTCAGTCTGGCGTTCGGTATGGGGCTGGTTTTGCCGGTCGACCCGGGCCAGTCTGAGATTGCGCTGCGCACGGCGATCGGGCTGCCCGACGTTGCACTGGCCGTGGCTGCTGGTATAGCAGGTGCGCTGGCGGTAACGCGTGGACTGTCTACTGCGATTGTCGGGGTGATGGTTGCTGTGGCTCTGGTGCCACCTCTGGTGGCTGTGGGGCTGCTGGCCGGGAGCGGCGAGCACGACCTGGCCTACCAGGCGGCGCTGCTGCTGGTTACCAATGTGGCGGGGGTGAACCTGGCCTCGGTGCTCACCTTCCTGGTGATGGGCGTACGCCCGATGACGTGGTACAAGACCGAGCAAGCCAAGAAAGCCACCCGCTGGGCACTGGTGCTATGGACGCTCGTTCTGGCCGTGCTGGCTACTGCCATCTGGCTGGCTGCATAATCGCATGGTGCTTCCCCATCTTCTGTAAGCTGCCTATGACCGATACGCTGCTCCCCGATGCCATCGCTTCGGCGCTCACCACCGAACGCTTTGGCCGGTCGCTGCGCTATCACCATGCTGTAGGGTCTACCAATGCTTTGGCGGCCGAATGGGCCCAAGAGGGCGCTCCTGAAGGGGCAGTTGTGCTAGCTGAGCAGCAGACGGCAGGCCGCGGACGCCACGGGCGCTCGTGGGTGGCACCGCCGCACCAGGCGCTCACCGGGTCGGTCGTGCTGCGCCCGGAACTGCCTACGGAGTTGCTTTCGCTCATCCCGCTCGCTGCCAGTCTGGCGGTCGCGGATGTGCTGGGTACCTATCCACTCGCCGATCCGCCACAGATCAAGTGGCCCAATGATGTGCTCATTGGTGGACGCAAGTGCTGCGGGATGCTGCTGGAGACGTCGATGCGAGCAACAGCGAAGGCATCCCCCCGGCGCTCTCCTGTCGTGTTGGGCATCGGACTGAACGTGAATCAGACCGAGCTGCCTTCCGGCGCAGAGGCCACATCCCTCCGTATGCAGGTGGGCCGCTCTGTGCCCCGTGCGCCGCTCTGGGCTGCGCTCATGAAGCAGCTGGAAGCGCGGTACGATGCCCTGCACGACCCCGATGCCCGCACGGCGCTGCGCACGGCATATACCGAACAAATGCTGCATTACGGCAAAACCATTACGGTGCGTGTGCCGGGGGCCGAACGTACAGCCACGGGCACGGTTGTAGGCATCGACCCATCGGGGGCGCTTCGCCTTCGCACGCCTCGCGGTGTGCAGGCCTTTCATGCAGGCGAGGTAACCACCCGGACGGCGTGATGTGCGCCTTCAGCAGAACCTACGTAATCATGACCCCATCTTGATGGCTACATCCTGGCTTATTCTTGATATCGGAAACAGCGCTGTAAAGTGGGGGCAATTTGCCAATGGGGTTCTTCGGGATACAGGGCGCCTGGAGCTCGATCGAAGTGATTTCGCGCATCCCGCTGCCTGGCAGGCCGCACTGAAAGACGTGCTTCCAGATGCGGGAGTACGCGCCGGAATCGTATCGGTCGTTCCCGACGCGAACGCGCCCGCACAGGCTGCTGTAACGGCCTCCACAGGAGCGCCTGCACGTGTGCTACAGACCGAAGGCTGGCTGCCGTTTACGCTTGCCTACAAAACACCGCAGACGCTCGGCACCGATCGGCTGGCAGCCGCTGCAGCAGCCTGGCTCGACTACGGCATGGCCACCGAGGCCAATCCGGCACGCAGCGTGCTCGCGGTTGACGCCGGCACGGCCCTCACCATCGAGGTGGTTCGTCACGACGCAACGTACCTGGGCGGGGTGATCGCACCGGGACCGCGCCTGCTGCGTGATGCACTGGCCACAGGCGGTGCACAGCTCCCTGCTATTGACCTGAACGTGCCCGCGCATCCTACCGGCACCTCTACCGAGCACGCGCTGCAGAGCGGTATCATGCACGGTTTTGCCGGAATGGCCGAAGGCCTGGTAGCCCGCCTGGAGGCAACGCTACCTGACACGCCTCGAATTCTGCTGACAGGCGGAGCCGCTTCGCTGCTTCAGGATACGCTCCCCCGCATCGACGCGCATGTTCCCCATCTGGTGCTACGCGGCGCGTACCGGCTGCTTGTAAACCGCATGGAGGAAGACCTTGCGCAATCGGGGTAGGGCCAGATGAAAGGCACGGTAGCGGCCGGGCACGGTAGCGGCTGGGCAAGGCAGAGCAGTGCCGAAGAGCGGGGTGCGGAGCGCGGCCGGCGGCGCCTAACGGTTATGCGAGTGCGGCCTCTGTCAGGACGACAGTAGCCACGATGAGGAAGAGCACCCCCATGCCCTTCTCCAACACATCGTCAGGAATTTTTGCGGTAGCACGGGGACCCAGCTGTCCACCAATAAGCACGCCGGGCACGGTAAACAGCAGGATGCGCAGGACCTGGTTGACCGCTTCGGCATCGGCGGTGGCGAGCTGCACAGCGTGGGTAACGGAGGCAGCAAGGGCAGTAATAGCCACCACGAACACGCTTGTGGCAATAGCGACGGTGCTCGGAATGCGGCAGCGTTGCAAGAGCAGGTAGCCGTTCAGTTCGCCGAGTCCGGTTGAGAGCATTCCAATAAACGTACCGCCAATGCCGCCAGTGAGCAGCCCCTCGGTGCGGTTGAAGACGGTGTAGCAGTGCTGCGTGCCGTTGGTCGTCACGAGGCAGCGCTCGGCGTGTTCTTTGGGTTGTTGCGCCCGCGCATCCAGCTGCTGCTCCAGGTCGTCGTCGGGGGTGCGCAGAAAGCTCATCGCTACAATGACGAGGCCCATACCCAGGATCGCCTTCAGGATGTCGGCAGGCACAAAGTGGGCCACCCACACGCCAAAGAGCGCCGCAGGCACAGTAACGAGAAGCAGGTCACGGCCCATTTTGTAGTCGATGGCGCCGCGCGTGTGGTAGGCATAGAGTCCGCTGCTAAAGCCAAACACTTCGGTGATGAGTCCAACGCCAATGGCCGTAACCGGGTCGAGCCCAAGCACGATCATGAAGAAGGGAGAGAAGAAGGTGGCGCCTTCGACGCCCGATCCCATCGCAATGGTGGCAATGAGGATAGCCACAGGAAGCATGAACCAAAACTCGAACAGCATAGCATGGAGCGGGAAAGCGGTCGGTGTGCGAGTTAGGAGTCAGCGTGGCGCTTCCAACAGGTAGTAAAGCAGGTTGTCGGTGAACGCCGGATCGCGCGTCATGGCGATGTGGTCAGCAAACAGAAAGGTGACCTGCGACCACTGGATGGGCGAATTGAGCGTGGGCTGCCAGGTCCCATTCACCCGCTCGTCCATGAGTGCACTGGAGCGCAGTACGGTGCCATCGCCCGGAGCTTCGCCTGCATCAGAGAGCGTGCCGGTGGTGCGGTCCACCGACAGGCGGGATAGCGTAGGCTCGGCATCACCGGCAATGAGGGCGATTTCGGTGGTGGGCGGCGGCGTGGCTGGGATGTCGAGCGCTGCGGTGAACTGCCGGGCGCGTTCCAGGCTCTTCCGCTGGTGGTCGAGCGCAATACGGCGGCGCTCGCGGGTGTCCTCTACGTCCGGCAGGAGCTGCTGGAGCACCGCATCTTGCTCGGGATCCGCCAGGCCCCACCCCATCCGCTGCCAGAAGTCCGGGGCAAACAGCGAGTCAATCGTTACGCTGGGATCCTCGGCATCCACCAAGGCGCCATGACGTCCTCGCGGCAGCAACTGATACCCGGCGGGCATGGTGCCGAGGATCGCAGGAGCGTAGTCCGGTGTGAGGCGTGAGGTGCGTTTCCCCTCCACCATCTGGCGCAGCGCTTTGGCGGAGCCGGCGTTGGGCGTGCCCACGAGCACCGCGCGGGAGACGTGCTCGGCCCCAGCCCAGGTGATCTCGGGGGCGGAACCGTCTTCGGGCAGGTCCTGGTTGCCGTAGCGCAGGTAGTAGCGC